>JANXXC010000101.1 GCA_025350765.1 Holophagaceae bacterium | reverse complement strand
CGAGGTCGTCCGCGGCCATGTCGTGGAGATCCGCGGCAAGGACGTGATCATCGACATCGGCTACAAGGGGTCCGGAACCGTCAACATCGACGAGTTCAACAACCCTGACGGCACCGTGGGCGTCGCCGTGGGCGACGTGGTCGAAGTGCTGCTCGAGTACCTGGAAGACGCCAACGGCAACGTGCGCCTTTCCCGCGAGCGCGCCGAGAAGATGAAGATCTGGGACGAGGTCGAGAAGGCCTTCCGTTCCAACATGACCGTTCACGGCGTCGTGCTGGAGAAGGTCAAGGGCGGCCTCGCCGTGGATATCGGCATCCGCGCCTTCCTGCCCGGTTCGCAGGTGGACACCAAGCCCGTGCGCAACCTCGATCCTTTCCTTGGCAAGTCCTTCGATATGAAGGTCATCAAGGTCAATCGCCGCCGCGGCAACATCGTGCTTTCCCGCAAGCTCTTCCTGGAGACCATCAACGCCTCCATGAAGGAAGAGACCTTGGCCGGCCTTGAAGAAGGCAAGCTGGTGGAAGGCACCGTCAAGAACATCACCGAGTACGGCGCCTTCGTGGATCTGGGCGGCGTGGACGGCCTGCTGCACATCACCGACATGTCCTGGGGCCGGCTGAACCACCCCAGCGAAATGTTCCAGGTGGGCGACAAGGTCGAGGTCGCAATCCTCAAGTACGACAAGGACACCGAGCGCGTTTCCCTGGGCTACAAACAGAAGTTCGCGGATCCCTGGCTCACGGTCGAGGAGCGATTCCCCGTCCAGGCCAACGTCAAGGGCAAGGTGGTCTCCATCACGGACTACGGCGCCTTTGTGGAGCTGGAACCCGGTGTTGAAGGCCTTGTCCACGTCTCCGAGATGAGCTGGACCAAGAAGGTCAAGTCCGCCAAGGGCATGGTCAACCTGGGCGACCAGGTGGAAGCCATCATCCTGCAGGTGGACCCTGAAAATCGCCGCATCAGCTTGGGCATGAAGCAGATCACCCCGAACCCCTGGATGGCCATCGCCGAGAAATATCAGCCCGGCATGATCGTCACGGGCATCGTGCGCAACATCACCGAATTCGGCGCCTTCATCGAGCTGGAAGATGGCATTGACGGCTTGATCCACGTCTCCGACTTCAGCTGGACCAAGAAGATCAAGCACCCCAACGAGCTGGTGAAGAAGGGCGACGAGATCACCGCCAAGGTGCTGAGCCTGGATCCCCTGGCCCAGCGCATGAGCCTCGGCGTCAAGCACATGGAACCCAACGTGTGGGAGATCTTCTTCGAAGGCCACCACGTCGGCGACACCATTCAAGGCACGATCGCCCGCCTGACGGACTTCGGTGCTTTCGTCGACCTCGGCGAAGGAATCGAAGGCCTGGTGCACGTCTCGGAGCTTTCCCGCAAGCGCGTGGAAGACATCCAGAAGGAATACCACGCGGGTCAGGAACTTGTGATGAAGATCGTGAAGCTCGATCCCACCGAGCGCCGCATTGGACTCTCCGTCAAGCAGATGGAAATGGACGCCGAACGCGGCGACTTCGACACCGCCAAAGCCAATGCTCCGGCTTTCAAAAAGGCCACCCTCGCGGACGCCTTCAACAAGGCGGAACGCGAAGACTAATTGACCATGCCCTGAGACAAGGCGCCCGAAAGGGCGCTTAGTTTTTGTGCCAGGATGATCGTCTGTCTGGGAGTCCCCTTGCGCCGCCCACTCGCATCCGTCGCCGCTGTTCTGCTCCTGGTGCAGCTACACGCCCAGGACCCCTACCAAAAGCCGCCCAAGGCCATTCAGGAGGTCCTGGATGCGCCTGCGCCACCGAGCTTTCACCCGAGCCCCAGCGGCGACACCATCTTGATGGCTGACCTGGAACGCTACCCTTCCATCCGGGAGTTGGCGAGGCCCATGCTGCGCTTGGCGGGGGCCCGGGTGGACCCTCGCACCCGCAGTCCCCATCGCACGCCGCGGGTTATCTCCCTGCGGCTCAAACGCATCGCCGAGGCCCGCGATATCGCGGTGGCCCTTCCCGCGAACGCGCGCATGGGGCCGCCTCATTGGGCGCCGGATGGACGACATTTCGCGATGCTGGGGGTCACCGATCACGCGACGGAACTCTGGATCGGCGATGCCCAGAGCGGACGCCTCCGCAAGGCGCCAGGCTTGAAGCTCAACGCCGCTTTCGGGAATCCCCTTGATTGGGTTGGCGGCGGCGCCCTGCTGTGCCTCGCGGTGCCCGCGAACCAGGGCCCAACGCCTATTGAACCCACCGCGCCGATGGGTCCGCGCATCCAAGAACACGATCCCGCCAAGGGCAAAGCCGCGCCCATTCGGACGCTGGAAGATCTGCTGCTGAACGCCCATGACGAAGCACTTTTTTCGTACTACGCCACGTCACAACTGGTGCGCCTCGACGTTGCATCCTTCATTCAGACGCCCCTCGGAAAGCCCGGCCTCATTGAAAACGCCCAGCCCGCGCCCGATGGCAAGCACGCCCTGTTGCACATCCTTCACAAGCCCTTTTCCTACCTAGTCGCGGCGAGAGAGTTCCCCGTTCGGATTGAAGTATGGGATGCCAAAGGCAGCGCCATCCACACGGTGGCGGATCTTCCGCTGGCCGAAGACATCCCCATCCAGGGGGTCCGCAAAGGCCCGCGGTCCATTCATTGGCGCCCCACGGAACCGGCCACGCTGGCATGGGTGGAGGCCTTGGATGGCGGCGATCCCAAAGCCAAAGTCCCTCACCGCGACAAGGTGATGATGCAAGCCGCGCCCTTTGCCATCGCGCCCAAGGAACTCGCAAAACTCCAACATCGGTTCACGGGCATGGAATGGGGCGAATACCGCGATTTGCTGGTGCTGAAGGAATTCGATCGCGACAAAAAGTGGACCCGAACTTGGTTCACCGATCCCCGCGAACCGAGCAGTGAACCGCGTTTGGTCTTTGATCTCAGCTCCCAGGATGCCTACCGTAATCCCGGCGCCTTCGTGCAGGTGC
>JANXXC010000098.1 GCA_025350765.1 Holophagaceae bacterium | reverse complement strand
GCCGTCAGGGTTGTTGAACTCGTCGATGTTGACGGTTCCGGACCCCTTGTAGCCGATGTCGATGATCACGTCCTTGCCGCGGATCTCCACGACATGGCCGCGGACGACCTCGTCTTCCTTCAGGCCGCGGGTCTCGCCCTGCAGAGCCGCCAGGAACTCCTGGGCCTCCGTCGAGTCGTCGTCCAGCTGCGCTGCGTCCAGCACGTTGATGCTGCCCATGCGCTTAGACGCATGCCCCTTGATGATTGCTTCTAACTTGGACATTCAGTCCACCTCTTTTAAGTTGCCCCCTGTTTCCTCAGGGTGGCTGGAATCCCGGCACACAGGTCCGGCAGAAGGACCAGATTACGCGGGAACGCGGGGAAAAACCAGGGGAAAAAGAACTGAGTCATCACACGAATGATTTCGATCAAATTCTCTCGGAATCTTCATAAAAATAAGGAACTGAGAAATCGGGTTGAGTAAATAAAAAAAATCACGCTTGATAAATGGGCGAAGGGGGCATTATATAGGTACAACCCAGTGAAACTGCGTCACTTAGTCCATTTCTCGGGAGAAACACCTGAAGAAACTCATCAGGCTCCTTGGGCTTGCTGCTGTGGCAGCAGGATTCCTCGCGCCGCCAATGAAGGCGGACTGCCCCTACATCCAAGGTTGTACCTTGACAGGTGTGGTGGTCCATCGGATTGTGCATAAAGATGGCGGGACGGAAACCACCTGGGACTGCACCTACAAATGCTCGTAGCCTGGGTTTGACGGAATTTAGATGAGGGACGAACCATGATCTTCGCCGCCCCGCCCCAGGACGCGCTTCCTGTCTATGTCACCTTCGTGGTTCGTCCCCTCGACAACTACCCAAAAACATTTCTCCCGCCTTTCCACGTAAAGGGCACATTTGTTCTTAAATCCCCGAGCCATGAAGGATGGCTCTAAGCAAAGGAAATACAAACTCGACGAGGTTTGGCGGGATCCCTCTGCCGCCTTGTCAAGGAGCTGGCAAGCTCCCGCCCTTTTCCTGCCTGATTACCTACGTCAAAAAGAAGGTACAACCCTTCGCGTTACCCCCTTGAAGATCACTTTCACCGACGCCAAAGGGAAAAAAATGTTGGTGTACGGATCCACGGATGAAGGGCCGCTCACCCAAAGTAACCGTGTGTTAAAGGGAATTAATTATGTGATCACGATGGAATACGATGCCAAAGAGGATCTCCATTTGGATGAAGATCTGGCCACGGTGGTCCAATGATGATGCTACTTCCCCTTAATCCGGCGCCTTTGCTGGTGGTCCAAGAAAACAAGGCTGAAGACAAGGTGGATTCGCTTCGGCCTTCACTTTTATCTTTGATTGCTTTCAAGAAAGGCGCCCTCCTGCTGGTGGACTCCGAGCAGGGGGCTTCATGGATGAAGGCCCTGAGCGACCCAGAAAATGCCGATCTCATGGCTGATCTAGTGGTCCGCCAGTACCATGCATCCGACAAAGATCTGCGCCCCCTGGGTATTGGCGAGCCCGGGGTGTACTTGATCAATCAAAAGGGAATGATCCTGATTCGTTGGGAGGGGGCGCCTCCATCGGATATCCGGGCAGAGTGTGCCAAGGCTGGTTGGGTTTCTTCCATTGATGAGTTCGGCGCCTTCGTCCGCAACCATCCCGACCGGATTGATGCCCGATGGGAATGGTACGGATATCTGGAAAATCTTTTGCGGTCCCATTTGGGAACGCGGGTGGTTGCCCAGACAGCGTGGGTGGTGGATGAATTGCTCCGCCAGAGCGATTGGAGTGCGGGTCCGAATATATTCGTCCAACCGGTAAAACCCACACCAAACCTGAAGGTAGAGAGCCCTCTTTCAAAAGTGGCGAGTGAGCGGATTGAAATTGCGCGCGAGGTGCTTCGTCATTCCCCCGAACTTGCTCCGGGATGGAGAATGCTGATCTTTTTCACGGGTTGGCACCTGGACAACCCCAGCCTTGCCAGCTTCATTGAGGAATTGGAGGTTCCTTCCTGGTCGGCGGACCCGGCGGTGTGGCCGAATTCGGACGCCCTAATTGAAGCCGAATCTCAACTAAGGGAGGAAAAGAACTGGCCCGCCATGCGACATTTCGCGCAGTCGCGCTTGGAGATGCTTGCCCGTCTGCAGGCTCAATTCCATCCTGAGGTTGGGGAAGAGTGGTCCGGACAGCTCACTGTGAGCAAAAAGGGCATCAAACGAATTAGCAGGAAGGAACGCGCTCAATCGGGTGTAGGTCACTGGCTGGCCATTCTTTTCGAAGCGGAGTTAAAAGAAGGCAAGCTCTCGGCAGCCACGGATACAGCTCATCGGATGGCCACCGAAGCTGATGCTGAAAGTCGTCTCCGATGCCAAGCCTTGGCCTTGGAACTCAAGCAGGAGACGCTTGTTGAGCTATTGAAGATTCGATGAGCCCTCTTCGGTGGTTCAAACGCTAACCACCACCAGCTCGGGATCAATCTCTTTCTGCAACATCCCTTCAATGGCGGCCAGGGTTCCTGTCAGAGAGCTGGGGCAGGAGTTGCAGGCGCCTTGGTAGCGGATCATCACTTGCTTGTCCACGCGGCCCACGACCTCGAGTCCGCCACCATCGGCGGCTAGGGCGGGGAGGATGCTTTCTTCGAGAATGGCGTGAACTTTTTTCAGGATCTCGTCGTGCTCATCGTTGATCTTGTTGAATTCGCGCTTGGCGGTGGCTTCGGCCGTCTGGCCGCTGATGCTGGAAGCGGCGCGAATGGGCGCGGCCAGCTTGGGCAGCAGGTCTGGCCATTTCACGTCGTCGGTCTTGGTGACCGTCAGCCACTTGTCCTGCATGAAGACCGACACCACGTGACCCACTTCAAAAAGCGCCTTGGCCAGCTCATCGTTGGCGGCGATTTCCGCGTTGGGAAAGCTTTTGGGAAAACCAAGGGCCACGGGTTCCTTCAGCAGGAACTTCACGGCGTTGGGGTTGGGGGTGTATTCGATCTCGGCGATTTTCGGCATGTTTTATCCAGCGATTCCTGCGATTACGGCCATGTAAAAAAACAAGGGGCTCATCGGCATTACCTTTTTCGTGGGAATCGCTGCAATCGCTGGATTCATTCGGTGCTCACAGTCGCTTCGCCCTTGAGTGCGGAATGCAGCGTGGCCCAAGGCAGGACGGCGCACTTCACGCGACTGGGGAGAT
Source organism: Holophagaceae bacterium (assembly GCA_025350765.1). Taxonomy (GTDB): domain Bacteria; phylum Acidobacteriota; class Holophagae; order Holophagales; family Holophagaceae; genus JANXPB01. Next base: position 1,650 of record JANXXC010000098.1, on the reverse strand, counting down.
CTTTGACACCCTTAAAAAGGGTGAGCTTTCCGAGCAAGTGGGCGTCCGTGGCGGGGTCCAGATCGCCCCGCACCATGCTGCGGAATTGGTCGGCCATGGTTTCAGCTTCGGCGACGGGTTTCCCCTTCACCGCGCCGGTCATGAGGGATGCGGAAGCCACGTCAATGGCGCAGCCATGCCCTTCGAACTTGATGTCTTCGATGAGGCCATCCACCACGTTAAGCGTGAGTTGGAGCTGGTCGCCGCAAAGCGGATTGTGACCGTCGGCATGGTGGGTATGGGTGTCGAGCTTGCCGAAATTCCGCGGCTTCTTGTTGTGCTCGATGATGACCTGTTGGTACAGCTCGCGCGGATCGGTAGCCATCAGCTGAAAATCTCCTTCACTTGCTGGATGCCCGCCACCAGGGCATCCACGTCGGCCTTGTCATTGAAGTAGGCGAAGCTGGCGCGGGTGGTGGCTGGGATGTTGAAGCGGGTCATCACCGGCTGGGCGCAGTGGTGGCCCGCACGAACGACGACGCCCTCGTGGTCGAGAATGCTGCCCACGTCGTGGGGGTGAATGCCTTCCAGGACAAAGCTCAATACCGAGGCTTTTCCCGGCGCGGTCCCGATGATGCGCAGACCCTCGATGTTGGAGAGTTCTGCCGTGGCGTAGTCCAGCAGCGCGTGTTCAACGGCGGCGATACGGTCGAGGCCGATGGCGTTCAGATAATCGATGGCCGCGCCCAATCCGATGGCTTCGGCAATGGGCGGCGTGCCGGCTTCGAATTTTCCTGGGACGCCCATATACGTGGTCTTTTCCCAGGACACGGAGAGGATCATGTTGCCGCCGCCCTGCCAAGGAGGCATGGCCTCGAGTAATTCCTTTTTGCCGTAGAGCACGCCGATGCCCGTGGGGCCGCTGAGTTTGTGGCCGCTGAAAACATAGAAATCCGCGTCGAGATCAACGACATCCACCGCGAGGTGCGGCACGGCCTGAGCGCCATCCACCACCACCACAACGCCCTTGGCGTGCGCCTTGGCGATAATCTCTTTCAGGGGATTCACGGTGCCCAATACGTTGGAGACATGGGTGATGCCGAGAACCTTCACGCGAGGCGTCAGCAGCGCGTCCAGGGCATCCAGATCCAACACGCCGCGATCATCCATAGGAATGACTCGGATGGAAGCGCCCTTCTCGGTGGCCAGCATTTGCCAAGGAACGATGTTGGCGTGGTGCTCCATTGCGCTGAGCAGGATCTCGTCGCCATCCTTGAGGTTGGTTCGGCCCCAACTCTGAGCCACGAGGTTGATGGCTTCGGTCGTGCCGCGGGTCCACACGATCTGCTTGACGCTCGGCGCCTTGATGAAGGCGCGCACCTTTTCGCGGGCTTCTTCAAAACGATCCGTGGCTTCCTGGGACAGCGTGCTCACGCCTCGATGGACATTGGTGTGCTCGAAGCGTTGGTAGTGGGCCATGCGCTCGATGACCACACCGGGCATCTGCCCGCTCACGGCGCTGTCCAAATAGTGCATGGGCTTGCCGTGGAAGGGCGTGGTGAGCAGCGGAAAATCTTCACGGATTTTCGCCACGTCCAGGGAGGTGAGCGTCAATTCGCTCATGCCATCTCCCCGTGGCCGGAGGCCAAGTCAGTAGCTAGATCTGTGGCC
>JANXXC010000097.1 GCA_025350765.1 Holophagaceae bacterium | reverse complement strand
GACGCCGGCCGCTCCTGGATCGGCTGAAAGAAATGCTCGGGAGAATGTGGGAATACTGGCTGTGATTTCTCAGCTCGAATTGGGTGCTTCATTCCTTCGAATTGAAGCGAGCACTCCTTCATCTTGATTGAAAAATTCAGTTAAACTGGATTGCAAGAATCGCAAATACTTGAATGCAAATGTATTAAATGTGTGGCACGAAATCCGCTGTCCTCTCTTTGAATTGCAGCCCACTCACCACGGCCAACCAGGCAGATGACAGGGCTTGGTCCTCTCACTCACTAGATTTTTATTTGGAGACGCATCATGAAATGGACTGGAATGTATCTTCTCGGTTTTGTCGTCTTAATCATCGGCGTTCTATGCGCCTTATGGAAGTTGGGCATTCTGGAAAGCATCGGGACGACCTGGACTGTGATCGGAGTCGTGATCGCGATTGGAATCGGCATCATGGTCGCGGTGACCAATAGTGGCACTAAGGAAAACATCGAAATCGATCGGAAGTAATGCTCGAAAGGAACGGAATGAAAACATCCACTTTTTTAGGCCTCTTCCTCATCGTTGTGGGAATTGTCGCCTTTGCATACCAAGGCATCACCTACAAGACCCGAGAGAAGGTGGTTGATATCGGTTCCGTCCATATTACGGCTGAGAAGACGAACACCATTCCGCTGCCTCCGATCGCGGGCGCGGTTGCGCTCATGGGCGGCATCGTGCTGCTGGTCATGGGAAGCAAAAAGAGCTGAGAAAAGACAAGACCTTTTCCCCGCCATTATTTCTTTAGGAGAAACGAAATGCTCGGAACCATTTTGGTCATCGTTTTGGTCTTGATGCTGCTAGGTGCCCTGCCCGCGTGGCCTCACAGTCGGCAATGGGGTTACTACCCAAGCGGCGGTGTGAGTTTGATCCTGGTGATTCTGGTCGTCTTGTTGCTCATGGGTAGGGTGTAGGCCGGCCTAACAAAACAACCTTTTCCCACGCGCACTTTGGCCGGCCGAAGGGGCCGTGTTGGAATGGCCAATACGACATTGGCTATTTCATAACGGTCCCTAAGCGTCCGAACCCTTCCCCACCGAAAAATGAAAGCATAGGCAGTCCTGCGTTCGGCTGAAAGAATGCTTCGTGAGAATGCGGGAATTCTGGCTGTGATTCACTCGACCGATGGGAACCGTTGCGATGAACGATATGACGATCCGGCTCAAGGCGACGTGGGTCTTGATCAAGTCAGCCGCTCTGTCGTGGGTTGATGACTACGCCCCCAGCATGGGCGCGGCCCTGTCGTACTACACGCTGTTCTCCATCGCCCCGCTGCTGCTGATCGTCATCGCGCTCGCAGGACTGGTGTTCGGGCCCGATGCCGCGCGCGGCGAGATTCTTGGCCAGCTCCGCGGGCTCATGGGCGAGGAGGGCGCTCGCGCGGTGCAAGCGCTGCTGGAATCGGCCAACCAACCCGGCAAAGGCATCGTGGCCACGGTCACTGGCGCCGTGTTCCTGTTGATCGGGGCGACCACGGTGTTTGTTGAACTGCAAAATGCACTAGACCGCATCTGGCGCGTGCCGGTGCCCCTCAAACTAAGCGGCATCTGGAGCTTGTTCAGATCGCATCTAATGTCCGTCGGTTTGATCCTGTGTATCGGTTTCCTGCTGATGGTTTCGCTGGTCACGAGTGCCGCCCTCGCCGCGGTGGGCAAGTGGTGGGGGCCCCTATTCGCGGGTGGGGAGCTGTTGGGCCACACGATCACCTTCGTACTGGACTTCACGATGACCTGCGTGATGTTCGCGCTCATCTACAAGATCATGCCTCGCGCCCGGATCCACTGGACCGATGTATGGATGGGCGCGGCGGTCACGGCGCTTCTCTTTACGATCGGCAAGCTGCTGATCGGTTTGTTCATCGGCAAGAGTGGCATCGCCTCGATATTCGGCGCCGCTGCCTCGCTCGCAATCCTGCTGATCTGGGTTTACTACTCGGCGCAAATCTTTCTCATGGGCGCGGAGTTTACTTGGGTCTACGCGCACACCTTTGGATCACTGAAGGAGCAGCCAGTGCCGCCCGGTAAATCCGTCCCATCCCGAGCCGAGAAGGCCGAAGGTGCAGCCGTGTTCCCACCCGACAAAGGGCCGCTAAGCTCACCCTGAGGCCCTTGCCAAATCGGGCCCTCGAATTTCTTTTCCACCCACCACCCATGCATCGGGATTAGGAGACCTCGTCAAAGGAAGTTTCCGCCTCCTCTTTTCCCTGGAAATTGCCCATGAGACGATACGCCCTGAAACTCCGCTCAGCCCCGCCTGCCCCCAAGCGGGGGCTCTTGGCCCGCATCGGTCCTGGCCTCATCACGGGAGCCTCGGACGACGATCCCAGCGGCATCGCCACCTACTCCCAAGTGGGCAGCCAGTTCGGTTTGGGCATGTTGTGGACCATGGTGTTTTCCTATCCGTTGATGAGCGGCATCCAGGAAATCAGCGCCCAGGTGGGGCGGGTCACAGGGCACGGTTTGGCCGAAAGCCTCCGCAAGCACTTCCCAAAATGGGTGCTCTACGCGGCCATCGCTTTGCTGCTACTGGCCAACACCATCAATATCGGCGCAGATATCGGCGCCATGGGCGCAGCTCTCCACTTGCTGCTGGGCGGTCCCATTCAAATCTATGTCCTGGGATTTGGCCTGCTTTGTCTGGGCTTACAGATTTTTATCCCCTATCGCCATTATGTCCCTTACTTGAAATGGCTCTGCCTGGGCCTCTTCGCGTACGTGGGAATTCTGTTCGTGGTGAAGATCCCCTGGCTAAAAGTTCTCCACGCCACCTTCATTCCTCATGTCCAGTTCAGCAAGGAATCGCTCACCGCCATCGTGGCCATTTTCGGCACCACCATCAGTCCGTACCTGTTCTTTTGGCAGGCCTCTGAGGAAGTCGAAGAACAGAAATTGGATCCCGCTGAATCCCCCCTGCTCCTGGCTCCCGAACAGGCCCCCGAACAATTGGGGAACATGGAAACGGATACCTGGGTGGGCATGGCCTTCTCTAACGTCGTGGCCTTTTTCATCATCCTGACCGCCGCCGTGGTGCTGAACGCCCATGGGATCAAGGACATTCAAACCTCCAGCCAGGCCGCGGAAGCCCTTCGGCCCGTGGCGGGACGCTTTGCGTTTCTGCTTTTCAGCTTGGGCATCATTGGCACCGGACTATTAGCGGTGCCCGTCCTGGCCGGGGCCTCCGCCTATGCTGTGGGGGAAGCCCGAAAGTGGCCCGTGGGCCTAGAAAAGAAACCTAAATCAGCCAAGGGGTTTTACGCTGTCATCGCCGTCTCCACCTTGGTAGGAGTCGGCTTGAACGCCGCCCACCTCGACCCTGTGAAGGCCTTGTTTTGGAGCGCCGTCACGAACGGGGTCGTAGCTGCACCCCTGATGGTCATGATCATGCTGCTAGCTTGCCGGAAAAAGGTCATGGGGCAATTTACTCTCGCACCGCGGCTAAAAGTCCTGGGATGGAGCGCCACCGCAGTCATGGCCGCCGCCACGGTGGGCATGTTCGCCACCCTGGGGAAATGATCTCGGTCCCTTTTTTGAGCGCGAAATGCAGCCCATTTGAAATCCATCTGGGCTTCGGAGGAGGAGCCTCGTGAGGGCTCCCGCCTCCAAGAGCGCGAAGCGCGATTGGGAGCGCGCATGCGCGCGTTAGGCGGGACGAGAACCCGAAGGGTCGAGTCCGCCAATGTTGGAACCCAAACCAAAAAGCCTCCACGATGGAATATCGTGGAGGCAGATTTGGTGGCTGAAGGCGGACTCGAACCGCCGACCTAGGGATTATGAGACCCTCGCTCTAACCGACTGAGCTACCCCGCCACGACGGCGCGTCCTCTATGTTGGACCGCCTTGGGATGTCAAACCGGCACATCTTCTCAGTCCTTCTTGGGCACGTATCCGAGGCTGCGCAGCCCTTTTTGCGTCCGCGTCCAATGCTCGCTCACCTTCACGAAGACACGCAGCATCACGCGCGCGCCCAGGAACCGCTCCAGGTCCTGCCGTGCCAGCGTCCCAATCTCCTTCACCTTGGAGCCGCCCGCCCCGACGACAATGGCCTTCTGGCTGTCCCGCTCCACGTGGATGACGGCGTCAATCTCAATCAC
>JANXXC010000087.1 GCA_025350765.1 Holophagaceae bacterium | reverse complement strand
GGGGTCAGTTTTGGCTGTCGCCCGATAGCTTCGCCCTCATCAGCTATGAGACCGGGATCCTTTGGACCTTCAACGCGGACACGGGGCGGCGTCGAAGGCGCATCGAGATCTTTCCTTCCTTGGGTTCCGAAACCTGGGGTGAGGACGCATCACTCACCGACGCGGTCCTCGACGTGAAACCCAGGCCCGACGGGCATCTGCTGGTGGCCACGCGGACGCTGGATGCCATTACTGACGCCCAACACTACCACCCCCCGTTGGATCCTCCCAAAGCTCATTTCTTCGGCTTCGATGGCGAGGATCTGGACGATATTTTTCCCGATCAAGCCAAGCACAAACTTGAGGAGGAAATCAGAACCAAACGCCTCCAAAAATATGGTGGCATCGCCTGGTGGGACGTGGATCCCGATACCGGCGACGTGCATCCAGAAACCCCGCCTTTGGGCGTCCCTACTGCGTTCAAGAGCTCACAGGAATTAGAGATCTTCTCCTTCCGCTTCAAGGCCGATGGCAACCTCGACGTGAAATTTCACTGAGACCAAGCCACCGGAACCTGCACCGATTGAGTTGAAACCCGGCTCCAATCGAATCGCTTGACGAGATCCGCGGCCTCGCAAGGCCTTGGCTGATCCAGGCATCCCAAGCTCCAGGCCAGCCAGCCCAGGATTTCATTCGTTGAACTGCCGCGCTGGCGCAGGGCCTCCAGGCCCAATGCCCCGGCGCGTTTTCCGAGGCGGGACCCATCGGGCGCGGTGGCCAGGCCGAGATGGGCATAAAGCGAGCGCGGGATCCGCAACGCTTCCTGCAAGCGGATCTGCGTGGCGGTGACGCCGCGCAAGTCCACACCCCGCACAATTTCATCCACTCCCTGGAATCCGTCGTCCACTACTACCGCCAAGTGATAGGCGAACAATCCATCGCGGCGGAAGAGCAATGGATCGCCCGTGAGCTGCGCGGGATCATCGTCTTGGGGCCCCAATAGCTCGTCGCGCCATACGACGCGGTCCTTCGGCAGGCGCAGGCGCAGGGCGGCTTCGAAGCCTTCCCACTCCCGGTGGCGGCAAGTGTTCGGATAGGGCCTTAGGCCATCCTCGAGGTGGGGCGCCGAGGCCAGCATATGTAGATCTTTGCGCGTGCACTGGCAGGGATAGAGCAGGTCGAGTTCGTGAAGGTGACGAAGGGCTTCGCGATAGGCGCCGCTGCGATCCGATTGCCTGAGGATGGGCGCGTCGCTCTCCAGGCCCAAAGACGCTAGATCCCGCAGTTGCTGATCCCCCAATTCGCTGCGGCAGCGGGGTGTGTCAACGTCCTCCATGCGGATGATCCAGCGACCGCCGCGGGCCTTCACTGAAAGCCAGGAAGCCAGTGCTGTGCGGAGGTTTCCGAGATGCAGGATTCCCGTAGGCGAGGGCGCGAAACGTCCGATTGGCATGGCTTCCAGGATACGGGAGCCGCCGGGTTAGGGCACGGTTCTTACCACGGGCGGACGCTGGGCGATGGCCGCCGAGATGAGCGGCGCAAGCTGGAGTTTCAAATTTTCGCTGGGCAGGAAGGAACCCCCCGCGTCGGGCTGCTGGCACATGATCAGCGCGGCCCAGTTCTGACCGCCTCCGACTTCTATCCAGGGCGCCCAGCCAAATTTCCCCGTGCTGCTCACCCGCTGGATGGGGTTGGTGTTTGAGGGCGCGGCGCCATTCTGAGTCTCCACCCAATTGCCGAAGCCGTAGTGATTGATTCGCTGGAGCAGGGCGTAGGGGGTGTAGGCGAGGGTGGTGCCCGGCCCGAAGGCATCCTGACGGCGTTGAGCCACCAGACTTGTGCTCAGCAGCCGGTTCGATCCATCCAAACCCCCGCCCAATTGCATCATCAGGAAACGGGTGTACTCCAGGCCCGTGCAGGCCAGGCTTCCTGCCGGATTGGGATTCGTTCCGCCGCCGTAGCTGCTGAGCGCGGACCATCCCAAGGGGATGCGTAAATTTTCGTCGAAGAGCTGCCGCCAGCTCTTGCCCGTGGACACCTCGGCCATGCGTGCGGCGATGCGGAGGTGGGTGCTGCCGTAGTAGAAATAGGATCCCGGGACCGATGCCGTGGCTCGCTGGCTCTCAAAGATCCTCAGCACGGCTTCATCCAGCGTGATGTCCGAGCCATCGGAGGAGGGCAGGTCGCCGCTGATGCCACTGGTAAAGCTCAAGAGATCGCGCAGCCTGATCTCGCCCATGTTGCCATTCCAGGCCAGGCCATTGCGATCTTTCAACAGATTCTTGGTCTTGGTATCGAGGCTCAGGACGCCCTTGTCCACGAGTTGAAGGAGTACCGTGCCGGACACCATTTTGGAAGCCGACGCAACGGCGGCGTAGGTCTGGTTAGTGAAAGCGCCGAAGGATTTCGAATAGACCACGCCGTCGGGCGTGAGGACTTCCACCGTGAGGCCCGCGGGCGCTGCGGAAAGATTGCCAAGGGGCGGGGCGCCCGGGAATTGGGACTGCGCGTTCTGAATGGCCGCAGTCACAGAGGCCCAAGGATCCGGGGCGGGTCCACCGCCCGAGGAGCCGCCGCCGCTACCGGAGCCTCCCCCGCAAGCCAAACCCAGGACCACGTAAAGGGCGAGAAGGGGAGGGCGCATGGATACTCCAGAAGGGGCTTAGACCCTGGCTGAATTCCGAAGGTTGATGGAAGCTTCCAACCCTGGCTGCCCACAACCCTTAAGGTTTTGGCGTTCCGCAGGGGTAGGTGCCCTTGCCTTCCCGCTCGGGCATGCCCACCGCGCTTCCACGCTTGGCCACGTCCCGGGCGGTGGTGGGTGCGCCAGAAAGCCGTCCGCGGGTGGCGTACTGATCGCGGAGATTCTGCATCAGTTCTTCGCGGCGCTCGGCCAAACGCTTGAGGGGGCGCGGCTCGGTGCGGGTGAGGATGTAGGCCGTGAGCAGCGGTAGGGCGATGGTGGTGTCCGTGTAGCAAACCACCGCATCCGGCAATTGATCGGGATCAATCTTGCCCCAGGAAACCGCTTCGCCTGGCGTGGCGCCGCTCAGGCCGCCGGTGTCGGGGCGCGCGTCGGTGATCTGCAAAAAGTAATCGTGGCCGCGCTCGTCAATGCCTAGCACTTCCTGGATCTGCGGCTCTGTTTGCAGAATGAAATTCTTCGGGCTTCCACCACCGAGGATCCACACGGCGCTCTTGCCGCCTTTGAGTTTCGCATCGAGCACGATGGAGGCGGATTCGTTCACGTCAGCGTTCACGTCGTAGACCAGCTTATTGCCCTCCAGCGCTACGGCGGCCACATTCATGCCGATGCTGCTGTCTCCGGGAGACGAGGTGTAGATGGGCACGCCGCACTGGTAGGCGGCCGAAAGCACCGACACGGTGCCGATGCCCAGGGCCTGCTCGCGCTCATGCAGCGCTTTGCCCACGTGGTAATGGAATTCCGCCGTGCTCATGGCTTTCTGGAAGTGCGGGGCGCGGATCAATTCACGGTAGAAGGCATCCGTGTCCAGCAGCACCGAGTAGTCGAAGAGGATGTCGTAGATGCGCACCACACCTTCGTCCCGGAGCGTGATGTCGCTAGTGAAGGGATTGCCGCGATGGAGTTTCAGATCCAGCGCGAAGTGCGTGTCGTGGTAGAGATTCGCGCCCGTGGAAACCATCCAATCAATGACGCCCGCCTGGATGAGTGGAATGATGCAGGAGCGCCCCAGCCCCGCGGGTGTGAGCGCCCCGGTGAGCGTCACACCGAGGGTCACTTCGGGCTTCAGGATCTTATTGGCCAGCAGCCGCGCCGCTTCCCCCAGGCGCCCGCCGTTGTAAGCGAGGAAGGCGTCATCAATGAGGTCTGCTGCGGAAATCCCCTTGTGAATACCGCCCGGCGCGATGCGCAGGCCATTCAAGAATTCGCTGGGGGCATCGTGCTCGTCGTGCATGGGAGTCTCCGAACATTCCATTCTGACAGCGCGGTGGAATTCCGAAAAAAGGAAACATCCCGAGTAGGGTTCCCATCTCCCTGAGCCGCAGGCGTGCGGGACCAAGCTCCAGTGGAGCTTGGGAT
>JANXXC010000076.1 GCA_025350765.1 Holophagaceae bacterium | reverse complement strand
TCGGAGATGACCATGTCGATGGGCGGCGAAGCTGGATCCTCAAGCAGCGCCAAAGCGGGTCCGCCCTCGGAAAAGGCATGGACCTTGATCCCGAAATGGCTCAGCGCATCGGAGACCATCCCCAACACAGCCGGATCATCGTCAACCAGCAGGACATGGGGGGACTGCTCTTGCATCGGCTCGGAGCTCCGCTAAGGATCAGCTAGGTTAACCATGCCTCGACAGAAATGGCTGGACCAAAATCCAAGTATTTTCTAAGGCCCCGCAAAGACCTTCCGGTAGGGAGGCTGGACCGCCCCAACCTGGGCCCCGCAAGGATGAAGCAGCAAGCGCCTCTCGCATCAGGGATTCTAGGTCTTCGGTCCCGACAACCTTCAATAGGCCTGCGTCCCGAAGAGGTGCGACTAGATCCTCAAAATTGTTGTACCCGGGCCCGATGAGGGCCGGGATTCCCCAGCGAACGGGCTCCAATGGGTTGTGCCCCCCCCCTCCAAGCCAACCACCACCCACCAAGGCGAGGGTGCCTTCACCATAGGCCGCCGGTAACTCTCCCAGGGTATCCAACAACACCAGATGGATCCCGCGCCAGTAGCTCTCCTCCTGCGGCCATGGCTGGGAGGCTCGGTGAAAAGGGATTCCCAGCTCCTGGAGCTCTTCCGCCACCGCGTCGAATCGCCGTGGTTGTCGAGGGGCGAGAATGAGCTTGAGAGAGGGATGGCTATTTCTCAGAGCCATCCACGCCCTCAGCGCCAGGGCCTCTTCGCCGGAAAGGGTGCTTCCCGCCACGATGACCGGATCACCCAACCAAGCGGCGCGGAGGCTATTCCAAGTTTCTCTCAAGAGAAGGGGTGGGGGCAGATCAGCCTTTAGGTTTCCGCCCAGCGCGACATGGGGCGCACCCAGCAGGCGAAATGCCTCGGCGGATTCCGGATCCCGCGCCGCTACCAGGCTGAGCCGTCCAGCGGCGCGTCTGAGCCACGGCCCGCCCCGTCCGCTGCTCTTTCTAGTAAGGCGTCCGTTCACCACGATGCGGGGGATGGCCCTGGACTCGAAATGGCGCAATAAATTGGGCCACAGCTCCGTTTCCAAGGCGATGAAGGCCCCCGGTGGGGTACACATGAAGGGCCGCAGTCCCGCCGGATCATCCAAAGGAAAGGCACCGCCGCTCAGCAGTCCCCGCCCCTGGTCCCAGCGGGGAATGCGTTCCTGGAGCAGGGTCAGCCCCGCCGGTGTTCCAGTGCTGATGTGGACCCGGTGCCCGGCATCCAACAATTTCTCAGCCAAGCCTTCGGCCAACAGCAATTCGCCGACGCTGACGGCATGAAGCCAGATCCAACCAGGCCTTAGGTTATCTGGGGGTGTGGCTTCAAGCCGCATCCTCCAGCCTGCGGGCAAGACGCCGCGCAGAGCTCTCGCCACCGCCCCTACGAGGCTCACGAGGACGAGATAGATGAGATCAGTTGGATGCATCATGGAGGAATGATCGAAGTCCTCATCGTCACGGGTCCTTTGGGCGCTGGCAAGACCACGGCCATGAATCGCCTGCTCCAGCGCGAAATCGCAGGGCGCCGACGCGTGGCGGTGCTTATCAACGAATTCGGATCCGTGAGCGTAGATGAAAAGCTGGTCAATGCCGAAAGGCCCGAATTGGCGGGACTCGAAAACCTCATCAACGGCTGCGTCTGTTGCAGTCTGCGCGATGACGTGGTGGCGGCCCTCGCCACCTGGTGTGACCAGCCGGAGGGCCAGAGGCCCGAGCGGGTGGTGATGGAAACCACCGGGTTGGCCGATCCCACGGATCTGCTGGATCTAGAACTTGACCCATCGTTGCGGGGCCGACTCCGCCTGGTGGGATGCCTCACAGTTGTCTCCTGCCTGGGCCCCGTGGATCACCTGAAGCACCGCGATCTGCTTCGCCGCCAGGTTGCCCTCGCTAGCCTGGTCTATATCAGCAAGACCGACCTGGATCCCTCGCTCGCCTTTGCCTGGGAAAGTGAGATCCGGCGGGCCTTCCCGCGCACTGCGCTGGTTCAGACCCGCCTGGGGGAGGCACCCACCGAAGCACCGGATCCCTGGCAGGGGGATCTCCGTCCCTTGCCCGAAGGCTGGGTAAAAACCGAAGGCCCAAGCTTCGCGGAGGCTCGTTCCCTCACGCTGCACTGGGATCACCCCATTGATCCCGCGGCCCTGGAAAAGCTCTTTCAGTGCCCTCCGAAGGATGGTGAACTGCTGCGGGCCAAAGGCGTATGCGCCTTTGACGGTTGGCCCGTCCGGAACGATGGCAGCGACCGATGGGCCTTCCAGGTGGCAGATGGACGACTTGAAGTATCACCCCTGCCGCCCCTGCAGAAGGGCCTTCCTGCGGATTCCGTGGCCGTGGTCATCGGGACGGATCTCGATGCCTCGGCCTGGAAGAGGGCTTTGCGGGAATTGGAGCGGGCGCCTCTGGGCACCCGAAAGAAAGCCGTGATCCGGCCGTGAGGCTGATCTGCCCCACCGCCTTCAAAGGGACTTTTAGCCCTTTCGAAGCGGCCCTGAAATTGGCGGCCCCAGGGGACCGCCTATTGCCGCTGAGTGATGGCGGTGATGGATTCTTGGAATGCCTGCGGCATCGCCTTGGAGGTGAATTGAAATGGACCGAAGCTCATGATCCTTTCGGAAGGATGAAGCCGGTGCCCGTGCTGGAGCTGCGCGATGGCACGGTCGCCATCGAAAGCGCCAAAGTCATCGGCATCGCGGGCCTGACGAGCCTCGCAGAGCGTGATCCCATGCGGGCTTCCAGCCGTGGGATGGGTGAAGTCATCGCGCAATTCCAAGCTGCTTCCGGCCTTTGGATCGGCCTCGGCGGCAGCGCCACCCTGGATGGCGGTCGCGACTGGCCGGAGCTCAACCTTCCCCCCACTCTTGTGTTTTGCGATGTGAGCACCGATCTGGAAAACGCCGCGCGAATGTTTGGAATTCAGAAAGGTGCCACCCTCGAGGACCTTCCCATCCTCACCGAGCGCCTGCGTGCCCTGGGACTTCCGACCGGACCTCGCACCGGCGCCGCGGGAGGGCTGGGGGCCAAGCTCCTTAGCCTCGGCGCTGAGCTGGTGGATGGCGCTGAAAAAATGATGGACCTGCTCCGTTTCGAAGATGCCTGCCAGGGATGCGATGCGGTCATTACCGGCGAAGGCCGCCTAGATGCTTCTACGCTCGAAGGCAAGCTTCCCTGGGCCGTGGCAAAACGCGCGCGGGATTTGGGGCTGCCTGTTATCGGGCACTTCGGAAGCCGCGGGCCCGGGTGGGAATCCGTGGCCAGTTATTTCGATGTAATTCGCTTTGGGCTTGTTAGGCCTAGTGCCGACTCTTCGGCAGTGGAGTGAGGCGGATGGGATCCGGCAACGGAAAGGTGAGATCCACCTCGAACTCCCTGGGCAGATAGCCATCGTGGGTAACGCGGATCCGGTTGGTGCCCTCGCTGGGGATGCCTAGATTTTGGATCGGCGCTTTTCCCATGGACTTACCGTTGAGGAAGACTTCCGCCCCAGGGGGATCCGTGTTCACCGCGACGGTATGGGGTGGCAATTCCAGCACCACCTTCACTGATATATCACCTTTCTTGATCTCGTAAGTCTTGGGCTCATAGCCGGCCAATTCCACCCTGAGTGAAGAGACGCCGTCCTTCAATTCCACGTGGTCTAGGGGCGTCTCACCGAGGCTCTTCCCTTCCAGATAGACCGTGGCGCCCGCGGGCTCGCTACGAATATCCACGCTTCGGATAAGCATCTTGGCGTTCTTAAAGAAGTAGGCAGCGGTCCCACCCCCACCTAGAAGCAGGACCACCAGGAAGGCCCAAAGCAGGCCACGGCCACGCTTCGCGGGGGCTGTTTCCGGGGTGGGCCTCTGGACCGGGCGCGTGGACAGCATATCCAGCGCCGGAAGGGTCAGATCCTCGTTCCCCTGGTCCTCATTTTCCCGCGCCGTCGCATTCATTTGAGCCAGGACTTCGGAGGCGGTGGGGATTTTTGGTTCGGGCAGGGGTTCGCCCAGCTCTTCGATGGGTTCAACCGCTGGACTGATCAGGGTTCCATAGGGCTCGAGCGGGGGCGGAATCATGGCGCCGGAATCCGCTAGCATAGTTGAGATGAGAGCCTGGGAATCGGTCTCGGATTTCGGGATCGCGACTCCGGGGGAACTGCTGGGTTGGCTCTGGGGGAAATTAAAGGTCCCTGAGGTGCTCTTGTCGTTGTCCAGGTTGTCCAGGAGCTTGGCCTTCTGGTCAACGGCGATGGGCGCGGCGCTGATGAGGGCCCACATGAAGCCGGGCAGGTCGTGGTAGCGCTGGTTTGGATCTTTGGCTAGGGCCCTGAGAAAGACCTCCTGCAGGTGAGGATGCAGGGTGGGGGGCATCTTGGGAGCTTCATGCACGATGCGATAGAGCGTCGTCCCCACGCTGGTGCCCTGGTAGGGAAGGGTGCCCGTGAAGACCTCGAAGGCAGTCACCGCGAAGCCGTAGCGATCCGTCGCCGGCGAAGGCTCACCCCCCACAAGAAGCTCCGGCGCGGTGTAGGAGGGCGTGCCGAAGACCATGCCCGCCGCGGTCAACCGCGACTGGTCGCCGCGAGCAATGCCGAAATCCATCAGCTTTAGCCGGCCTTCCAGGCTGACCAACATATTCTCAGGCTTGATGTCCCGGTGAACGATGCCCGACACTTCAGCCGCCTGCAGCGCCGCCATGCCCTGCAAGAGCAAGCGCAGCCCCACATCCATAGGAAGGTTTTCCTTGATGAGATGAGCCAAGCTCGCGCCCTGGACATACTCCATCGCAAGGAAGGGCCCCATCTCGTTGTCCACACCCACGTCGTAGACCGTGATGATGTTCGGGTGATTCAGTTTCGCGCTGATCTCGGCTTCTCGCTTGAACCGCTCCATAGTGTTGGAGACATCTTCCCCGTTGTCGCGCATGGTCTTGACCGCCACGGATCGCTTGAGCAGCGGATCCAGGGCCAGGTAGACCACACCCATGGCCCCGCGCCCGAGAACGCACTGGACCTCATAGCGGCCAACTTTTTCGGGATCAAGGGACATGGATGCGAAAGTCCTGGGAACTGTTCAGTGAGACGCCGGGAAGGTATAGACCAGTATTGCAAAAATCTCAGGCCTTGGGCGGATGCACTCGCAGCTTCAAGTGATAAAAGGCTCCAGAAGGGGCTGCACCCGCGTTAATCTTGAGGGTTGGGGCCGGAATCGCTGGCCGCCTTTGGGGAATCTATGCTCGCTGTACAAAACGTCACCATGCGCTACGGCGCGAAAATCCTGTTCGAAAACGTGAACACCACGTTCAATCCGGGCAACCGATACGGTCTCTCAGGCCCCAACGGATCTGGCAAATCCACATTCATGAAGATCCTCGCCGGGGAGCTGGAACAGCAGACCGGATTGGTGCAGCGGCCACGTAAGATGGGCATCTTGCGCCAGGACCAGTTCGCTTTCGACGAGTACCGCGTCATCGACACGGTGATCATGGGCAACAAAAGCCTCTGGAAGGCCTTGGAAGAGCGCGATCTTATTTACGCCAAGGAAGAGATGACCGATGAAGACGGCATGCGCCTGGGCGAGCTCGAGGGCATCGTGGGCGACGAGGACGGATACACCGCCGAATCGGACGCGGCCATCCTCCTCGATGGTCTCGACATCCCCGAGGCGCTGCACGAGCGAAAAATGAGCGAGTTGCAAGGCGGCCAGAAGGTTCGCGTGCTGCTGGCCCAAGCTTTGTTCGGCCATCCCCAAGCCCTGCTGCTCGACGAGCCCACCAACCACCTGGATCTCGAATCCATCCATTGGCTGAAGGAATTCCTCTGTAACTACGACGGGACGGTTCTAGTGATCTCCCACGACCGGCACTTCCTCAACGCGGTCTGCACCCACATCGCCGACATCGACTACCAGACCATCATCCAGTACACCGGCGGCTACGATGACATGGTGATGGCCAAGACCCAGGTGCGTTCCCGCATCGAGTCGGACAACGACCAGCGTGAGAAGAAAGTCGCGCAGCTCAACGAGTTCATCGCGCGTTTCGCGGCGGGCACGCGCTCCAGCCAGGTGAACAGCCGGCGCAAGGAAGTGGAGCGCCTAGCGCCCAGTGAACTTTCCAGGTCCAACATCCAACGCCCCTTCATCAAGTTCGACCAGAAGCGTCCCAGTGGCAAACACACCCTCGAATTCGAGCATGTGAAGAAGGGCTATGACGGCGTGGAAGTCATCAAAGGTTTCTCGGCCACGGTATTGCGGGGCGAGAAGGTGGCCATCATGGGCCGCAACGGCGTGGGCAAGTCCTCCCTGCTGAATGCCCTGTTAGACGGC
>JANXXC010000060.1 GCA_025350765.1 Holophagaceae bacterium | reverse complement strand
TGGCAGCCTCCAGGTGAAATCCTCCATGCGGGGCACAGGCCCTCGGTGGCCAAGACCTCGATCAGGTGGTCCGCGGACGCATCATCGCTGGGATAGACGCCCACCCAGGCGTCCCGTCCGCCGTGTTTAGCGGCATAGAGGCATTGATCCGCGATCTCCACCACCCGCTCCCAGTCCAGCCGCCCGGGCTCTTCGGGGATGAAGGGGAAACAAGTAAAGCCGACGGAGCAGGTGCGGTGAAGCGTGCGCCCCTCTCCGATATCGAAGGGATGGAGGGCGATGGCCGAGCGGATCCGCTCCACGAGGATCGTACATTCCCGCCGGCTGGTGTCCCGGGCCACCACCAGGAATTCCTCGCCACCCCACCGCACGGCGGCATCCGTGTCCCGAATGCAAGCCAGCAAGGAATCGGCGACCTGGTGTAGCACGCGATCCCCCGCGGCGTGGCCAAAGAGATCGTTGACCTCCTTGAAGTGATCAATGTCCACCATCACGAACACCATGTCGATGTTCAAGTCCAGCCGCTCCCCGCGGCTGATGGTGAGTAGTCGATGGCGGCGCTGGGCCTGAGCCGCGTCTTCGGGCATTTGGAATTGGAGAAATCGGCGGTTTCTTAAGCCCGTCAACGGATCGGTAATGGTCTGATCCTGCAAGGCCCGATTGGCGATCTCCAGCTCCTTGGTGCGCTCAGCCACCAAGGACTCCAGGGCGACCCGTTGCGATTCTTCCGCTCGAGCGTAACGGCGGAAAGCCCACACGATCAGGCCAGAGGCGACCAAGAAGGCCAGAACCCTGAAAGTCCAGGTCTCCCACCAGGCCGGAAGCACTTGAAACCGTCTTTGTTGGACCTCTCCCCAAGGTCCCGAACCCACTCGGGACCGCACCTCGAAAAGGTAGCCGCCCTTCGGCAACGATGGGTAGCGAACGGCCTTGGTGTCCGTGATGTGCCATTCGTTTTCCAGACCCACCAAGCGCACCTCGTGCTGAACCGCGCCCTCCCTCGCGAAGCTCAATCCCGCAAAGCGCGCCTCGAAGACGTTGTGTTGCTTGTCCACACGAAGCCGCGATGGATAGGCCTCGCCGAAGGTCGTTGCGCCAAGGGTGAACCCCAGGATCACCGTGGGCGGTGGGGCGGTGTAGGCCTGTCCGCCTTTCGGAAGGAAGTGCCCGATCCCTGCGCTGGTGCCGATCCACACGCCCCCGTCCGCATCCGCGTGAAAGGCCTGGGCGCTGCAGTCTTCGCCGACGAGTCCATCCTGCACACCGAGGTGGTCCGTGCCGCCACCGCTGAGGATGTCCACGCCTCGGGCCGTGCCGACCCAGATCCGGCCCGAGCCATCCTCCCCCATGGAATTGACCCTATCGGAGGCCAGGGCATGGGTGCTGTCTAGGTGGCCCAGGACCCGGAAAGTCTCGCCGTCGAGCCTGGCTCGGGTGATCCCCATGGGCTCGAAATAGGCCAGAAGCAGGCTGCCATCCCGCCTTCCGCTGACGTAGGCCACGTGATTCCGGCGAAGGCCGTCTTGAGTTGTAATCCGCCGCCACCTTCCCCCAACCCTTATCGCCAGGCCTTTGGCGGCCGCGACGTAGACCCGGCCCTGAGCGTCCTGAAAGAGATCGCTCACGTATTCCTGAGGGTCTCCGCCCGGCAAGGACTCCGGCCGAAAGCGCCAGGATCCACCTTCCCGGTTCCCTTTCAAGAGCCCCGCGCCTTCGGTGGCCACCCAGAGCGCGCCATCGGCACCCATCGATAATCGGAGAATTCGTTTCCCCGAGAGCCCCGCCGCAGCGCCTAGCCGCAGAAGCGCTTTTGTCCGAGGATTGAAGCTCAGGATTTCGGTGGGGGTGCCCGCCATGTAGAGGTTGCCTTCACGGTCTTCCACCAGGCTGCGGATGGCGTTCTTGGCGCTGCCGGGAACGACCACCCAACCCTTTTCGGTGGCCTTCGCCAGGCCCTGATCCGTGCCCGCCCATAGTTGGCCTTCCCGGTCCCGCAGGATCGTCCAAACCATCTCGCTGGGGAGGCCCTCTTTCGAGGTGTAGCTTTGCCAAGCCCCCAACCCGATGAGCCGGTAGAGGCCAAGACTCGAAAACCAGAGGTTGCCTTCGCGGTCCTCCAGCATGGTTCGGGACCACGAGGTCGGAAGGCCTTGGGACACGCCAACGTGTATCCAGGTGTCCCCATAGACGTGATCAATGCCCTGGTCCGTGGTGACCCAAATCCCGCCGTCCCTGCTGGGCGCCAAGTAGCCACGAGCCCGGATGGTTGGCAGGCCGGGATTGGGTTCCTCGAAGCGGTCCCCCCCGCTGGGCAGAACCCAAAGATGCCGCGCGCTGCGGGCCCAGATGCGGCCTTGCCAATCGGCCAACACGGCGTCGATCCGCTCCTGTCCGAAGTTGGCGGGCATGGCGAAGCCCCTCCAAGTTCCGTCCGTCCACCTCAGGATCTGGGCCAGAGGCCGACCCTTCTCGGTGGTCCAGCGCGCCGCCCATACGGCGCCGCCCGAGGCCTTCGCGTATAGGGCCGATGCCTCGCCGCCGGGCCACCCCTGGCAAGGGCGAAGGGCGGCCCCGGCGAGGATGAGCGGCCCTTGCGTGGTGGCCACCCACAGCGCCCCGCCCGGCGCGGTGGCGAGCCCCTGGACATCCTCAACCCGGGGTACCGTGTCGAAAGCTTGGCCATTCCAGCGGGCTAGGCCGCCAAAAGTACCGACCCAGATGGCTCCTTGGGGATCCTCGTGGATGGCCGTGATTTGGCTGGACGGCAACCCCTCTTTCAATGAAAAGGCCTGAAATCGGCTGCCGTCGTAACGGTAAAGGCCATCTTCGGTGCCCACCCACAGGAAGCCCTGACGGTCCTGGCTCAACTGCGTGATGGTCAGGCTCGCCAGGCCCTGATTTCCGTTATAGGCCCTAAAGGAAAACCGGCCCGGGGGCGGGCCTTCCGCCGACCTGCCCGGGAGGCTCAGAAGAATCAAAGCTGCCGTCGCCTTTAGGAGGCGCGGCAGCATTGATTGGAGAGGAATTGACATGGATGCCTAGGCAGGGTATTCCCGCATCTTAACGGAGCCGAAGCCTTTTCTCTCCAACAAACCTATTGGCCCGTTATGCCGTTGCCACAAAATAATTTAATCCTTCAAATGGTGCCCCGGCATAAGGAGCCGTAGCAAAACAACCTGAACTGTACAGGTTGTTTTGGCACGGCCCCTAAGCGATTTCGGCGCCCAGAAAATGGGGACCCGCCATGGTGACAGACACATCCACCAGTTCCCCGAAAGGCAGAACCCTGCCCGACCCCACATGGAGATGCACCACTTTCCAGTCGCCGGTGCGAGCCATCCAGTAGCCCGCCTCCGTAGGGCCCGGGCTTTCGACACGAGCTTTCACGGTACTGCCTACGAACCGCAGATTGCTGACCTTGGCCAACTCGGTCTGGCGTTTCTGGAGCCGTTGCAGCCTCTCGGTCTTGACCGCGGGTGGAATGTCGTCCTTGAGCCGCAGCGCCGCCGTGCCGGGTCGCGGGCTATAGATGAAACTGAAGGAAGAATCGTATTGCACGGTCTCCAACAGCCGCATCGTCGCTTCGAAATCCTCATTGGATTCACCGGGGAATCCCACGATGAAATCCGTGCTGAGGCCAAGTCCCGCCCGGCCTTCGCCGAGATAACCCAGGCGCTCCAGATACTCTTCCACCGTGTATTCGCGCAGCATGCGCCGCAGCACCGTGTTGGAGCCGCTCTGCACCGGCAGATGAAGGAAGGGCGCGACTTTCGGATTGGTGACGATGACCTTCGCCAGCTCTTTTGTGAAATTCATGGGATGACTAGTGGTGAAGCGCAGCCACTCCAGCCCTTCCACCTCGGAAACCCGCTCCAGCAACTCCGCGAAGCTGCATCCGCCATTGAAGGAATTGACGTTCTGGCCCAGGAGTTCCACTTCGCGATAGCCGCTTTCCACTAAGCCTCGCACCTCGGAGACGATGTCTTGCCAAGGGCGATTGCGTTCCACGCCACGGGTGGTGGGGACGATGCAATAGGTGCAAGCGTGGTTGCAGCCTTCGATGATGGTGACCAGGGCTTTGGCCGTGCTGCGGCGGCGCGCGACTTCCGGCGGGAACAGATGGTTGTCGGGATATTCGCCCGTGTCGATGACGCGTTTCTTGCCGGCTTTGGCCTCCTCCACCAGGCGGGGTAGCTGCTTGATGGCCATGGTGCCCAAAACGAAATCGATATGGGGCGCCCGCTTGAAGAGGGCCGCCTGCTCCTGCTGCGCCAGGCAACCCGTGACGCCGATGAGAATGTCCCGTTTGTTTTTGTCTTCCCGCAGGCGGCCCAGCTCTGAATAGACCTTGTGCACCGCCTTCTCCCGGATGGAGCAGGTGTTGAGCAGCACCAGGTCCGCGTCTTCAGCGGTGGTGGCCTGGGTAAAGCCTTCCTTGATGAGCAATCCCGACAGCCGCTCGCCGTCGTGGTCGTTCATCTGACATCCCCAGGTTTGGATATGGAACTTCATCGTGTCGCCCTCGCTCCTGGGGATGTCGATGAAGCCGACCACCCCCCGATCGCACGCGCTGCGTGCTCCCAATCGCGCTTTGCGCTCTTGGAGGGGGCCCCGTTCTGACATCCCCAGGTTTGGATATGGAACTTCATCGTGTCGCCCTCGCTCCTGGGGATGTCGATGAAGCCGGGACTACCCCCATATCGCACAGGACATTTAGTCCTGCGCTCCCGCTCCCGCTCCCGCTCGCGCTACGCGCTTGCGGATGAGGCCCCGTCCCACCGATCGCACGCGCTGCGTGCTCCCAATCGCGCTTTGCGCGCTTGGAGGGGGCTCCGTTCTGACATCCCCAGGTCTGAATATGGAACTTCATATGCCGTCCCAACCAAACCTTTCATTGTAGGCCATGGGAATCTTCCCGCCCTCTGAAAAATCCGGTAGCGCCCTACCCGTGATCAGGCTTTTCCAGGCTTGATGCATCCATGCTGGCGCATTCCCCCACTAAGAGGTTATCTTGTGGCACCAAACCTAGAAAGGCAGCTCCAACGTGTTGGCCCCGACCAAAAAACTGGGTGAAATGCTCGTCGAGGCCGGCCTCATCACGCCAGCCCAGTTGTCAGAGACGTTGAGGCATCAGCGATTCCACGGCGGCCGCATGGGCAGCAACCTGGTTTCCCTGGGCTTCATCACCGAAGACATGCTGATGAATTTTCTGGCCCAGCAAACCGGCGTCCCTCGGCTGGAGGCCAAGGCCCTGGAAAACATCCCGCCCGATGTTCTCAAACGGATCCCCCAGCGGATGGCGGAACAGCTGACCATCCTTCCCATCTCCTTCAAGGAACCGAAATCATTGGTGCTGGCCATGGCGGATCCCTCGGATCTCAATGCCATCGACAGCGCGCGCTTTGCCTCAGGCCTCGGAATCGAGCCGCTGGTGGCCTCCCACAGCATGTTGAGGGCGGCCATCGCCGAGCAATACCGGAAGTCGGATCCTGTGGCGGAAACCACCTTCGAAGTGGGGCGATCCTTCTCCACCGAAGATGCGCTCCCTGTCAGCTTTGATCTGCCATCCCTTCAGTTCACGCCTTCCCGCGAACCCAACAAATCCAACCAAACCGGCTCCTTTGGCCGGGATCCCTTCTTCGATGACATCCCGGAAGCCCGCCATATCCAGGCGGAGGAGCCGTTGGGCGTCTTTTCACCCCCGGATCCCTTCGACGCTTTCGGAATTCCCCCAGAGGTGGACATCACGCAGGTTCCGACCTCCGGCCCCCGCCAGTCCGAATCGGTGCCCCTGGCGGATGGCACGCTCATCATCCACGCCCGGAATGCCTCGACTTCGGCCGCCAAGAAGGCCGACGCCTACGGTACACGCCATCTCCTTCTAGGTTTGGTCAAGGTTCTTCAACGCCACGGGGTCATCGGTGAAGAAGAACTTCAGCGCACCATCCAGGCCATGATCGATACCGGCGAGCTGAAATCGGAGTGAAGACCTGAGGTTCGAGGTACGAGGTACGCGGTACGCGCCTTCGGCGCACTAGTGGATGCGGCCGTTGGCCCCCACCCTATTGACCCTCGAACCTCAGACCTCGCCCCTCATCCCTGTTTTTTGGCTTCCCATTCGCGTTTGAGGGCTTCCAGCTTGGTAAGGGTGCAGCCACCCTCGCCGCAATTGGAGCAGCCCCCGCCGCTAGTGGCTCCGCCGCAGCCGCCTTGGCCCAGTAGGCCCATCACGAAGCCTCGGCCGAAGTAGAGCGCGGCGAGCGCCACGAGGATCAGGACGATGAGTAATTGCCAGTTCATACGAATCCCATCATGCGCCCGAAGACCACGGTTCCCCAAGCCAGCAGCCAGCCCAATACCAGGCCGTAGGCCACCGAGAAGCCCGCCCAACCCCAGCTTCCGGCTTCTCGTCGGATCATGGCCACGGTGCCAAGGCAGGGCGTGTAGATGAGCGTAAAGACCATGAAGGCGAGGGCCGTCAGCGGCGTGAGGCCCGTCTTGTCCCGAAGGGCCACTTGCAGTGGGCTCAAGCGTTCGCCGGCCTTAGGCGCCTCGCTGGCCTGATGGATGACCGCCATGGTGCTCACGACGATCTCTTTCGCCACGAAGCCGGCGGTAAGGGCGATGACATCCTTCCAGGCTTCAGTGCGCTTATGGTCGGGATCCAGGATCGGCCTCAAGAATGGTTCGACCTTCTTGCCCAGCGCCGCCGCAAGACTGTGGTTCACGATGCGACTTTCCCGGGCTAGGTCGAGATTCTTCAATTGTTCATCCTTTTCGGATTGCGATACGTGCAGGGCGAGCACAGCCACTCGCTGTTGTTGGTACTCCTGGTTCCATCCCGTGTTGGCGATGCCGGGGTAGCGGGACAGGAACCACACCAAGGTGGCACCCGCGAAAATCGTCGTGCCGGCTCGGGTTAGAAAGACTTGGGCCTTGTCCCACATGTGGATGGTGGTGGCCTTCAGCACCGGCATCCGGTAAGGCGGCAGCTCCATCACGAAGGGCGCCGAAGGGCCCGAGAACAGCGTGCTCCGAAGCAATCGGCCCATGAGCATGGCGAGACCGAATCCCAGGAAATGCATGGCCAGGATCGCCAGGGCCGCGCCGAAGGGTTTGAAGAAAGTGCCCGCGATCACGATATAGACCTGAAGTCGCGCCGAGCAGGAAATCAGAGGCGTCACCAGGATCGTGATGAGCCGGTCCTGCTTGCTTTCAATGGTTCGGGTGGCCTGAATGGCCGGCACGTTGCAGCCCGATCCCATAAGCAACGGGATGAAGCTTTTCCCATGAAGGCCCATCAGGTGCATGGCGCGATCCATGATGAAGGCCGCACGCGCCATGTAGCCCGTGTCCTCCAAAAAACTGATGCAGCCCATCAGCACCATGATCACCGGAAGAAACACGATGACCGCGGAGACGCCAGGAATGATGCCGTCCGTCAGCAGGCTCGTCAGTTCCCCGGCGGGCAGCTTCGCGGCGAGAAAGGCCGCCAGGCCCTTGAATCCAGCGTCGATCCAGTCCTGCGGATATTTGCCGAGCACGAATGAAAGGGTGTAGATGGCCACCATCACCACCAGGAAGAGCGGGATGCCCAGGTAACGATGGGTCAGCAGGCGATCCAGCTTGGAGGTGTGGCTCTCCGGCGGGGCTTGGGGCAGCGTGACCACCTCTAGCATCAAACCGTGGAGAAAGCCGTAGCGATGCTCCGCCAACAAAGTCGCCGCATCCTCCCCAAGGTGGGAGTGGAGGAATTTCCGGCTCTCGTCCAGCTGGGCGGTGATGGCCTCCCGCGCGTGGCTCTCTTGGGCCAGTTTCAGGGCCTCGGGCCCCCCTTCCAAAAGCTGCAAGGCCAGCCATCGGGGCCGCACCGCCCGGGTGAGATCCTCATCCCGGCGGGTGTGCGCCATCAGCTTTTCGATCTCGCCCTCGATATCGTGGCCGTAGTCCATGGGACCGTGGCCCGCGGTCTCGGCTTCGAAATCCCGGACCTTGGGATCGGCCCCCTTCAGGACGCCCATCACCGCGGCCTTCAGGGCGTCCGTGCCCGTCAAGCGATTGCCGATGGTGGGGATCACTGGTCCCCCGAGCAACGTTTCTAAGGCCGGAATATCAATTTGGATGCCATGCCGTTCCGCATCGTCCATCATGTTCAGCACAAAGACGATGGGCTTGCCCAGCTCCAGCAGCTGAGTGGTCAGGTAGAGATTGCGCTCCAGATTCGAAGCGTCCAGCACGTTGATGATGAGATCCACCTGGCCTTCCGCCAGGAAGGTGGCTGCGATTCGCTCATCCTCGCTTCGCGCGGCCAGAGAATAGGTGCCCGGCAGATCCACCACTTCAAGTTGCTGGCCCTTCACCTCGATATAGCCGCTGCGCCGCTCCACCGTGACACCCGGCCAATTGGCCACGTGGTGCCGCGCTCCGGTCAGCGCGTTGAAGAGGGTCGTCTTCCCGCAATTGGGATTCCCTGCGAGGGCTAGAACCGAGGTCATGGATTAGGCGACGGAGGAGTTGGCGGTAGCCGCAATGGGGACCACCAGAATGCAGGCGCCCTCATCGCGCCGGAGACTCAAGTGGTAGCCCTTCAACACCAGTTCCATGGGATCGCCCAAGGGCGCTAGTTTCTCGACTTTCAAGGTCGCGCCGCGGATGAATCCCATCTCCAGAAGCCGTTGGCGGATGGCGCCCGTGGCCTGCAACTGCAAAACCGTGGCGCTCTCGCCAGGAAGGAGCTGGCTCAGAAATTTGGGTTCGGGGGCCATCCCGTCGAGTTGATTTTGAGTCATTGTCTCAACACCGCCTGAACCAGTGTACCTCCGCTGCCCCCAGTCGCAACATGACTGAGGTCACAATCCAGGCCGGTGAACGTCCATTGAATTTTGGGTCCACGCTTTGCCTGAACCGCTATCCCGGCGGCCCCGGATACACTGGCGGTCACCGCAGTTAACAGGATCCTGGATCTTCGATGACCCCCATCACCCTTCCGAACGCCATCACCCTGCTTCGGATTCTGGCGGTTCCTTTCTTCGCCATCGCCATTTGGTACAACCACCTTTGGGAGGCCCTGGCGCTCTTTGTGGCGGCGGGTCTCACGGATCTGCTGGACGGTTGGATCGCCCGACGCTTCAACCAGCGCTCGGCCCTGGGCGCCTTCCTGGACCCGGCCGCGGACAAGCTGCTGATGACCACCGCCTTCATTCTCATGGCCCTGCCCAAGGACCACTTGAGATTCCCCATTCCCGCCTGGGTGGCCATCCTGTCCATCAGCCGGGACGTGGTCATCTCTTTCCTGGCGATCCTCTCCTTCGTGCATCCCATCGCCCTGAACCGCCGCCCCTCGATCCTAGGCAAATTCACCACCGGCGCCCAGATCGTGGCCCTGGGGGTGGGCCTGCTCGCCAATGCCCAGGGCCCCAAACCCTGGCACCGTTTCGCCCTTCCATGGATCTTCTACGCCATGGCTACCTTCGTGCTCGCCAGCGGCATCCACTACTATTTCCGCGGCCAAAACGAACCGGTGGAACCATGAGCGGCGAGTCCCACCCACCCAACGCGCTCGAGGAACTATTGGGCGGCCTGCCGCTGCGCTTCACGGTCATCTGCGCGAGTGTTTTGGCGGCCCTGTGGCTGCTGCGCCAGGCCCTGATGCCTTTCTTTGTGGCCATGGTACTGGCCTACCTGCTGGGGCCTCTCGTGGAGCGCTTGGCGCTACGCGTACGCCGCAGCCTCGCGGTAGTCTTCCTGCTGATCTCCTCTTTGGCATCAATGGCCGCGGTCATCGCCCTAGCATTGCCCTTTCTGCTGGACCAGCTCATGAGGTTTGTCTCGTCCCTGCCCCATTGGCAGGAACTGCTGATGAAGAAGCTGGATCCCATCGCCAGGGCTAATCCCGCGCTCATGGAAAAGGCTCGGGCCGCGGTGGGTTCCATTGATGCGGGCGCCACGCTCAAAGGCTTGCTGCAAGCGGGATCGGGGCTGCTGGGCTTCGTGCTGACGGGGGTCACCTTGATCCTGGTCCCCCTGATCCTCTACCACCTGCTGCTGGATGGGCCACGGATGCTGGCCTCTCTGGAATCCTTGGTGCCACCGCGTTTCCGGGGCCGCTCCAGGGGCCTGGTTTCCGAGATCCACGAGCGGCTGGGTGGCTTCATCCGTGGCCAGTTGGCCGTGTCCTTCACCATGGCGCTGTTGCAAAGCATCGCCTTGTCCATTCTCGGGGTTCCCTACGCGTGGGTTCTCGGAACCCTGGCGGGGCTCTTCAACGTGATCCCCTACTCGCCCTACCTTGTCGGCCTCGTGCCCGCGCTGGTGCTGGAGATGCTGCAGGGCGCCAGCGGCGGGCGGCTCGGCGCCGTGGCCCTCACCTTCGCGGCGGTGCAGGCTTTGGAAGGTCTCTATCTCACGCCCGTCTGGGTGGGCCGCGCCAGCAAGCTCCATCCCCTGGAAGTGCTCTTGGCCTTGGTGGCATTCGGCCACTGGTTCGGCCTGCTGGGCCTGCTCTTCGCCGTGCCACTGATGGTGACCTTCAAAGTGGTGTTCCGGGTCCTGTTAGAGGACTACCGCCACCATCCTTGGTTCACGGAAACCATGGATGAGACGCCCTGAACGGGTGAGGTTCGAGGGTTGAGGTAAAAGGTCTGGGTCATAGGTCCCGCCGCAGATGCGCACCATAAATCGAAAATCGGCGATACTTAACGAATCGCGCCGGGAGGCGCCGAGGAGAATCAAATGGCCCTTGAACGCTTGCAAAAAATTCTGGCGGCGGCGGGTGTGGCGTCGCGCCGCGCCAGCGAAGCGCTGATCACCGAAGGCCACATCCACGTCAACGGCAAGCTGGTGACGGAGCTGGGCTCCAAGGCCGATCCGCGCCGCGACGAAATCACCGTGGATTTTCAACCCATCCAGAAAGAACAGCCGGTCTACATCCTGATGAACAAGCCCAAGGGCTACATCACCACCGTGAAGGATGACGAAGGCCGCCCCACGGTCATGGCGCTGTTGCACGGCATTCCTCAAAGGGTCTACCCCGTGGGCCGCCTGGACTTCAATTCCGAAGGCCTGTTGCTCCTCACCAACGATGGCGAATTGGCTCAAGTGCTCATGAAACCCGATCACGAAATTCCAAAGGTTTATTTAGTGAAAGTCCATCGCACTCCCAAACCGGAACTCTTGAAGGAATTCCGTGAAGGCTTCCGCTTGAGTGGGCAGATGCTCAAGCCCTGCGGCATCGAGATCGCCGAAAAGGGCGACAACCCCTGGCTCCGCGTGACGCTCACCGAAGGCAAGAATCAGCAGATCCGCAAGATGTTCGCCGCCGTGGGACATCCCGTGTCCAAGCTGAAGCGCATCCAGTACGGCCCCATCATCGACCCTGCGCTCAAGCCCGGCGCCTGGCGCTTCCTCAACGCCAACGAATTGCGGGCGCTGAAGAGCCTTTGAAGTGGGGCGATGAGCTTTGAGGCTGGGAGCTCAAGGCCTCAGATCGCTTCCCGTTCCTCGCCGTCTCCATCGTCCTTGCCGGGTTCCGGTTCCTTGGGCGCGTCCACTTGAAGGGCTGTTTCGCGCTTCTCTGGGCCCGCGCCCAGCTTCAGGGTGTACTTGCCAGGAAGCACAAAAGGTCGGCGACCGCTGGGAAGATCCTTGAGGGTTTTCGCATCCACCATCAGGTCCCAGTCCACGCGATTGAGGCCAGTGGTGGCGTCTACTTTCCAGGTGCGGACGGCTTCTTTCTTTTCGTTCAGCAACTGCAGTTCCGCCGCGCCGGGCTTGGCCGCGCTGAACCAGAATGATTGCCCCTTGGGCACTGTACGAGGCCACCAGGTGGGTTTGTCGCGTTTCCATCCGCGCTGGGCCTGAATCTTTTTCGCATCGAAAAGATGCAGGGGTTCCTTCGCCACTTCCGCGGTCAATTTTTCCAGGGCTTCGATGGGCGCCACCCAGGCGCTGCGGCCATGGGTACCCACCACAAGATCGTGAGCCTTGCCTTGGATGACGAGATCGTGGACGGGCACGTTCGGCATGCCTTCCCCGATGGATTGCCAATTCGCACCGCCATCCTGGCTGGCGTAGACTCCAAAATCGGAGCCCGCAAAGAGCAGGTTTTTGTTGGCGGGATCCTCGCGGATGACGTTGAAATTTTCATTCGGAAGATTGCCCTTGATGCTCGCCCAGGTGGCGCCGTAATCAATGGATTTGAAAATATGGGCGGCGCTTTCATCCACGCGATAAGCACTGAGAGTTGCGTAGACGGTGCCTTCATCCGCATGGCTGGGTTCCAACCGCGTGATCCAGCGATTCGCCGGCAGTCCTTTGCTGATCTCGCTCCACGCAAAGCCGCCATCACGGCTCATCCAAGCACGGCCATCATCGGTGCCCGCGTAGATCAACCCGAAGCGCAGGGAACTTTCCGCAAGCGAAGTCAATGTACCAAAAGGCACGTTGCCGGATTTCGGATTCGTGGTGAGATCGCCACTAATTTCCTTCCAGCTATTCCCGTGGTCAAAGCTCCGCATGACGTGCTGAGTACCGGTGTAGAGGATGTCGCCGCTGTGGGGGCTCAACAGAATCGGCGTCATCCAATTGAAGCGGTAGGGGGCTTCTTTGAGTTTGTGGCGCGGCTGAATCGGCTTCGTATCACTAGTTTTGGTGTTGATGCGGTACATGGAGCCGAACTGATATTCAGCGTAGACCGTCGCGTTGTCGCGAGTATCCACCTGCGCGAATCCGCCGTCGCCTCCTAAAATGCTCCGC
>JANXXC010000053.1 GCA_025350765.1 Holophagaceae bacterium | reverse complement strand
AGCGGTCCTGGTCATCAAAGGCGAAGATGGCCACATCAATTTCTTCCATCACCGAACGCAGCAGCGCCGTGGCTTCCATCGTCCCGATGCGCTGTTGCTGGAGCAGCTCAGAGAGCGTGTTCAGCTCGCGATAAACGTCCCCCAACGCGTCATGTTCCAGGTTCTCTTTGGCGCGAAACGAGTAGTCGCCTTCTCGCAGCGCGGTGAGGAGATTGGCCAGCGTCTGCAGCGGGTGCAGGGCCCGGCGGTGAAGATGGACAGTAGTGGCGATGAGAAAGGCCCCCGCGAGGACCACCCATAGCAACCACTGGAAGCGATGGGCGCCGCTTTGCAACGCGAGAAGGGTCGCCAGCAAGATTCCCGGCAAGCCTGCCCCCAACGCCAGGAGCTGGAGCCGCCGCTCGTGAGAAGGGCCAGTCATCCCGTGATCCCCAGGCGCTGCAAACGCCGATACAGCGCACTGCGGGAGAGCCCCAGCGCTTCAGCCGCCGCGGTGGCGCCGCCGTGTTTGGCCAGAGCTTTGCGGATGAGCAGGGCTTCCATGTCGTCCAAGCTGAGATCATCGAGGCTCTCGCTGCGGCCAGGCTTAGGGCTCAACATGAAGTCCCGCGCTAGAAGTTCATCGCCTTCGGCCATGAGGACCGCTCTTTCGATGGCGTGGTCCAATTCGCGCACGTTGCCGGGCCAAGAATGTTGTTCAAGGGTTCGCAGCGCGTCATCCGGAATGCCGCGAATGGTTTTGCGATAGCGCGCTGCGTGCTGCGAAAAAAAGTGCATGGCGAGGGATTCGATGTCTTCTTTGCGGTCCCTCAAAGGTGGCAAGTGGATCTCAATGGTGTTGAGGCGGAAGCGCAAATCCTGGCGGAATCTTCCCGCCTTGACTTCTGCATCCAGGTCGCCGTTGGTGGCTGAAATGATGCGCACATCGGCGCTCAGCGTGCGGCTGGAACCCACCCGCTCGAACTCGCCGGTTTCCAGAACCCGCAATAATTTGGCCTGGAGCGAGAGCGGCGCATTGGCGATCTCATCGAGGAATAGTGTGCCGCCATCCGCCAATTCAAAGCGGCCCGCGCGATCGCTACGCGCATCGGTGAAGGCGCCCTTCACGTGGCCGAAGAGCTCGCTTTCGAGCACACCTTCGGAAAGCCCGCCGGCGTTGAGAGTTAGGAGTGGTGCGTCCTTGCGCGTGGAGGCCGCGTGCAGCACCTTGGCCACGAGACTTTTCCCGGTGCCGTTTTCTCCGAGGATCAGGACATTCGCAGCACTGGGTCCGACCTTGCGGATCAGCTTCAGAACGGGCTGCATGGCCTTGGAGAGGGCGATGAGTTCCGGGGCGCCATCACCACGCAGAATCTGATTTTCCGCCTCCAAGCGGCGGCTCCGTTTCAAGGCGCTGCCCAATTCCAACTGCGTTTTCACCGTGGCCAAGAGCCGCGCGTTGTCCCAGGGCTTCTGTACGAAATCGCGCGCGCCCTTTCGCATGGCTTCCACCGCTAGCTCGATGCTGCCGAAACCCGTCATCACCACCACGGGGAGCGTGGCGTCCATGGCCTGAATTCTTGCAAGCAAATCCATGCCTTCGCGCCCGCTGGTGGTGTCCCTCGAATAGTTCAAATCCATGAGGAGAAGGTCCGGTGGGTCCGTGTCAATGGATGCCAGTGCTGCATTCACGGTGCCCGCGGTCTCGACCTTAAAGCCTTCGCCCTTGAGCAACAGACGCAGAGCTTCGCGGATATCCGATTGATCATCGGCCACCAAAATTCGAGGCAATTTGGCGTTCAGATCGCGAGTGGAATTCCCTGCTTGCATAGAGGCATTGTCCGTCATTCGCTCCGCAACGCGATCATCGGATCCACTTTCGTGGCCTTTAACGCGGGGAGCAGGCAGGCCAGCAGGGCGATGGCGGACAGCAGCAATACCACCGCCCCGTAGGTGATGGGATCCAACGGCTTCATGCCCGTGAGCTGGCTTTGCAGCAGGCGCCCGAGCGCCAATGTACACAACAAGCCTGCAGCCATGCCAAGGCCCACCATGCGAAAGCCCTGGGCCATTACGAGGCGGAGCACGTCCTGCACTTGAGCCCCCAGCGCCATGCGGATGCCGATCTCCCGGGCGCGCTGCGCCACGAGAAAACTGGTGACGCCGTAAATACCGATGGAAGCCAGCAGAAGCGCGATGGCGGCGAAGGCCCCGAAGAGGGCCACCCGCGCTTGGGGATCGGCGCGATCCTGAATCATGATCTGGCTCAGAGATTGGATGCGGTAGAGGGGCAGATCCGGGTCCAGTTCCTTCAAGGCAGATTTGATCGCGGCTTGATAGCCGAGGGGGTCCCGTTGTCCCTTGACCACCAGCACTGTAGCCGCCGTCTTGTCTGCGCCGGGTTCGGGATCGAGCATTGAGCGGTAGAACTCCGGCTCGGGCTCATGCCCCAAGCCTTCGTGGCGGACGTCCCCCACGACGCCGACGACTTGATGCCACGGGCCCTGAGGACCATCCATGGAAATGCTTGCGCCCAGCGGGTCTTTGGCGCCCCAATGCTGCTTGGCAAAACGATCGCTGATGATCATGGCGTGGCTCTCAGTGGCCTGGAAATCACGGCCTCGCAAAATGGGGATGCCCATAGCCGTGAAATAACCTGGCGTAACGCGGTGGTTGATGGCACTCAGGCTTTCTTCTGCCGAGGCCACCCCTTGGATGTCGTAGGAACTTGAGCGTGTTGACCCGCCCAGGGGCAAGGTGTCTGTGGCGGCGGCAAAGGTGACGCCGGGGATGGCTTCAATGCGAGTTTGAAGCCGCGCAGTGAAAACTTGCTGCGAGGCGGCATCAGGATACTTGGCCTTGGGCAGTCTCAGAAGGGCGGTGAGGACGCCCTTTTCCTGAAATCCGGGATGTACATGTTGAAGGTGCCAAAGGCTGTGGACCATGAGCCCCGCGCCAACGAGCAAGACCGTGGCCAGTGCCACTTCAGATGCCACCAGAGCCCCGCGCAGACGGCGCTGGACCGGATTCGTGGTGCCTCGGGAGCCTTCTTTTAGCCCCTCGCCGATGGAGATTTGGGAAGCCTGAAGGGCCGGAAAAGAACCAAAAATTAATGCCGTGAGCAACGAGAGCGCGAAGGTGAAGGCCAACATTCGGCCATCAAAGGAGACTGTGGCGGGCCCACCTATCGGGAGCAACTTCCCCAGGCCGTTGAGACACAGGGAAGTCAGCAAGAGACCAGCAGCCGCGCCCAGTAAACCCAGCAAAAGACTTTCGGTCAGAAGCTGTTGCATCAGGCGCCGACGATTCGCGCCCAGGGCTGTGCGCACCGCCATCTCGCGTTCGCGGCTGGTGCCTCGGGCGAGCAAAAGATTGGCCACGTTCGCGCAGGCAATGAGCAGTACGAATCCCACCGCCGCCAGCAGCAGGAAAAGAGTGCCCCTAAAATTTCGAGTGATTTGATCCTTCAGAGGCAGCACCTTCGCGGTGAAGTTCGTGTTGGAGTCGGGGTAGGCCTTTTCCAAGCGCGCGGCGATGGCCTTTAACTCTTTCGCTGCGGAACCTTGAGTGGCACCGGGTTTCAGGCGGCCTACGGCGGATAAAAAATGACTGCCGCGATCGGCCAGTTCCTCTTTTGAAAAACCCATGGGCACGAAGACATCGGAATTTTTTATTTTATGGGCGAACTCAAAATCCTTGGGCAGTACGCCAACCACCTGACGGTCCACTCCGTCCAGGCGTATGCTGCGCCCCACTAGAGTGGCATCGTGCTCGAAGCGCCGTTCCCAAAGCCCGTGGCTCAACACCACTGCCATGGGGCCTTCAGCGCGATCTTCATCGGCTTGAAATCTGCGGCCAAGCATAGGCTGCACTTGAAGGACATCAAAGAAATTCCCCGATACCCGACCCACCCGAACCAGCTCGGGCTCTCCATCCCCCGTGAGGTTCATGGATGTATTTCGCAGCGCAGCGAGTCCGCTGAATTGCGTGGATTCCCGCTGCCAATCCATAAAATCCGGCGGCGACAAATTATCGCGGGTTTCGGTTTCTCGGATATTCGTCGCGGTGACCGCCATCAGGCGTTGGGACTCAGGAAAGGGCAGGGGCCGCAGCATCACGCGGTCCACCAGGCTGAAGATCGCTGTGTTGGCGCCGATGCCCAGGGCCAAGGTCAGCACCGCCGTAAGGGTGAAGCCCGGCGAGTTCATGAGGCTACGAAGGGCGTGGCGGAGATCAACGAAGAAGGTGTTCATGAAAACTCCTCAGGACTGTCGCAAGGCCGACAAGGGGTCCATGCGCGCCGCGCGGAGGGCCGGAACGGCACAGGCGGCGAAGGCCACGGACAGGAGCAGAAGGGGCACCAGGGTCAGCAAGGCAGGATCCGTGGGGCTCACTTGGAGTAGCAGCGGCGCGAGCGCGCGGGACATTCCGGCCATGAGCAGAAGGCCGATGAGGGCGCCCCAAATCGCGAGGCTCATGCCGTGCTTCAGCACCAGTGAAAGCACCTGCATCGGTTGCGCACCCAACGCTAAGCGAACACCCATTTCCTGTTGACGCTGGGCCACGGAGAAACTCATCACCGCAAATATTCCCAGCGAGGCCAATCCTAGCGCCAGAATCCCCAAAAATCCCAGCAGGCTCGCGGCCAAGCGAAGCAGCATGGTCGCGGCTTCCAGGTAACTTTCCATGGGCATAATCACCAAGGGAAGATCCGGGTCCACAGAGGCCACGGCGCCGCGAATGGAGGACACCAGGCCAGCGGAATTTTCAGTTGAGCGGACGTGGAGCGCCAAACCCGTGCGACACCACTGCGAAACCGGGAAATAGACGAAAGGCTCGGGGTTTTCCGAAAGGCGATGCACCTTTGAGGTCGCTACGATGCCCACCACCGTGCGCCAATCGCCCCCATTCTTCACGCGTTTTCCTAAGGCGCCATGGGGGAAGTAGCGTTTCGCCGCGGCTTCATTCAGAACAATCACGGGCTCGGATTTCGAGGTGTCGGTTTCCGCGAAGCCCCGGCCTTCGAGCAAATTCATGTGAAGGGTTTCGAAATAGCCCGGTGTGATGACGTTGTTCCAGAGCTTCATGGATTCAGCGGGGGCGGGCGTGTAGCCCTGAAAGGCCAGGTCCTCCCAGGAACCGCCGTCCAGTCCCAGCGGCACGAAATTGGAAAAGGCGGCGCTCTCTACGCCCGGAATGGCGCGTACCTTTTCCAGCACGGTCTTGGCGAAGATTTGTTCTCGCTCTCCAGCATAGGTATTCGGGTCCAACTCCATCCCCGCGAGCAGAATATTTTTGGGATCGAAACCGAGTTTCACCTGACTGGCTTGGCCGAGGCTTTTGATCATCAGGCCCGCACCGATGAGCAGCATCGTGGCCAGCGCCATCTCACCGACCACCATCGTTCCGAGCCATCGTCGGGCGGCGGGCCCCGCGGTGGCTCGCGCGCCGCCTTCTTTCAGGCAATCCGCCGTGCGATCTGAGCGGCTAAAAAGCATCGGCAATAAGCCCAGCAAAAGGCCCGTCGCGATGGAGACGCCGAGGGTGAATATCAGCACCGAAAAATCGAGACCTGCATGCAGCGCGAGGGGCTTGTCGGTGGGCGGCATGAGCTGGACGAGCAAGCCGGTGGTCCACACCGATACCAGCAGGCCCAAGGCGCCGCCCGCGAGACCCAGCACCAGGCTTTCCGTCAGCAGTTGCCGCATCAATCGCCCAGGGTTTGCGCCCAGCGCCGATCGAATGGCCAATTCCTGTTGCCGGGATACCGCACGGGTCAGCAGCAGGCTGGCGACATTGGCGCAGGCCAACAGGAGAATCAGCGCCACGGCGCCCAGCAAGATCGAGAGCACGGGGCGCAGCGCGCCTTGTGCGCCCCAGGGCGCGTGGCTGAGATCCATAACGTCGGCGCCCATGCCGCGATTGGTGTCGGGATATTTTGTGCCCAGGTCCTGCGCGATGGCTTGGGCCGCGGACTTCGCTTGGGCCAAGCCTGCACCGGTGCTGAGGCGACCGAATATTTTGAGATTGCGCGTCGTGCGTTGCTCGGTGCTCCAACTCATGGCCTTCCAGAAAGGACGCAACGGCACGAAAACATCCATGGCCAAGCCGCCTTCCGGAGCCCCTTGGAAGTCTTTGGACGTGACGCCGACGATGAGGCAATCCAACCCATTGATGCGCAGGCTGTGGCCGATGACGCTTGCGTCGGCGCCCATGCGCCGGGTCCAGAATCCGTGGCCCAGGACCGCGATGAGGGGCTGGCCTTCAATCTCATCGCCGGGTTCAAGCAGTCGCCCCAGCGCAGGTTTCACCCCGCCCACGCGAAAGAAATTCCCCGTGACACCCTCGGCCCAAGAGCGCGTTGGCAGGCCGTCGGTACGAAGGCTCACGGTCACGACCCTGGACGCAGCGTATTCCGCGAGTTGCTGGCCTTCGGCGAAGTCGCGGTAGTCGGGATACGACACATCAACAGGTTGTTTTTCCTGGGTCGTGGTGGCCAGCGCCACCAGGCGATCCGGCGCGCTCACGCCCGGCACCGGCCGCAACACCGCGCCCCGCAGCCACGCATAAACCGTGGCATTTGCGCCGATTCCGAGACCCAAGGAAAGCAGCGCCACCGCTGTGACGAGGGGCGCCTTGGCCAGCATCCGCAGGGCGAATTTCAGATCAGAAATCAGGGCGGTCATGTTGGGTTCCTATTCGTTCCTAAGCGCGGTCATGGGATCCGTGCGGGCGATGCGCGCGGCTGGAACCAGGCAGGCCAGCAGCGCCGTGGTACCGAGCAGGGCCGTCACCATGGCGTAGGTCGGCAGGTCGCCGGTGGGACTCTGGGGAAGTTGGCTGGACAGGAGCCGCTCGATCAGTCGCGCCGCGGCCAGACCCATTCCCGTGCCCATCAGGATGAGCCTCGCGCCCTGTCCCAGAATCAGGCCCAGGACCGCTCGCATGGTGGCG
>JANXXC010000100.1 GCA_025350765.1 Holophagaceae bacterium | reverse complement strand
TGCATAGGTCTGGTCCGCCCCATCGATGGTCAGATCCCGGATGACGATGTTGCGATTGGGATGGGTCGAAGGGGAGGTGGACCCGATCGAGACGCCATCGGTGAAGCCGGTGATGGCGCCGTTCTCGATGGTGATATTTTTGTGATTCGTGGCACCGATCCCTGCGGTATTTAGGCCGTTGGCCGGGCTCGCGCTCAAGCGGCAGTCGTTGAGATCCAAGGTGACGCTGTCGGCATTGATGGTGATGGCGGTGGAATATCCCGCGGGCAGCGTGAGGTCGTTGGCCAGGTAGTAGCGCCCCGCGGTGGAAATGGAGAAAGGGACCGAGGTGATGGGCGTGCCCGTGGCGCCCGCCGCTATCGGCGCGGCAGCGCAGAGGAAGGCGGCGGCGAGGGCCACAAGGCGGGAATGGATGTTCATGGCGTTTCCTTTCGATGAGTCTGTCCAGTGAAGGTGCGCTGGATTTCCGGAATGAGAGGGATGGAAGGGCAAGGCCCCGTTTCCAAAAATCTAAAGTTCAAGACGCGCCACCGGTAGGACCGCTTTTGAAAGTTGGAACTAGACCAGTTGCCGGCCAGGGTTCCAGGTCGTTTCGAGAATTTACTCTTGAAATGAGACTGATCGTTCTATATCTTTATTGAACGGAGGGCGAAACCTTGAGCAAAGTACGCGAACGGATTCTTGAGGTGGCGTCCCAGCTTTTCTATCAGAAGGGGATCCAAGCGGTGGGCGTGGACGCCATCATCGTGAAGGCAGACGTGGCGCGCATGAGCTTCTACCGCCATTTCAAATCCAAGGAAGGCTTGGTACTGGCCTGCATCCTGCGGCGCGACGAGGTTCTGCGGGCCTGGTTCGAGCTCGAAGTGAATCGTCTGGCCCCCAACCCCAAAGATCGGCCCCTGGCGGTTTTCGACGTGCTGGCCCTGCGCTTCGCTACGGAGCGTTATCGGGGCTGCGGATTCATCAACACCATGGCGGAAATGGCGGATCCCGAAGACGCGGCCCATCAAGCCGCCGCTGAACACAAGACGCGCTTCCAGGACTACCTGGCGCGGCTGCTGCGAGAAGCGGGATTGAGCGAGGAACATGCGTCCGATCTGCTCCTGCTTTTCGATGGCGCCGTGGTATCGGCGGTGCGCGAAGGCACCGAAGTCCCGGCCTTCCGGGCCAAACGCATGGCGGCCCTGCTGCTGGGCGTCCCTGCGCCCAAACCGAACAAGAAGCTTTCAAAGACGCGTTAGGCGCACTTAAATCGAGGAGATCGCCATATGACACGGAAATACTGGCTCGACCTGGGTCCCAGCTTGCTTGTGGGAGCTGGAATCGTCCTATCAACACTCATCGCGTTGCTGGCCGCCAAATCCGGGTGGTGGGTCCTGACCGGACCCTTGCTCCTGGCGCTCGCGGTTGTGAGTGCTGACGTATGGGACTCCCGGCTAAGGGGAAAGTCATCCCGCCCATCTTGGGCTGCACTGATATTGGGGGGCGCTTTCCTGATGGCAGGTTTGATCGTGACGCTTCGCGACCCGAGCCTGGTCAAGACGCTCCTTCCGATCTTTGGGGCGCTTTGTTCGGTCACCCTCCTATTTCGCTCCGAGGGCCAACGCAAGTCCTGCATGGCATCTAACTACCAATAAACAGGAGTAAGAAACATGGTCGCTCGACTCATGGGCCTAGGGACCATCTCACCCGACGAGCTGCGTCAATTGATGCAGGACAAGCAGGTGACAACCTTCGACGTCAATTCTCGTCAGAGCTGGGAGAAGGCCCATGTCCCGGACGCCTTGAACCTTGATCCTACCAACTACAACGAGAGTGACCTGCCGCCGGACACAAAATCCAGCCTGGTGTTTTACTGCTCTAATTCCATGTACAGAAAGGCACCCCTTGCGGCTCGCCGGGCCAAGAAGATGGGCTACAAGAATGTCAAAGTGATGTCAGCGGGGATCCGTGGTTGGCTTGCCACAAAGCTACCGATAGAAAATGGAGCGTAAGTTTGCGCGCCACTGAATTCAAGCGTTCGCGCTAACCCGGTCTCCTAGCATCAGGCCCTTTCGAGCGTTCCTCACAAGGAGCCGTGCCTGCGGTGCAGGTCCTTTCAAATCCCAGATCTTTTCAGGTTTCCAGCAACCCCTTGGAGGAGCCTTGATGCCCGACACCATTGAACTCCAGCCCATCGCTCCGGGAGATCGGCTGCTCCAGTTGGACGTGCTCCGGGGGCTGGCCCTCTTGGGTGTGCTGCTAGTGAATATCGGCGACTTCAGCGGCTCGGATTGGGCCCTGGAGGCCGGGTTGCCCTACCCCATGGGTTGGGGAGGTCAGGCTCTGGCCTTCCTGCGCAGCACGCTCCTGGAGAGCAGGGCAGCCGCGCTCTTGGGGATGCTCTTCGGCGTGGGACTCGTCATCCAATACGAAAGCGCCATGAGGAAAGGTATCGCTTACCTTCCTTTCGCCCTGCGCCGGGTGGGAGCCTTGGCGCTGTTGGGGCTCGCCCACAGTTTCCTGCTCTGGAACGTGGACATCCTGCTGGATTACGCGGTCATCAGTCTTTTGGTGCTGCCCTTCCTAAAGGTCCGTGCGTCCCGCGTCCTGTGGGGCATTCCCATACTTCTGGTGGTCTCGCTGCTCATCGCGGCGCCCTTCCTGTCGCTGGGCAATCAGGCCTCTCAACCGGGTTGGTTCTACACCATGGGTTTGCGGTATTACGGATCGGGCACTTGGCTGGGGGCCCTGAAATTCCGAAGCTGGGAGATGATCCACGTGCTCGGGCCCGTGCGGCTTTCGAATCGTTTGCCCATCCTCACGCCATTTTTCATCCTGGGCATTTACTTCTGGAAGAAGGGGTTCCTCTCGGCACCGGAAAAACACCTACGGACGCTCCGCATCCTGTTCTATGTCTGCTTCTGTTTGGGGATTCTGTCCAACCTGCTGCCTCAGGAATCACTCCATGCCTGGGTGGCGAGTATTTCATTTCGGCCCCTACGAATCCTCATTAAAGCGACGGCCTTTTTCGCGCGGCCCGGGCTCACCGTGGGCTATGCTGCGGGAATTCTGCTGCTGCTCCAGCGCTCTTGGTGGCGGAATTGTTTAAGCCTTTTCGCACCCTTGGGAAGGACCGCCCTGACCCAGTACCTGCTTCAATCCGTGGTCTGCACATGGATCTTCAATGGCTATGGTTTTGGACTCTACGGCATGGTGCCCATGAACCTCTGCATCTTAGGCGGGATCGCGTTCTTCGCTTTGCAGGTCTGGAGCAGTAGCCTATGGCTCGCGCATTTCCGCATGGGACCGACGGAGTGGCTGTGGCGGCGCATGACCTACGGGTCCCCGCAACCCTTCCGTATAAAGCCCGTCTCGAAAACCCTGAACCCTATTGAAAGGATTTCCGATGTCTAGATCGCCGAAGGAAATCGCGGCTTCCCTCACCGAATTTTGGTCGCCTCGCATCCTCGCGGAAGTCGATGATGCCTACGTCAAAGTCGCCAAGGTCAAAGGCACCTTGGCTTGGCACAGCCACGACAGCGAGGACGAACTGTTCCTAGTGCTCAAGGGCAACCTGCGCATCGAAATGGAAGAAAGCACCCTCGAACTCGCGGAAGGCGAACTGTTCGTCGTGCCCAAGGGCGTTCGCCACAATCCGGTGGCCGAAGAAGAGTGCCTGATCCTGCTCATCGAGCGCAAATCCACACTCCACACGGGCAACGCCGTGACCGA
>JANXXC010000022.1 GCA_025350765.1 Holophagaceae bacterium | reverse complement strand
GCCCTGGTCCTGCAAGGCGTAGGCGTGCAATTTGGCCGGCAGGCCGATGCCACGGCCTTCTTGGCGCAGATAGAGCACCATGCCGCCGTGCTCGCTGACGTAGCGCAACGCCGATTCCAGTTGGAGCCGGCAATCGCATTTCAGGCTGCCCAGCACCTCGCCCGTGAGGCATTCGCTGTGGATGCGCACGTTGATGCGTTTGCGGCTGTCAATGTCGCCTGAAACGACCGCCAGATGTTCCTTGCCCGTGGCCTTTTCCAGAAATCCATAGACCGTGAACTTGCCGTAGACCGAGGGCAGATCAGCCTTGGCAATGAAGGGCACCGATTCTGTCTCGAATTTTTGGACGAGATCAAGTTTGGGGGCGTTGCTGCATTCTTTGGACATCTAGGACTCACAGAGTCTTTAGGATTCCTGAAAGGCGGGATCAGTGCAATCCCATAAATGTGTTCAAACATACGATTAATTTGGGACTATACCCGTGACAGATCTTTTTCGAGCTGGGCCAGCACTGCGGCCTCGACCTGGGCCTGCGCGACGTCCAAAGGCCCGTCCAGCTTGGCTCCAGAGGCCAGTCGATGACCTCCGCCCCCAAAGGTCTTGCAGACCGCATTCACGTCCACCGCCTCTTTCGAGCGCAATGAAAGCTTGATGCGGCCTTCTGATGATTCGTAAAGCAGGCCTGCCACTTCAACCGTGGCCAACCGGGTGGGTTGCTGCACCAATTCATCCAGGTCTTCATGCGTCGCGCCACAGGCTTGCATATCGGCCGCGCTGATGACCAAAAAACCGAACGCCCCATCTCCCAGGAGCTTCATGCGCTCCAAGGCCCGGCCCCACAGTTTCAGTTTGGAGGGCGTGTCCTGCAGAAAAATTTGTTGGTAGGCTCGGGCCGGAAGCACGCCTTGCTCGATGAGCTGGGCGCCCATGCGATGCACCTTCGCGGTGGAATTGGAGAACCTAAAATTGCCCGTATCGGCGATCAGGGAAACATAGAGCGCATCGGCCATGGAAGGGGGCAAGGGCAAGCCCATGCGGGGTGCCGCGAGATCGTAGACCAGCTCGCCACTGGCGGTGGCCGCAGGATTTGTGAATTCAAATTCAAACCCCTGGGGAGCTTCTTTCAGGTGATGGTCAAGGCAGGCGCGCGGAGCCTTAGTCGCTTCGAATACCGAGTGCATCGTGCCCAAGCGATGGGGTTCCGATGCGTCAATGAGCAGCCAAGCCTCGGGCCATAAAGCCAGCTCAGCGTGAGCTCCAGTGGCATCAAAAGTTTCGATCCAACCCTCGGTGTCGAGCCAACGCAAATTGCCGGGCAAGGCGGGCGAGACCACAATGCGGGGTTCCTTGCCCAGAAAACGGAGGTAGTGAGCAAGGCCAAGGCAAGCCCCAACCCCATCCCCGTCCGGGTTTTCATGGGTGGTGAGCAGGATGCGGGTGTGCTGCTCAAGAAAAGTTTGCAGGCGGTCGAGCATGAAGACCTCAGGCCTTTAGGTTATCAGGCGTCGATCTTATTTCCCTGTGGCGGGGCTGGGAATACTGAGGTCCAGACAGATTTTCCGGACCAAATGATTGTTAATCTCGGAGTGCCGGGGAACCGCGCTGCGCCGTCCGAGCTGGGGGTTGTGCCACCAGGAATGACGACCGCCCTCCCTGAGCAACTCGCATCCGTGAACATGCAGATGCTGTTGCAATTCTCTTAATTTCATACGGCGATGAGCTTCTCTTCAAACCCTTTGCCAGCCGCATTCTTAGCTTCGGCCCGATTGAACTCGATGGCTTCGGACAAGGTGATGCGAAGGGTTTCCAATAACGCTTCACGCGTCGGTTCCTGGCAGTTCACCCCTGGGATTTCCTCAATCCACCCGATCCATTCATTGGCTTCCTGCTTGAGAACTGCCGTGTAGTTTTGGGTCATCTCCGCCACCTCTGGGTTGCCAAGGATACTTGAATTGGAGGGTTTCGCCCGCTTACAAGTGCTCCCGCTTGCTCTCCAGGCTCTTGGGTTTGAAACTCTTCAGTTCTTCCACGACTTCGGCCAACATCGCGCGCTTGATGGCGTAGGGCAGGAAAGCGCTCTTGAAGCCCATGATGATGATCTCTTTGATCTCATCGAGGCTGAATCCCAGCTTCTCGTGGATGGTCAGGAATTCCTTGCTGACGGTGGTGTTCGTCATCAGGCGATTGTCGGTGTTCACCGTGACGCGCAGGCCCAGATCGTAGAAAAGCCGGATGGGATGGTCCTCAATTTTTTTGACGGCCTTGGTCTGCACATTCGAAAGGGGGCAGCACTCCAAGGGGATGCGATGGTCGTTAACATAATTCAACAGATCGCCGTCCTCGATGAGCCGCACGCCATGGCCGATGCGATGCGCGCCGCACAGGTGGATGGCCTGGTGGATGCTCTCGGGGCCATAGGCTTCGCCCGCATGAAGCGTGCAGTTGATGTTGTTGGCCAGCACGCGGCTGAAGGCTTCCTTGAATTTTTTCGCCGGAAAATTCTCTTCGGCGCCCGCCAGATCGAACCCCACCACACCCTTGTTCTTGAAGGCCACCGTGAGATCCGCCAACTTGTTGCTCATCTCGGGGCTGATGTGCCGAATGCCGCAGATGATGACGCCGGTTCGGATGTTGTACTGCTTACTGGCGAGTTTCAGTCCCTCCAGCACCGCCTGGACGATGTTGTGGAGCGTCAAGCCCTTCTGCTGATGAAGGATGGGCGCATAGCGCACTTCCATGTAGCGGACGTTTTCCTTGGCGGCATCCTCGGCCAATTCAAAGGCCGTGCGCACCAGGGATTCATAGGTCTGCATCACCGAGAGCGTGACGTCGAAGGCCTTCAGGTATTCCACCAGGGATTTGCATTCGTCGCCGACCTCCACGAAGGGCCGCAACTTGTCCACGCTGTCCGCGGGCAACTTCACCTTCTGCTCTTCGGCCAGTTCCAGAATGGTGGGGATGCGGAGCGATCCGTCCAAGTGGACGTGCAGATCAGTCTTGGGAAGGCGTTGGATGTCGTTGTACGAGAGTTTAGGCATGGCCGAGTGTACATAGGCTAAGAGCTAAGAGCCATGGGCTTTGAGCTGTTGGCTCATAGCTCATGGCTGTTTTCACGTATGGATCTGCGCAACGCGGTGCATCACCTCGGCCTCGTCCGCTTTGCCATGGCAGGCTTTGCAGATGCCGAAGATCTGAAGGGTGTGGTGCAGTGCCTTGAACTCGAACTCCTCGCAGATGGCATCCTGCATGGCTTCCAGGTCGGGCCTGAAGAACTCGATGATGCGGTTGCAGTTCATGCAGATCAGGTGATCGTGGTGCTCGTCCCCATGCACGGCCTCGTAGTGCGCGTGCTGGTCGCCCAGGCTCTGCTTCCGCACGAGACCGCACTGCACCAGCAGGTCCAGGGTCCGATAGACCGTGGCCCGGGAGATTTCATTGCCGCGTCGCCGTACAGCCAGATGCAGGCTGTCGGCGTCGAAATGGTGTTTGGATGCGAACACCGCATCCAGCAAAGTCCGGCGCTCCGC
>JANXXC010000004.1 GCA_025350765.1 Holophagaceae bacterium | reverse complement strand
TTGTTCCATGGCGGACCCTGAAAGGAAAAAGCGACAATACGAAAAAAATTATTCCTCAGCAGCCACGGAGTAGTGGCCCACGGGCGTGATGTCGTACATGTTCTGGAACTGGCCGTCCACCGCGTGGGCGAAATCCTCGCGATTGTAAGTGGCCAGCTCGAACTGATGGTTCAGGATGATGGAATCGAAGCCACAGCTCTCCACG
The DNA here is from genome assembly GCA_025350765.1 of Holophagaceae bacterium. Lineage (GTDB taxonomy): Bacteria > Acidobacteriota > Holophagae > Holophagales > Holophagaceae > JANXPB01. Next base: position 4,319 of record JANXXC010000004.1, on the reverse strand, counting down.
CAGAATTCGCAGAAGATGCAGCGCTCCATCTCAAAGTCGTAGCGGGTGGGATAAGGCGTTTTGCGGCCTTCCTTTTTGCCCTTGTCAATGATGATGACCTGGGTCGGGCAAATCTTTTCGCAGGCGAGGCAGCAGACGCATTTGATCTCGCCCTGTTCATCCTTGATCAGTTGAAGGCGGCCACGGTAGCGAGGCTGAAGGGTCACGGGCGTTTCGGGGTACTCCACGACGATATGGGTGCGCTTCATGCCGCGATTGGCCTGCATCAAGACCTTGCCGAAATATTTTCCGGTGAGTTTCATGCCCCCGTAGATGTCGAAGGGGATCAGGGTGCGAAGCAGCGAAGATGCCATGGTGGACCTCAAGCGGCGTAGCGGAGCAAGGCCGCGACGACGAACATGATCAGGGTGTAGGGGATCAGGAATTTCCAGCCCACGTTCATTAGCTGATCGTAGCGGTAGCGCGGCAGCGTGGCCCGGATCCAGAGGAACACGAAGAGCAGGAAGAAGATCTTGCCAAGGAAGAAAAGGATGTGTGGTTCACCCATCCAGCCGCCGATGTGGACCATGCCCTGGAGGCCGAAGGGCAGCAGGTAGTGGCCGCCCAAGAAAAAGGCGCTGGCAAGCGCCGAGACCGTGAGCATCGCCGCATATTCCGCCAGGAAAAACCAGCCGAATTTCATACCCGTGTATTCCGTGTGGAAGCCCGCCACCAGCTCTGTTTCGGCTTCGGCCAAGTCGAAGGGCGTCCGATTCGTTTCGGCGAATCCGCAGGTGGTGTAGACGAAAAAGCCCACGAACATCAGCAGCCCCCGGAGGATGCCAACGACCACATTGGCCGGCGCATCGGTAGCCATGCGGACGCTCATCTCGTTGAAGTTCAGGGAACCCGTGAGTACTACGGGCACCAGGAGACTCAGCGTCAGGGGCACTTCGTAGCTGACGATCTGGGCGGCGCTGCGGAGGCCGCCGAGCAGAGGGTATTTGGAGTTGGAGGCCCAGGCGCCCAGCACGATGCCGTACACGCTCACGGAGGCAATGCCCAGGATGAAAAGCAGGCCCACGTTGAGGTCCGTGAGAAACCCGTTGAAGGGCAATCCCCCCAGGAAAGGCATCGCCTTCGGGAAGATGAACAAGGCGCCTGGCGCGAAGCTGATGGCGGCGAAAACGGTGAAGGAGGCCACCATCGCGAGGGCCGGAGACAAAACGAAGACGGCCTTGTCCGCCGACGCGGGAACGATGTCCTCTTTGGTGACGAGCTTGATGCCGTCCGCCAGAAAGATAGGAAGGCCTCGCAGGATGGAGAACACCGGCACCTTGCCCAAGTACCACATGAGCCCGTTGATGCCGCCGGTGAGAGTGCGGGACTGATGCGTCCGGCCGCTCTGGGCGCCCCACAGGCCCCCGGCGATGCGAGTGGCGCCGAGACGAACCTGCACATAGGCGATGACCTTGCGCTCGGCGAAAGTGAGCATCGGAACCAGCGCCATCACGAAGGAGATGATGAGCAGGATCTGGAGCAGGGAGATGACCAGATATTGAGTGAGGGTGGGCGTCATTGTCATTCCTATCGGTCTACTTCGCCGAGCACGACATCCAGCGTGCCGATGGCGGCGATCACGTCGGCCAAAAGGCGGCCTTCGGTCATCTTGGGCAGGGCTTGCAGGTTAATGAAGGAGGGTGCCCGGATGTGCATCCGATAGGGGTTCTGGCTGCCTTTTTCACCGACGAAGTAGTAACCCAGTTCGCCCTTGGGAGCTTCGATGGCGTGATAGACCTCGTTGACCTCGGAGCGCAGCACTTTGGGCAGCTTGGCCATCACCGGGCCTTCGGGCAGGCCATCCAGGCACTGGTTGATGATGCGGTGGCTCTGGCGCATTTCCTCCAAGCGCACCAAGTACCGGGCGTAGGTGTCTCCGGCGGTTTGGGTAGGCACATCGAATTCCAGTTCCGCGTAGGCGGCGTATGGGAAGGCCTTGCGGATGTCGTAGTCCAGGCCCGCGGCTCGAAGCACTGGGCCCGTGACGCCGAGGGCGATGGCGTCCTCGACGCTGAGCGGGGCCACGCCGATGGTGCGCTTCTTCCAGATGCGATTTTCCGTCAGCAGGGTTTCGTATTCGTCCAGGCAGTCCAGGAAGCGCGCCTGGAAGGCGCGCACCTGTTTCTCGAAGCCCGGCGGAATGTCCTCTCGCAGACCGCCGATACGGAAGGCCGTGGTGGTGAGCCGCGCGCCGCAGAAGGCTTCGAAGATCGAGAGAATTTCCTCACGTTCGCGGAAAGCGTAAAGGAAGACAGTCATGGCCCCGATGTCCAGGGCGTGGGTGCCGAGCCACAGCAGGTGGGAGGTCAGACGATTGAGTTCCGTCAGCATCGTGCGGATGTAGTGGGCGCGCCGGGGGACCGTGATGCCAAAGAGTTTTTCAACGCCCTCGGCCCAGCCGAGATTATTGCTGATGGCCGCCACGTAATCCGTGCGGTCCGTCCAGACTTGGCCCTGGAAAAAGGTCTTGTCTTCGCAGATCTTCTCCACGCCCCGATGCAGGTAGCCGATCATCGGCGTGCAGCGCGTGACGGTCTCGCCATCCAGGTGGAGTTTGACCCTGAGCACGCCGTGGGTGGACGGATGCTGCGGTCCCAGATTGATTTCCATTTCCTCGGTTTTAAACACCAGGAGCTCCTGCGATTCGAATCATGTCATTCAGCCTTCGGAATCTTAAGGTTGATGCCCATGTTCCCGGCCTTTTCCATGGCCAGGCGCATGAGCACGCCGGAACGATCCTCGCGGAAATCAATGTCGCGCTGTCCCCAGCCCAGGGTCGGATATTCCTTGCGGAGCGGGAAGCCTTCCCAATCATCGGGGCAGAGAATGCGCGTCAGATCAGGGTGGCCTTTAAAGCGGATGCCGAACATATCGAAGATCTCGCGCTCCATCCAGTTGGCCGATGGGTAGAACGGAACGGCGCTATCCAGGTCCTGGCCTTCCTTCAACAGCACTCGGATGCGCAGGCGCTTGCGGCGGCTGATGGAGGTCAGGTGGTACACCACGGAGAACGTGAATCCTTCGGCCGCCGGATAGTGCGTGGCGGTCTGGTCGGCGAGCATCTCGTAGCGCAGGGCCGCGTCGCCTTTGCATAGCATCAGGGCGTCCACCAGGCCATCGGGATGCACTTGAAGCGTCAATTCACCCGCCTGCTCGAAGGCCTGGGAAACCTTGCCATCCAGTATTTCCATGAGGTGGAGCAGGTCTGGATCCTTGGCGTCCAAGGGCGCCGGAAATTCCAGGTCCGTGTCGTTTTTCTTGGGCACCGGCTTCACTGGAGGCTTGGGAGCCTCCTTGCCCTCGGCTTCAGCCTTGGCTTTGGCGGTTTCAAAATCCGCTTGCTGCTTGACCCATTTAGCCTCGTCCGCCGAAGCCGCGGCCTTCTGCTCATCCGTATAAGTGTAGAAGCTCGGCAGGGGGACGGTTTTGGGCATCACCACCTGGCGGTTGGGGGCGGCCTTGTAGTCATAGACATAGGGTCCCGCGGCGATTTCGCCGCCATGGGGCTTGGCCTCCACCTCTGGAGCATCGCCCAGCACGTCGTACTTGATGACATCCACTGGACAGCCTTTGGCGGCTTGAATGATGCTCTCGATGAGACGCTCGCCATCCTCGGGCTTGAGGCCATTCTTCTCCACCCGGTTCTCGGTTTCATTGCCGTCCAATCGCACGCCGGGCTTGATCATGCAGGTGGTCTCGGTGACGTGGAAAACCTCGGGGCTGTCGGCTTCACAGGCGTTGCAGACGATACAGCCCTCTTCAATCCAGACCTTGGTGATCCGAGGTTTGGCCTTCGCCACGGGGGCCGCAGTGGAAGCCACCTCTGCAACCGCGACGGCGGGCGCAGCCGGTGGCGTCACGGAACTGGGGACTACCTGCGGAGCAGGCGCTGGGGCGGGGTCCACAGTGGCCGCGGCCACCGCCACGACAGGGGTCGCCTCAGTCATTGCCACAACAGCTGCCTCAGCAACTACTGCCGGCGGAATACCCTGGGTACCCAGCGCCGCATCCACGGCATTTTCGATATCCGCATCGACCGCAGGAGCCACGGCGGCCGGGGCCTCAGCACGGGCCACTTTGTCGTATTTGATGACATCCACCGGACAGCCAGCCGCCGCGGCGATGATGGCGTCTTCAAGGTTCGCCTGGAGGTCGGCCTTCAGCTCGGACTTCTCATCGCGATTTTCGTTTTCCTTACCGTCTTGGCGGGAGTCGGCCTTGATGTGGCAGCTGTCCTCGGTAACGTGAAAGACGTCCGGGCACTCGGCCTCGCAGGCGTT
>JANXXC010000290.1 GCA_025350765.1 Holophagaceae bacterium | reverse complement strand
TCGCAGCTGGGCTACATGTTTCTGGGACTGGGTTCGGCGGGCTTCGCGGCGGGTTTCTTTCATGTGTTCACTCACGCCTGGTTCAAGGCTTTGTTGTTCCTGGGCGCGGGCAGCGTGATCATGGCGATGCATCACGAGCAGGATCTTTTTCGCATGGGCGGACTAAAGGCCAAGCTGCCCATCACCTTCTGGACGATGCTCATCGCGACCCTTTGCATCATGGGATTCCCAGGCTTCTCGGGATTCTTCAGCAAGGACGAAATTCTTTACCTCGCTTTTCTGAAGAGCCCGGCCCTATGGGCCATTGGCCTGGCGGCGGCCTGTTGCACTGCCTTCTATATGTGGCGCCTGATGGCGCTGACTTTCTGGGGCGAGCCGCGGGATGAGCACGCTCACCAGCACGCCCATGAATCCCCCCTGACCATGACTTTGCCGCTCCTGGCACTGGCGCTGGGCTCCGTCGTGGCGGGCTTCTGGGGCGTGCCGAAAGCGCTGGGCGGATCCTTCGCCATCGAGCAATGGCTGGAACCGGCGCTCACCTACGGGCGGGTGGAAGCTTCGACCGGGGGGGGGGTCGAGGGCCATGGGGGCCCCGCGATGCTGCTGATGGTCGTCTCCACGCTGGCCGCTCTGGGGTTCGGGATTTTTGGCTGGTGGCTCTACAAGGATGGAACCGAAAAGTCGGAGCGGCTCGCCGCGAAATTCCCCGGCGCGCATACCGTGCTGCTCAACAAATACTTTGTGGACGAGCTGGTGGAAGGCTACCTGCTGCGGCCTACGCGCTGGTTTGGCAACGTGCTTTGGAAGCTCTTCGACGTGATCATGATTGATGGCATCGGCGTGAACCTGCCCGGCGCCCTCACCCGCGTGGCGGGTGATTTCATGGCACTGCTCCAGACGGGCCGCGTGCGCAATTACGTGCTCAGCATGGGGCTCGGCGCCCTGGTGCTGCTCTACATTTTCCTCAAGTAGGCTTTCGATGACCGAATGGATGAACAATCACCTTCTGACCTTCCTGGTGTTCGCGCCGGCCTTGTGGGGAATGCTGATCCTCTGCTTCCCAGAAAGGCACGCACCGCTGGCGAAGCTGCTCGCGATCTTCGGCGCTTCGGGCCTCTTCTTCATCAGCGCCGCGCGGTTGCTGACGGTGCCGCCCGAGGGGTCCATGGGGCTGGTGTTTTCGGAACACATGCCCTGGTTCTCGGTGATGGGCCTGCCGGTGGATTACGCGCTCTCCATCGACGGTTTGAATCTCTGGCTGGTGATGCTGACGACCTTTCTCGCGCCGCTCACCATGCTGGGCACCTACCGCAGCGTCACCCAGCGGGCGGGCACATTCCTGGCGCTCTTCCTGATCCTGGAATCGGGAATGCTCGGCGCGCTCATGGCCGGGGATCTGCTGTTCTTCTACCTGTTCTGGGAAGCGATGCTCATCCCCATGTATTTCATGATCGGCGTCTGGGGTGGCGAGGAGCGGAAATACGCGGCCACTAAGTTCTTTCTTTATACCCTGGCGGGTTCGCTGCTTTGGCTGGTGGCGCTGCTCTACCTCGCCACCCAGGCGGGCACCTTCTCCCCAGAGATCATGGCCGCCACGGCGCTGGGTCTTCCCTTCAGTGTTCAGTGCACGCTATTCCTGGCCTTCGCGCTGGCCTTCGCCATCAAGGTGCCGCTCTTTCCGCTGCATACCTGGCTGCCGGATGCCCACGTGCAGGCACCCACGGCGGGCTCGGTGATCCTCGCGGGGGTGCTGCTGAAACTGGGGTCTTACGGCTTCATCCGCTTCGCCATTCCGATGTTTCCGGAGGCCATGCGGCACTACGCGAAACCGATGGCGCTGCTCTCGGTCATCGCGATCATCTACGGCGCGCTGGTGGCCATGGTGCAGCGGGACATCAAGAAACTCGTAGCCTACAGCTCCGTGTCGCACATGGGCTTCGTGATGCTTGGGCTCGCCTCCATGACCGTGATCGGAACCCAAGGCGCCATGCTCCAGATGCTCAGCCACGGTGTCAGTACCGGCGCGTTGTTCCTGCTGGTGGGGATGCTCTACGACCGCGCCCACACGCGCATGATTGCGGATTTCGGCGGTCTGGCCACCAAGATGCCCGTGTTCACCACCTTCTTCCTCATCGTCACCCTCAGCTCTATCGGATTGCCGCTCACCAATGGCTTCGTGGGCGAATTCCTGATCCTGAACGGCACCTATATTTCCGGCTTCGATTGGGGCCGCGTCTTGGCCTGCCTGGCGACGCTGGGCGTGTTGCTGGGCGCGGTCTACATGCTCTGGATGGTGAAACGGGTTTTTTGGGGTCCCGAGAATTTGGACGAGGACAGTGGCACCCATCACGTGCATTCAGACCTCTCCGTGCGGGAAATCGCGGTGATGGTGCCCATCGTCGTGCTGATCTTTTGGATGGGCTTGCATCCCCGTTCCTTCCTGACGGCCTCCGAGCAGCCCGTCGCCAATCTACTGAAGGCCGCCAAGGCGCCGGAACCCCGGGTGAAAACGATGCCATTGATGGTTCTGACGCATCCCGACCCTGACGCGCCTGTCGCGCCAGCCACGCCAGCCACTCATGGCGGGCTCCTGGCCCCCGCCGGTGAAGGGGTGCGCAAATGAATCTCTCCGGTGATATCTGGGGCGCCATCATGCCCCTGCTGATGCCCGCCCTGGGCGCCTGTCTCATTCCCATCGCGAGCCTGGACCGGGATCAGGAGACGGTGAAGGCCGTGCGGGCGGCGATCTTCGGCATGGCCATGTTGGCCTTAGCGGTGAGTTTCTACTACTTGACCCAGATGTGGGGCTTGGATAAGAGCCTGGTCTTTGGGCAGCTCAAGATGGACCGCCTGGGCCAGTTCTCCGGAATTCTGGTGACCGTGGCGGCGATGATGACCGTGCTTCAGCTCTGGGACCATCTGCATCACGAAGGCTGGGTGAAGGGCGAGTTCCTGTCACTGCTGCTTTTCTCGGTGGTGGGCCTGCTCCTTTTCGCCTCCACCACCAATCTGTTGATGATGTTTCTAGGCCTGGAACTCCTGAGCCTGCCGCTTTACGTTCTGACCGCCACCCTTCGGTTCCGGGGTGAATCGGCGGAAGGCGGCATGAAGTACTTCATCACCGGCGCCGTGGCATCAGCCTGCTTCCTCATGGGCACGGTGCTGCTTTACGGGCTCACGGGCAGTCTCGAAGTCGGTGGCATCGGCGACAAGTTGATGCTGGCGGGGTCGGATCCTTTGATGTCGGTGGGCGCCGCCCTGCTGCTGATGGGATTCCTGTTCAAGATCAGCGCGGTACCTTTCCACCAATGGACGCCGGACGCCTACGAGGCCTCGCCGCATCCCATCGCGGGCTTCATGTCCGTGGCCACCAAGGGTGCGGCGATCATCGCCCTCATGCGCGCCTTCCCCGGTGGCATCGGCATGCACTCAGGCCTAGGGGAGCGCGTAGGGCTGGCCTTGGCCGTGCTCGCCGCGGCGACCATGATCCTTGGCAATTTGTCGGCCCTTCCCCAGACCAACATCAAGCGGATGCTGGCTTATTCGAGCATCAGCCACGCGGGCTACCTGCTTCTGGGTTTCGTGGCCGGTACGCCTGAAGCCTATACGGCCGTGCTGTTCTACCTCGTCATCTACATGGCCATGAACCTGGCTGCCTTCGGGATGTTGACGGCCTACGGCCTGGTGGGCGAACAAGCCCGTTTTGAAGATCTCAAAGGGCTGGGATGGAAGCGGCCGGTCCTGGGCGTGGCCGTCGTGATTACGATGCTGAGCCTCGCCGGCATCCCGCCCATGGGGGGATTCTTCGGGAAGTATTTCATCTTCAAAGAGCTGGTGAAGACGGGCCACGTGGGCCTCGCTTGCTTGGGCGTGATGGCCAGCCTAGTGTCCGTCTACTACTACTTGCGGGTGGTGGTGGCCCTGTTTTTAGAACAGCCCTCCGAGGCTCAAGTCCGGGAGCGTTCCGAGAAACCAGAGCCCCATACCTTCTTGGCGGCCACGACGGTGTTGGTCTGCGCGGCCATTATTCTGGCCGGTGGATTCTTCCAGATTTTCCTGGTGAACGGGTTTGCCGCGACGGCCTTGAAGGAAGGCATCCAGATCCTCCGATGAAAGGCCGGGGTGCAGCTCTGAGCGCTCCGAAACAAATATTTCAACACGCGTTAAACTTTTACTCGCATTCCACCCTCGTATGTCAAGGTATGTACATCGGGAACTCGCAGTGAGGTGAGCATGAAGGGCAAGACCTGGATGTGGCTGGGTGGCGTGGGAATCGTGGTCGCGGGCGGGGCATTCTACGTGCTCAGCAAGCCGAAAGATGAAGTGAAGTGGCGCCTGGCAACCGTACAGAAGGGGAACCTTCAGCAGCGCATCACTGCTTCGGGCACGCTTTCGGGCCTCATCCAGGTGACGGTGGGCTCCCAGGTCTCGGGCACCATCTCCAACCTCTACGTGGACTACAACTCCAAGGTGAGGAAAGGGCAGCCCATCGCCCAGATCGACACCACGGTCTACGCGGCGACGGTGCAGGACGCCAAGGCCAACGTCGGCAAAGCCGAAACCGTCGTGGCGGATTCTCAGCGCCAGCTTGAAAGGGCCAAGCGGCTCTTCGCGGACAAGCTCATCGCCCAACAGGATCTCGACACCATTCAGGTCACCGCGGACCGCGCCAAGAATGATCTCTCCAGCGCCAAGGCGACCATGGCGAAGGCCCAAGCGAACCTGGACTACTGCACCATCACCGCCCCCGTGGCGGGCGTGGTGGTCAGCCGCAGCATTGATATTGGGCAGACCGTGGCCGCCAGCTTCAGCACCCCGAACCTCTTCGTCATCGCCCAGGACCTCACCAAGATGAAGGTGGAAGCCAGCATCGACGAAGCCGATATCGGCCAGGTCAGAGAGGGGCAGTCGGCCCTGTTCACCGTGGATTCCTATCCCGACACGCAGTTCCGGGGCCACGTGAACCAAGTTCGGCTGGAGCCCATCACCGTTCAAAACGTCGTGAACTACAAAGTAGTGGTGCAGGTTGCCAATGATGAATTGAAGCTGCGGCCGGGTATGACGGCCAACGTGACCATCCAGACCCAATCCAAGCAGGACGTGCTGAAAGTGCCCTCTGCGGCGCTGCGGTTCAACCCAACCGCCTTCATGCCCGCGAGTGACGCGACCAAGGCCAAGGGCCCTGGCGGCCCTGGCGGTCCAGGTGGACAAAAAGGCGGAGGCAGCGGCCCGGCAGGCCCGGGTGGCCCCAGGGGTGGCGCGGCCGGAGATGCCATGTCTCAACGAGGGATGGTGGCCCGGCGGGAGGATCGCCTCTGGATCCTGGGTTCCGACGGCAAGCCAAAAGCGGTGACCGTGAAGGCGGGCATCACCGACGGACAATTCACGGAGATCAGCGGCGAAAACGTAAGCGAAGGGATGCAGGTGCTCGTGGGCGTCGAGGATCCCAAGCGTTCCAGCGGTAGCAACAATACCGCTCCGCTCGCCGGCGGCGGCCCGCGCATGCGCTAGGCGCACATATCGTAAACGAGGTGCACCATGGGTCTCATCGAGCTGATCAAGTTGGCCTTTTTTGCCATCACCCGCAACAAAATGCGGGCCTTCCTGACGATGCTCGGAATCATCATCGGGGTGGGCGCCGTGATCACCATGATCGGCATCGGCGAGGGTTCCAGACAGGCCCAGGAAGCCATCATCCGGAGCATGGGCACCAATATGATCATGATCTTCTCCGGCTCAAGTTCCAAGACGGGCGGACCGGTGGGGCTAGGGGGCATGGACACCCTCACCGAGGACGACGCCTTTGCCATCGACCGCGAGTTGAATGACTCCGTGGCCGCTGCGACGGCCTACGTCCGCGCCTCCAAACCCGCGATTTTCGGCAACACCAATTGGCTGGTGGGCACGGTGGCAGGGGCTTCGCCCAACTATCTTGAGATCAAGACCTGGAATCTGGAGTCAGGGCGCTACTTCAATGAGCAGGAAGTCCGCGGCCAGGCCAAGGTGGCGGTCATTGGCAAGACCGTGCAGGACAATCTCTTTCCGGGGGGCGACGATCCCATCGGCAAGACCATCCGCCTCGGCAACATGCCCTTCGAGGTCATCGGCGTCCTCGAGCGCAAGGGTGGCGGTCCCATGGGAGACCAGGACGACACCGTCCACGCGCCCTACACCACGGTCATGCGCAAGGTGAAGGGATCGGACCACATCAACTTCATCATTGCTTCGGCGGTGAGCGATACGAAATCCAAGCAAGCCGAGATGGAGATCACCGCGCTTTTGCGCCAACGCCACAAGCTAGTCCCTGGCACGCCCGACGACTTCACCATCCGGAAGCAGGACGATTGGATCCAAGCCTCGGCCCAGCAGGGCGCCATCTTGACCATGCTCCTGGCCATGGCCGCGTGCATTTCCCTCATCGTGGGTGGCATCGGCATCTCCAACATCATGTTGGTGAGCGTCACCGAGCGAACCCGCGAGATCGGCATCCGCCGCGCCCTGGGCGCTACTCAACACAGCGTGATGTTCCAGTTCTTGATCGAAGCCATCGTGCTGGCCACTCTCGGAGGCCTCCTTGGGGTGGCGCTTTCGGGTCTGGCGATCTGGATCATGCAGGCTCAGAAAGTGCCGGCGGTCATCCAGCAGTGGGCGATCCTGCTGGGCTTCGGATTCTCCGCCCTGGTGGGCGTCGTCGCCGGTTTCTTGCCCGCCCGGAAGGCCGCGAAATTGGATGTGATCGACGCCCTGCGGTATGAGTGAAATCGAGGAGAAACCGGACGCCTACGCCGCGTTCCGCTATCCCGAATTTCGCTGGTTCATGCTCAGCACTCTGGCCCTTTCCATGGCTATGCAGATGCAGTCGGTGGTGTTGGGCTGGCAGGTCTACGAGATCACGAAAGATCCGCTCTCATTGGGTTTCATAGGCCTGGCGGAGGCCTTGCCATTTCTCTGCACGACGCTCATCGGTGGCCACGCGGCGGACCGAAAAGATCGCCGCTGGCTCAGTCTCATCTCGGTGGCGGCGCTCATCTCAGGCGCCGCGGCGCTTCTGGTGATGAACCTGAATGGCCTTCCTTCGAAGGTTTGGCCCTTCTACGCGGTGCAGGTGGTGGCGGGCCTGGGCCGCGCTTTCTACCGGCCCGCCTCCCAAGCGCTGGCCACCGAATTGGTGCCGAAGGAGATCTACGCCAATGCCGCCACCTGGCGATCCTCCAGTTTTTTCACCGCCATGGTGGTGGGGCCCGCGCTGGGCGGCCTGATCTACGGATTCGGCAGCGCGCAAATGGCCTACGGGGTGGAAGTGGGGCTAATGATCCTTGGCTTCGCAGCCCTGACAACGCTCGCGCCACGGCCACGCTCCGCACCCGTCCAAGAAAATGGGCCTGGATTTTTTGATGGCGTGCGCTTCGTTTTTCAGGAAAAGGTCGTGCTGAGCACCCTGTCCTTGGATCTTTTCGCCGTGTTATTCGGCGGCGCGCCTGCCCTGCTGCCCATCTTCGCGGACCAGATCCTGAAGGTCGGTCCGCAAGGGCTGGGTATCCTGAGAGCCGCGCCCGCGGTGGGTTCCGTACTCATGTCCTTGGCGCTGGCCCATTCGCCCGCCTTGAAAAAAGCCGGGCGCACGATGCTGATGTGCGTGGCGATCTTCGGCTTTTGCTGGATCGCTTTCGCCTTCTCGAAAAGTTTCTGGTTCTCGCTGTTGCTGCTGGCCATCAGTGGCGCGGTGGACAATGTGAGCGTGGTGATCCGCTCCACCCTGGTGCAGATCCGCACCCCTCAACACCTGATGGGCCGGGTCTCGGCGGTGAACGGCTTCTTCATCGGCAGCAGCAACGAACTGGGCGCCTTCGAAAGTGGCCTAGCCGCAAAGCTCATGGGCCTGGTCCCTTCGGTCATCTTCGGCGGCTGCATGACCCTGGGTGTGGTGGGCATCACGGCTTGGAAAATGCCCGAACTGCGAAAACTGAAACACCTCAACTGATCGGTTTCACCCCAGGTTCTTTAGGCTCGATGAGCAGAACGCCCCGCGTCCACCGTGCGGCAGGCGCGGCCCCCTTCATGGATCACCTATGGGATGGGCACGGAACGCCGTGCATCAAGAAGACGCGGACCCGGCGCTTTTATTCCACCCCGATGGGTATTATTCGGGACTGCCCTGGTCTCCGTCGAGATGCGCGGAATGGCGGGAGTTGAGGGCTTCCAGGGCGGCATCGTAATTAGGCCCGTTGGCGATTTCCGAGACCAGCTCTTGGTAGATCACCGTGCCGTCCTCATCCACCACCACTACGGCCCGGGCCAGCAATCCCCGCAGGCCGCCATCGAGGATGTTCACGCCATATTTCCGGCCGAAATCCTTGTTCCTGAAGTCGGAGAGGGGGATCACCTGCTCCAGGCCTTCGGCGCCACAGAAGCGCTTCTGCGCGAAGGGCAGGTCGGCGGAGATGCAGAGGATGGCGGTGTTGGGCACCTCGTTGGCGCGCTGGTTGAAGGTCTTGACGCTCGTCGCGCAGGTAGACGTATCGATGCTGGGGAAGATGTTCAGCACCACCCGCTTGCCCTTGAGGTCCGTCAGGCTGAGTTCCGAGAGATCCATCTTGGTCAGGGAAAAGACCGGGGAAGCGTCCCCAACGGCGGGGAGGTCGCCGGAGGTATTCACCGGAGAACCTTTGAGCGTGACTTGGGCCATGGCCGCCTCCTGGAAAGCGACTCAGAATACTCCTTCGCAGGAGTCATGCGGGGCCTATGTTGGCCTAGACCCTTGCAATCCCGGCCACGGAACCTATGCTGGCCCTCCCCTCTGGACCCTAGCCTTTCGGGAAATTCATGACGCAAGACCCCACCTCCATCGGCCGATATCAAGTCTTGAGCCTCCTGGGGCGGGGTGGCATGGGGGCTGTGTACCTGGTGGAGGACCCCAAGCTCAAGCGACAGCTGGTCATCAAGGTGGTCCACGAGGGCGGCCGGCACTACGCCCACGCTATGGAGCGGTTCCAGCGGGAAGCGGAGATCTCCGCCCGGCTGAACCATCCCAATATCATCACCGTCCATGACGTGGGCGAGGATCCCATTAGTGGGCCCTACATCGCCATGGAGTACGTGAAGGGAACCAGCCTTGCCGGGCTTATCCACGACCAGGCTTCGCCACCGGAGGCCCTGCTACACGTGCTGACCCAGGCGTCGCGAGGACTCATGGCGGCGGCCATGGCGGGCATCGCCCACCGGGACGTGAAGCCCGAGAACATCCTGGTGGGAAGCGATGGCCGAGTGAAACTGACGGATTTTGGCGTGGCCCGCAGCCAGGAATCCCAGCACCTCACGACTTTTGGGGGCATTATCGGCACGCCCTCCTATTTCGCGCCGGAACTTTTGCAGGATGCAGAGGCTTCCCCCATCACGGACTGCTACGCCTTGGCGGTGACCGCCTTTGAGGCATTCACCGGGGTCCTGCCCTTCCAAGGGGACAGCGTGGCTTCGACCCTGTTGCGCATCGTAAACGAACCCCCGGCCATTCCACCCTCCATGGACCCGCGGCTCAAGACGGTGTTCTTGCGGGCCTTCGCCAAGCGTCCCCGGGATCGATTTCCCGATGTGTATGGATTCATGGGCGCCCTGGTGGACGCGGTCCCCATCGCCGAATCCACGAAAGCCAAGATGCATGCCGCCATGGAGGGCACCGAAGTCTCCATGCCGGGCCTGAGTGCCTCCGGCGTCTTTGTGCCCACACCCCGGCGCACCAATGCTCCCCAAGTTCCCCAGGCTTCCCAGGCTCCCCCCACCTCCATGGGCGTGTCTGCGCCCCTGCCCAACCTCCCGCGGCCTGCCCCCCCAGAGCCCGCCCACCCGGTGGAACCGCCTCGGGCGCCCCGCGTGTCTCGGATATCGACGGCCCCTCCGCCGAAGCGCAACGCTCAGGCCTTCGGTCTACTGTTCGCGGGCGTGGGGGCGCTGCTTATGAGCGGTGCAGGGTTCTTGGGATGGCGCTGGTGGAAGGCCCAGGCCCGGCCAATCCAGACGACCCTTACTGCGGCGACAGATTCCCCGTCATCCTCTGGCGGCCCTGCCACTGGCCGAGCCACCACTCAGGCCCCGGCTTCCAGTGCTTCAGGGACTTCCACGCCGCCGGTGGCAGTCGGTCAGACCTCAACTCCCAGCCCTTCACTAGACACTGCTGCATCCAAGCCGACCCTCACCCAGCTCCAGCAGCAGTTGAAGGATTTGAAGGAACGCAACGCCCGGGAGGCGGAACAGTTGAGGCTGATCAAAGGGGGCGCGAAGCCCACGGCTGCACCTGCACAAGACACTTCAAGGCAAGCGGTCTCCCCCGCGCCGCCGCCGGAACAAGTAAAGCCTGAGACGGCCGTTGCGATCGCTCTGGTGCGCGCCCCGGCGCCCGAATCGTTGACCTTGGCGCTGGCCCGAGTGGTGACGAAGGCCTCGGCGAATTTCCCCCGAAGAGCCCGGGAGTTGCGCTTTGAAACCGACAAAGACCACATCGTGCGTTTGCGCATCACCGTAGATGAGCAGGGTAGAGCTGCGGATGTGGCGGTGCTGGAGGGCATTTCAGGGATATACGGATTCAACGAGGAGGCCATCGCCGCCGCCAAGCGCTCCAGCTATCTACCCGCGACGAGAGGGGGCAAAGCCCAGCGCGAATCTCTGGAGATCACCTACCTGTTCAAAGCGGGAAAGTGAGCATCATTTTCTGAGACCCGGCGGAAAATTCGCGAGCATGTCCCGCACGGCTTTATTGATTTGTTCCTGGGCGTCCTCGGGATTGCTCAGATCCGTGAGCGCGCCTTCGGCGGCCCCTTGCCAGACCAGTTGGTTGGATCGGCTGTCCACGATCTCCAACACGATGGTGCCTTCGCGATACTGGTGCACCTGACTGGAGCTGAACCGGGTTCCGACGCCATAGCCCCAATGCCTGCGGCCCCAGCCATAACCGCCGCCGAAGCTGGTGGTGGTGCGATATTTCCGGTTATGGAAGATGGGATAGTAGGTCACCAGGAAATCCGGTTCGCCTAAGGTCTCCTGCTTGAATCCCTTGCCCTCCAGCACCGTCTGCACGACCACCCGCACGCGCTTGTCCAACAGAGGATCCGTTCCGCTGCCCTTGCCCTTAGCTTTTTTGCTGGCGGCGTACCAGTCGAAGGTCCGGTAGCTGGAATAGGTGATGGTGGGGTCGTAGTCGGTCTTGACCGTGTAGCTGGAACAGGCGGTGGACAGTGCCAGTCCTAGGGCCATGACAGCAAGCTTCAGGCGATTCATGGAGTCCTCCTCAGTCGGTCTGAATTCTATGGACGCGCTTCCCAGGGGAAAGTTGGGTCTTCATCCACTTTCATCGGTGCAGCCAGAGCTTCCACCTGGCCCGACCTCCATAGCATGAAGGCCCCCTCGAAGGCCCAGGGCAGGGCGATGCCGTTGTCCTCGATCTCGTGGCTGTGGAAGTGGCCGGTGATGAAAACCCGGCCCGGGTGGGCCTTCGCGGCGGCCCGGAAGGCATCCCGGGGGAAGGCCAGCTTGTAGGCGCGGTTGGTGGTCCGCATCTGCGACTCGAGTCGAGCCGCGATGGCAGCGGCCAGGCGCGCGGGCATGAGCCGGAACAACAGCCACATGATCCCCGAGCGCGAGACGAGATTCCAGGTCCGGTACTGCCAGTCCCGGGCATTGATCAGATCCCCATGTTCAAAGGCCAGATTCTCGCCTTCCAGCTCCCCTTCCACCCCCTCACCCATGAGGTCGAAAAGAGGAGCGTATCGATCCAAAAAAAACTCCCGGTTGCCCATCCACAGCCCTACCCATCGCCCAGCCCGCCTGCGTTCGCGGACCCAGGAGAGGAAGCTGCGCTGTGCGTCGGACATCATGCCGGGCAGCCCTACCCACACGTCGAAGACATCACCAAGGAAAAGCCAGTCTGCCTCTGGATACAGCCGCGTGGCCGCTTGCAGGCCCACCAGCTCATCGTTCCAGTGGGGATCGGCCACCAGGATCAGAGGTCTTTCAGGGGCCGGCCTTTTGGCGCTGCCGCGCCGCCAGCCCCAATCCGCGAGATTTCGGGAGAGTAGTCGGCGCAGGGACATCAGGGCCAAGCCCGCCCCTGATCCGAGCATCAACAGCCCCCAGAAGCCCCAGCGGGCCGAGCTTCCGGAGCGCCACGCCACCATCAGAAGCCCCGCCAGGCTTGAGACCGCCAGGACGAGGAAGATCCGCCCATGGCGCCGGTAAACGGGCAGATCCCGCCGCCACCGGGCGAGCAAAGGCTCCGCCGCTGCGGCGAGGACAAGGCCCGGGAGCAAGGTCAGCCAAATCTCGAGGCGAGTCATGGATTCATCCAAGCACAGAGATCGCGGCATAGCCAAGGATTCGCCAGCAGCACCTTATGCTTGTCTCATGCGACTTCCTTTGGTCTTGATGGCCTTCACCTCACTCGCGGTCCTCGCCCAAGGCCCTGGCTTGCGGCGGGATTTGCCCGCCCGGCAAGCCGATCCTGGACGCCCTGGCCTGGACCACGAGGAGCTTCGCGAACAGTGGGATCTTTTTTGGTCGGGCGGGCGGCTGCGCCCGGTGGACCTGGATCGCAAGGCCGCGCTGGCGGCGGAAGAACTAGGACGGGACCAAATTCTTCAGACCCGATTGGCGGGGGTCCAGGCCCGCCCGGAAGCCTGGGTGAATCTCGGCCCCTTTTCAAATCGGGTGGATGACGGCTATCCCGATGTGGATGGTGGCCGCGTGACGGGCATCCTCACCCATCCCCGGGATCCCAACATTCTCTATCTCGCCACCAGCGGTGGTGGGCTCTTCAAATGCATCAACGCCGATCTGGGCACGAATCGAGATTGGGTTTGGAGGCCGATCACCGACGCACTGCCCTGGGCCAGCAGCGCGGGAACCCTGGCGGTGGGCGCCGTGGCCATGAGTCCCGTGGATCCCGAAGTGATTTATCTCGGCATGGGCGATGCGCACGCGGCGGAAGCCCGCGGATTCTTTCGTTCGGGGAACGGCGGTTCAACCTGGAGCCCCAGCACGGGGCTCGGCGCTATGACCAGGACCTACTGCATCCTGCCCGTGGATCAGGACGTCGTTCTGGTGGGCGGCAATGATGGCCTTAAACGCAGTGTGGACGGGGGGCGAACCTTCATTTCGGTGGGACTGGATGGCAACACCTCGGGCAAAGTATGGAGCTTGGTGCGCTTCAGTCTCTTGGATCTGGCGTGCAGCCTTCAGGTGGATGGCCTGACGAGCGCCGGAAGTCTTTGGCACTCGCACGATGGGGGCGCCACCTGGGCGCAGGCTGCGCTGAGCGGTATTTCACCGATCCGGATCTCCATCGCGACGAGCCCCGCGAGCGCCAGCATTGGCTGGGGTCTTGGGCAGGTGAGGGGTTCTGTGGAGCGGGGCCTATTGAAGACCGAGGACCAGGGGCGCAGCTGGACTTTCAGGTTTGCCAACGAACAGCGCGGCGGACTCTTCCAAGGCATCGGCCAGGACCTGATCGCCTACGACGGAACTCAAGGCTTCTACAACCAGGGCCTCGCGGTGGATCCCGAGGACATCAATCGCGTGTTTGTGGGCACCACGGCTTGTTTGTATCGCAGTGAAGATGGCGGCCAGAACTGGACCCAGCTTAGCCATTGGTACGCCAACCGCCATGTCTACGCTCATGCGGATTTCCACGTGGCGGCCTGGTCCAAGGCGGGCCCGAAGACGCTTCTTATGGGTAGCGATGGGGGGCTCTGCATCCTGAGGGAACCGATGCTGCCCTCCGCCATGGTGCCCACCAGCGGTCCAGGCGCGGGCCCCACGGTGCCGAGCCTGGTGACCTTCATCGACAATCGCCGCAATCGGGGAATCTCTACCCATCTTGTCTATCGCCTCGGGTCCACCCTGGCGCTCACACCACCCAACGCGAAGGACCTCATCACGCTCGGGCTTCAGGACAACGGCACCCGGGTTCGGCAAGATGAAGGCGCCGGCCTCTTCTTGAGCGGATCCTTTGAAGACCGCGTGGGTGGTGATGGATTTGGCACCCTGATCCATCCTCGAAACGGGAACTTGATGCTGGGATCCGTCTATACCTCCATCATTTTCAAAAGCACCGACGGCGGTGCGACCCCCTTCACGCGAAGCATCAATGGGCTTTCCGATGCCACTACCAATTCCCCCTTCGTGACGGATCTCGTGGCAGGGACCGCGGATCCCACGGGCAACACGGTCTATACGCACTCTTTCGACAAGGTGTGGTTGAGCTCCGATTTTGCGGATTCCTGGCGGGCCCTGGCCATGGATGGATTCGATAGCAGCCGGAACATTCGCGCCGTGGCGGCAGCCAACTCGGATCCCCACACCCTCGCCATCGCATCCAGTGGCACCGCGGATGCTCAGGTGGGAACGGGTTCGGGCTACATCACCACCGGCGGAGCCTGGCGGCAATTCGGCGCTCTGCCGAACAACGACCGCTTCATGAGTTACGTCTGGTTCGATACCCACGACTCAAGCGTCATTTATGTCGCCTCGGTGTCGCCGGATCTGAGCCGCAGCCATGCGT
Organism: Holophagaceae bacterium; assembly: GCA_025350765.1. Classification (GTDB taxonomy): domain Bacteria; phylum Acidobacteriota; class Holophagae; order Holophagales; family Holophagaceae; genus JANXPB01. The sequence continues at coordinate 22,515 of JANXXC010000290.1, read as the reverse complement.
GGAAGAGCCTAGACGCCGGGGCCAGTTTCACCCCACTGGACGTGGCCAACGGCTTTCCCTTCGGGATTCCGGTGCACGTGATCCAGAACGATCCGTCAAAGGCGGGGTGGCTGTTTGCGGGTACGGATTTCGGGGTCTATCGATCGCTGGATGGTGGCGCCTCCTGGTCCCGCTATGGCACCGGGATGCCCCTCGTGGCGGTGCGCGATCTCTTTGTCGCGCCCGACGGAAGCTTCCTGCGCGCGGCGACCTTTGGCCGTGGCGTTTGGGAGCTGGGCTCCCGCAGCGGCGCCGTGGAGGTGGGCGTCGGACCGGTCCAGGCGACCATGGCCACCGGCGCCGCCCGCCTATTCACGGCCACGGTTCTGGGCGCGGCGGATCAAAGTGTTACCTGGAGCGCCACCGGCGGGGATCTGGTTCCCCAGGGCAGTCGAGCCGTGCGGTTCACTGCGCCCCCTCAGCCAGGGACCTATGAGCTGCGGGCCATCAGCTCGGCGGATCCTACCCGCTATGCCTCCGCCTTCATCACCGGGAAGTCCCGGGATCTCAATGGGGATGGGATCGCGGATGTGCTGGACCTAGCCCTTGCCGCGGTGGCCTACAGCGGCCCGGGCACGCCTTCTGCGGATGCACGCGCGGATTTCGACGGCGACGGCGACGTGGACGATGAGGACATCGCGGCTCTCCTTTCTGGGTTCTGAAACACGCGCTCAATGAATTTCAAGCGTGGACATTCAGCCTCTCCGTGAGAAACTGGAAGGTCACGTGTACCCGCAACTGCGCGCGAGGATCCATGCCGCTTTCCCAATACCATTTGCTTTCCAATTGCACCGACGAACACCTGAGGAGGATCTGCGAACATCGCAGATTGCCCATTCCTCACCGCTGGGAGGAAGGGCCTGAAGGCCGCGTGCGGCTCCTGAAAACCATGGTCTTTCATCTCGAAGACCACAAACAGCTCTCCAACACCCTGGCAGACCTCGAAAGCAAAGACCTCCTGGTGCTGAAACACCTGGTGGAATCAGGCACCCTGCCTGAGCCGGGTGTGGAGGTGCACCTAGCGGACCTGGGGCTCATCTTCCCCACCGCCGAAGGCTGGTCCGTGGCCGAGCGCGTGGCTGACGCGCTGGCGGACTTCGACGATCATTCCTTGAATTTCCAGGGTTCGCCCGAGGCACTGCTGCAGCCCGCTCCGCTCTATGGTTTCTCCATGGCGCTCACCTCGGTGCTGCTGCGTTGTGTGGCGGGAATCCGGGTTCTGAAGGGAGGACTACCGGCCAAGAAGGATCTGACCCAGTTGCTCTCCCACAACGTTTTCCTGCAGGAGGAGCAGGATGCCACGCTGCTCTTTACGCTGCTGCACCGCCTGGGCCTTCTCTGGAGCCGCGAAGGCCGTGTGGATACGCTGCTTCCGGCGGTGCTGGCCCACCCTCCGCGGTGGGTGGCCGAAAGGGCCTTCGCGAGCCTTCTGGAGCACGACCTCAAATCCTGGGACATGCCGCCCGCGGAGGATCGCCGCTTCCTGATGCAGCACCTGCTCGAGCGCCGCGGACAGGTGCTCTCTATCCAGCCTTTCCTCGCCTTTTTGAAAACCCTGCATCCGCTGGACGAGAATCGCACCCGCACCGCCTTCCTACCTTTCCTGGGGCGCATGGGCCTCATCGCACTGGATGGCTCCCGCGAGCACCTAGGCCTCACGGCCCATGGCGAGGCCTTGGCGCAGGAATATCTCTTGCGGGATCTGCGTGGCACCGAGGGCCATTGGGGACCGCTGATGACCGAGCCGCCCCTGGTGCTTCAGCCCACCCTCGAAGGGCTCACGCCCATGTTTCAGAATCCCCATCGACTTCTGAAACTGGCGCAGCTGGCCGAGGTCGAGGGCCTCGACACCATGGCTACCTTTCGATTGGGTCCAGATACCCTCGTCCGCGCGCTGGATTCGGGCCTTTGCCTCGAGGAGATCAAGAACCGCCTCGGCGATCCCGGGCCTGCCCTTCCCTCGACCCTGTTGCAGCTTCTCGATGACCTGGGACAGCGGGTCGGCGAGGTCGAAGTGCAACAGGGCAAGCGGCTGGTGCGTGCCCGCACCGCGCATCTGGCGGAAGAGCTGCGCCTGCGCCCGGAGCTCTCGCCCCTTAAGCTCATCCCCATTTCAGACACCGTGATGGAAGTGCAGGGCAACGGCAACGCCTTCGCGCTGTTGAAGGCCGCGGGCTACCTGCCCAAGCCCGGCCGATTCTTGCCGGTGAGCCTGGACGAAGAAGAGGACCTTTACCTCTGGTCCATGGCCTGCCTCGCCTTCGTGGATGAGAAGGGCATGAATCATCATCTAGAGCCCGTGCGCCAGATGGTCCGCACCGCGCTCCAGAAGCTCCACGACGAAGATCCGAACCTCTTCCAGGAGGTGCAGAAACGCGTGCCCATGCTGCACCTGGGCGGGGGCAACCAAGCCGCTGAAGAGATGCAGCTCATCCTCGAATACGCTTCGGGCCACAACCTCATCGTGGAACTTACCTACCTGCCTCCCGCCGCGCACCGCACCCAATTGCGGCGCGTCACGCCGCGCACGCTGGAAGGCGATCATCTCCAGGCCTTCTGCCACCTGCACCAGGAAGAAATGGCCTTTCGGCTCACCCGTATCCAAGGCGCGCGTCTGCTCAATGAACGCGGTTGGAGCCCTGGCCACGCCCAAGCGGGTTGATGCGATAGAAAGAAAAAGGCCCCGCAGTGCGGGGCCTCTCTTTTGCCCTTCCCAAGGCATCCTTTCGAAAGTCTTATTGCGCTTTGACTCGCTCGCCGACGGGAGGTGGCAGCAGGGTCTGCTTCACCTCGATGACAGGGTAGTCCGTAGGATTCGCGGGCTTCCCTGGAGTAAAGGTGGTGGTGCCAGTTCCTTTGTGACTCTTGGTGGAAGCCAGCCGGAGGGAGGGGTCCGCAGCGGGCGCGGAATCCTCAGGCTTCAGCGGGGTCTTCGGGGTCTTATTTGGATCGGTGGCATGGCCTTCACGATCCCGGCTCATCCCCACCTGAGAGGACTGGGCGGCCCGCTCGGCCTTGGCCTTCTCGACCACAGCGGCGGCGGCTAGGACGTCCGCTTTCTGTTTCTGCTGGATGCCCCAGGCGCCAAGGCCCGAAATCAGCAGGGCGACCGGAAGGCCCGCAGCCAACAGCATCCACATGGGCCGGTGGCGGGAGGTGTTGCGACGGCGAAGAGCCTCGGCGCGCAGATTGTCGGCGAGCTTCACCAGTTCGGGCGTGGGTTCGGCGCCGAAGAAATTCGATTCGAAGCTGCTCATGGGGAGTCCGACGAGGCCCCGCAGTTCAGCCCGCAGTTCGCGGTCTTCGAGGGATTCGTCTTGGCGGGCGGGATCAAGCCAGGGCATGGATGCCTCCGGGGTTCAGTTGGTCTTTAAGCTGGGCTTTTGCTCGATGGATGCGGGTCTTTACGGTCGCTTCTGGGATGCTCAGGATGTCGGAGATCTCGCGGATGGAGAGGCCTTCCACTACGAAGAGCCAGAGCGCCTCGCGGAAGGTGGGTGAAAGGGTTCGCATGCGCTCCCGGATCTCGCGGCTCAACAGTTGCTCTTCAGCGTCTGCGGCCCGGCCGGGCTCCATGACCACTTCCAAACTCAGGTTCTGATTCTTCATGGGGCGGCGTTCGGTGAGCGCCAGGGTCCGCACGGTGCCGTAAAGAAAGGCCGTCGGGTGTTCCACGGCCACTTGCCGCTGCATCAGGATGACAAAGGCCTCCTGGGCGATGTCCTCGGGGTAGGTCGCCCCGAATCGCCGACCATAGTTCACCAGCCGCGGGTAGAGCTCCGCGAAGGCGCCATAGAAGTCTGTCGACGTTCCGAAGGGTGTATTTTCAGCCAGATGGCCTTTAGGTTTGAGCTGTTCAATGGGGCTTTGCATGCGTCGCTCCAGGGCTTAGATGCCCGGGCGGGGAATGAGGTTCCCCGGTCTGACAATTTTTGAGGCCCCACCTGGATACGGGCCCGCCTGGGTAGTCTAGATGGGTGGCCAACCAACCGCAGGAACATTCGCTTCAGCCCTGGGTCGATACGCTCCGGGAGCTGGGAGTCATGGGTTTGGTGAGAGAGCAGGTGGAGGTCCCGGCCCATCCCAAGGTGGTCGAATCCGCGCCGGGGCGGCCTCCGGAGCCTCGGTCACAGCCCGCGATGCCCCAGCCATCACCTAGGCCTGGCCAGGTGTCCGCATCCTACCTAGCGCCCGAAGGGCCAGTGGCAAGGCCCCCAGCGGAGGTGGTCAGGGCGGCTCCGGATCTGGCGGCCTTGGAGCGCTGCATCCAAGGCTGCCTGGCTTGCCCGTTGGGCCCCGGCCGCTTCCGTTTCGTCTTCGGGGAAGGGGATGCGGAAGCCCGGCTCATGTTCATCGGAGAGGGCCCCGGTAAGGATGAAGACCAACAGGGGCGGCCTTTCGTGGGGAAGGCCGGCGAACTGTTAGACAAGATGATCGGAGCCATTGGATTCCAGCGGAATCAGGTCTACATCGCCAACCTGGTGAAGTGCCGCCCTCCCGACAACCGGACGCCGACACCGTCGGAATCCCAGGCCTGCCTGGGCTACCTCAAGCGCCAGATCGAGCTCATCGACCCTGCGGTCATCGTGACCTTGGGAGCGACGCCGCTGCGGGAATTATTGGGTGTTTCCACGGGCATCACCAAGGTTCGCGGTGCTTGGCAGAGGTTGGAATTGCATCGCTCCATCCCCGTGATGCCGACCTTCCACCCGGCCTACGTGCTGCGTCAATACACCAACGAAGTGCGCGGCGCCGTGTGGGCGGACCTCAAGGCCGCGCGAGCTTGGATGGACGAACATCCCTGAGTCGCTAAGCTGGAGGCTGAGGGTATTCCATGCGCCTATTCAGTTTCATGATGGTGGTGCTCATTGGCGCCGTACTGGTGCTGCTGGCCAATCTGTACGTCAGCAATTTCGCCTTGTTCAATCGCGAAATGGTTCTCTACGGGGACACCCAGATCCGGGTGTGGGTGTTCACGCTGGTAGTGCTGGCGGTGGGTTTCCTCATCAACCTGTTCTACAACGGCTATGCGGCGCTGCGGGACATGGTGAAGGGCCTGAATGCATCCGCCGCGACCCGCATGGGCCGCCGCCTCTCCAGCCGCCTGACGGATGCCCGGGCCCTCATCGCGCATGGCCTCTTCGCCAAAGCCAAAGTGATGCTGGAAGAGATGTTCACGGACCATCCCGAGCATGTGGGCACCGGCATGCTTTATGGAGAAATTTTGCTGAAGGTCGGAGACGCCGAAGGCGCCGCGAAGCATTTCGAAAAATTCTGCCGGAAAAATCCGGATCACGTGGAGGCCCGCTACCAGCTAGCGGAAGCCCTGCTGGCCTCCCGCAATTCCGAGGGCGCCGCGGGTGTACTGAAAAAGATCGTGTCCGATGCCCCCAAGCAGGCCTTGAGGGGCCTGCGGCGTTTGCGGGCCCTGCACACCGAGGCGCAGCGATGGGAAGAGGCCCTGGAGGTCCACAAAAAACTCATCTCCTATTTCCCCAATGAACTCAGCGCGGGCGAGAAGGCCCAAGGCACTGCCCTGGCCTACCAGGTGGGCCTGCTAAAGGTGGACGCGGACCAGTACAAGGACGCGACCCAAGCCTTCCAACAGGTGGTCAAGGACGACCCCAGCTTCATTCCTGCTTATCTGTCCCTGGGGCGCTGCCGCATTCTCCAGGATCAGGAAGACCAGGGTCTGGAAGTCTGGGTGGAAGGATTCCGAAGCACCGGCGAGGGGGCTTTTCTGCAGGAGCTGGAAGACTACTTCATCCAAAGCGGCAGGCCCGAAGAAGGCCTTGCGGTGCTGCGTCGCATTGCTGCCACCAGCGAACACGCGGTGCTCGCGAAATTCTTCCTGGGCAAGATGCTCTACCGCCTTGAAATCCTGGATGAAGCCCTGGAACAATTCCTGGAAGTGCGCAGCCAGGTGGTCTACTCGCCCATCCTGTATTTCTTCATGGCCAAGATCCACAGCCGCCGCGCGCGGTTGGACGCGGCGCTGAACGAGTACCGCCAGCTACTCCGCAACCTCGGTGTGTTGAAGCTGCGCTTCGAGTGCGGTGTCTGCTCCAACCGCACCACCGATTACGCGGACCGCTGCGAGCACTGCGGTTCCTGGAACAGCAGCCACTTCCTATTCAAGGAAAACGAGATCCCCGACATCCCCCTGCGCGGCGAAAGCGGGCAGTGGATTTCCATGGGGTGAGCTGACAGCGCTATGGCCTTCATGGCTTCAGCAGCTCCCTCAGGCGAGGGATGACGGCTTCGATCTCGGCCATGGACACCGCGCCCACGGAGAGTCGGAACCAGCCGCTCTCTTCACGAAGGCCGAAGGCTTGGAAGGGCACGGTGGCCAGTCCCGCGTGCTCCAGCAACAAGCGGCGGATGTCCTCGTTGGTCTGGATCGTTTTGCCTTGGATCGTGCGGCCAAAAAGATTGAAGCGCGTGGATAGGTAGATCGCCCCTTGGGGCGCGATGGCCTCCACGGCGTAGCCATCGGCCGCCAAGGCGCCGAAGGCCGAGTGCAAGGCCTCCAGACGCTTTTCCACTGCCGCCTTCATACCGTTTTGGAAAGCGCGGATGATGTCAGGTGAATCGAGCAGTTCAGCGGAGGCGATTTGCTCCGCTTTGGGCGCCCAGGCGCCCACGTGCCCGAGGATGTCCGCCATGCGTGACCGCACGCCCGGCGGCATCAGCCCCCATCCCACGCGCAAGCCCGTCGCGCAAAACGCCTTGCTTAGGGCGTCCAGCAGCAGGGTGTAGGGCGCGGCTTCCGGGACTAAGCCCACGGGGGTGACGTGCTTCGTCGCACCGAAAGTTAGCGTCCAATAGACCTGATCGTAGAGCAGGTACAGGCTGCGCCCGCCGACCTTTTGGCGCCTAGCATTTTCTTCCACCACGGCCAGCGTGATTTCCCGCAGCAAGGTTTCATCGATTGCCGTGCCCGTGGGATTGAGCGGCGAGTTGAGGGAGATCATCCGCGCCGAGGCGAGATGAGGAAGGATCGAATCCAGAGTTGGAAAAAAATTCGATTCCGCGCCCACCACCAGCTCCACGGCCTTCGCGCCACTGAGGTAGGCATAGTGGTTGTTGTTCCAGGAAGGCACGGGGTACAAAACCGTGTCGCCGGGATCGAGCAGCGTCTTGTAAGCGCCGTAAAGCAGGGGCCGTGCGCCGCCGGTGACCAACACGGATTCCACCGGATAGATGAGGCCCAGCTCCCGCTCGTAAAAACGCACCACGGCTTCGCGCAAGGGCAGCACGCCATCCGAGGGAGGGTAATTGGTGTGGCCGGCTTCGAGGGCTTTGCGGGTGCCTTCCAGCAGCGACGCGGGAATGGGAAAGTAGGCGGGATCGAAATCCCCCACCGTGAGATTGCAGATCTCCCGGCCTTCGGCCTTGAGTCCGCGGATCTGGTGGGCGATCTTCAGGATCTCCGAGCCGATGACGCCCGTCGCCAGGGCGGAGAGATCGGAATCTGCGGTGAGGAGAGGGCGGAGATCCTGGGCCATGGACCAGTTTATCGGGGGATTAGCGGTTGCCGATTCCGATTTACGGTCTGTCAAATTTCATGGCTGGCGGCGGGCCAGCGAACGGTGTAAATCATGCGCTCCAGAGCTCTCGAATATGGCGTCCAGTGGCTTTCGCCGGCTTCCTTGATGCCCCGGAACATGGCTTCCAGCTTGCCGTCGAGATCATCAAGGTAGTGCACCAACAAAGCCTCGGGGGTTTTAGGCAGTACCGGGCTGCCGAATTCCAGCCTCCCGTGATGGCTCAGGACGATGTGCAGCAACTGCATGCGCAGCTCGTCGGGAAAATTCTGGATCTTGGCGGCTTCGCGGCTGATCCATTCGCATTCCATGGAAATGTGGCCGATGAGATTACCCGCATCGGTGTAGCCGAAACTGCGCTGGTAGCTCAACTCGGCGGTCTTGCCCACGTCGTGCAGAAAGACGCCCGCCAGCACCAGGTCGCGATTCATGGCGCGATAATGGCCACAGGCCCGGTCTGCCATGGCAAGGATGGAGAGCGTGTGTTCGAGCAGCCCGCCAAGGTAAACGTGGTGCATCCCCTTGGCGGCGGGGGCTTGGGAGAAGGCGGTGCGAAGCTCCGTGTTTTCGATTAAGAGGGCGCTCAGCAGTTTCCGGATCCAGGGATCTTTGACTGATCCGATGACGCCGTCCAACTCCGCGAGCATTTCGGGCACGGGCCGCAGGCTCACGGGGAAGAAGCGGGAGAGATCCCCCACCTCGGAATCCGGCGCGAAACGAACCTTGTCCATCTTCATCTGGGTGCGGCCGTTGTAGCAGGATATGGAGCCCTTCACCTTGAGGAAGACATCCGATGTGATGGAGTCCATGTCGCCTTCGATGGCGCGCACATCCCAAAGGAAGCCCTTGAGATCACCGGAGGCATCCGCCAATTTCAGTTCAAGGTACTCGGATCCTTTGGAGCTGATCTTGAAGGCGGCCTCATTGGCCAGCAAAAACCCCGTGAAGGCGTCGCCTTCCTTGAGCGTGCGAAGGAGCGGCTGATCGAGGTTCGCGGTGGTCAAGACGCCTCTCCTAATGGCTAATGGTTCGTCGGTGATTTCGGATGGATCGAGAAAGGATCCTCGCCACCGCCCTCATCCCAGGTGAGTCGCTTTTCTTCGAGCACTTCCACGAAGCTCCACTGGTCGTGCTTGGCGGCGGTGCCTTCGGGAAGGGCCAGCACGCGCACCTTGAGCAGTCGGTTATAGAGGGGGAATTGGAGTTCATCGCCGGCCTTCACTTCCCAGGCGGCCTTCTTGGGCGCGCCATTGACGCGCACCATCCCCTCATCGCAAAGCTCCCGGGCCAATTCCCGGCGCTTCACGAGGTGGGTCTTCTTAAGAAAAGCATCAAGGCGCACGGCACCATCCTACGCCTGAAAGTCAGGAAACGTTCAACCCTTGAGGAGGAGCCCTCAGCCTTCAAGAAGGAGCCTCAGCTTTTAAGGATCAAATCCTTGGGCACCCTGAACCGCACATTGCCTCGGGTTCGTAGGTTGTTCAAATACTGCTGGATGGCGTTCTGGGCTTTGGGCTCCTGAAGCTTTTCCATGATCTGGGCCTTAACCTCGGCGAAGGGCCGGGCCTCCTCGTTCTCGGATTGGATGAGCTGCACCAGGATGATGTCCTTGTCCGTTTCGATTGCGTCGGACACGCCACCGGCCTTGAGGGAAAGGGCCGCTTGCTCGATGGATGCCCGCATCAGGCCCTTTTCCATCCAGCCCAGGTCGCCGCCCGTGTCCTTGCTGGCGCTGCTGCTGTATTGCTTCACCAGGTCTTCGAAGGATTTGCCATCTTTGAGTTCCGCCTGCACCTTAGCCAGAGTCGCCTTGGCGGCCTCGCCCTCGGCAGGAGTCCCGCCCTTGGCAAGCACCAACTCGCGAATCCGAAAACGGGTGGCCTTCTTGTACTCGTCCTTGTGATCCATGTAGTAAGAGCGCAGCTCCTGATCCTCGATGGCGATCTTGGCGTAGACCTCGGCGCGCAGGACCTCCTGCTGAAGGATCTGCTGCTTGGCGTGCTTCAGGTATTCCTGAAGCCCAATGCCCATGGAACTCCGCAAGGCCTTCTCGAAATCCGCATCCGTGGCGAAATTGTTCTGCTTCTTGATGTCCTCGACGTAGGACTTCAGGTACTCGTCGCCGATGCGTTGGGCCAAGCCGAGATCCGCGGCCTTGTCCTCCACCAGGAAACTGTCGATGAGGCCCTGGAGGGTTTTTTCACGACCCTCTTTCAGCTTCTCGTCCAGCTCCTTGCCGGAGAACTGCCGATAGAGCGAGGCATGTTCCTGCTCCACCGCTTGCTGGAATTGTTTGCGAGTGATGATGTGGCCGTTGACGATCACCAGGATCTCCTCGCGCACGTCAGTTGTCGCAATAGCCGCTGAGCCAGGGAAGGCGGCGGCGCTGACGATGGCGAGGACGGGCGCGAGGAGGATCCGGGCGTTCTTCATGAGTGAGACCTAGCCGTTCTTCTTGGTGGCGGCGGGGGTGCCGGATTTCTTGGCCGGAGCTTCGGCTGCCTTCGGTTCAGCCTTCTTCGTTTCAGCCGCCTTCGGATCAGCCTTCTTCGTTTCGGCCTTGGCTTCGCCGTAGAACTCGTAGGGGATCTCCTTCTTGATCTCGGTCAGGTACTCATTCCAGACCTTCTCCTGGCGGTCGGGCTGCGCCATCTGCGCGATATCCTTGGACACGGCCTCGAAGGGCTTCAAGGTACCTTTGAGGTTCTTGGCGGTGACCTCGATCAGGTGATAACCAAACTGGGTCTTCACGGGCTCGCCCACCACGCCGATGGCTTGAGTCTTCACTGCGGTGCCGAATTCCACCACCATGCCGCCTGGGTCGAAATTCTCGTAGAGTCCGCCATTGTCCTTGCTTCCGGGATCGTCCGAATTCGCCTTGGCGAGGTCAGCCAGTTTCTTGCCGGCCTTCAACTCCGCCTGGATCTTGGCGACTTTGGCCTTGGCTTCCGTGTCGGAGAGGCCTTCCTTATCACCTTCGTTGGCCTTGACCTTCACCAGGATATGCCGCGCGGAATAGGTGTCCGCGGTGCTCTGGAACTTGTCTTTGTGAGCGTTGTAGTAGGCACGCAGATCAGCGTCGGTCATCTCGATTTTCTTCTTGAGCATTTCGCCGTCCTGAGCCATCACATCGGTCGCGATGATCTGGTCAGCCGAGAAGGCCATCTTTTTCTTGAAGAGTTCGGTCTTGTCCAGGCCCAGTTTGCGGCCCTTGGCCACCAGGAGGCGGAACTCCACGAAACTCTTGATGAAGCGCTCACGGGCTTCCGGATTGCCTTCAACTTCCTTGCGCTGCTGAGGAGAAATGCCATTGAGTCCAATTTCGATGTCGGATTGACGGATCACCTCGGTACCGACCTTGGCGATGATCCTGTCTTCAGGCACCCTCGGGGCGGACGAAACAGCGGGAGCTGCGGTCGGTGCCGGTGCGGTCTTGGCTTCGGGCGTCGTTTGAGCCACGAGGCTCAAGGTAGCGAGGGAGAACAGGGTGCTACGCAACATGGGTAGGACCTCAAAAAAAGGAAGTGCCAGTGATTGGACTTCATGGTTGCAAGATGAAGGTGAAAAAAGCCGGGTATGGTTCAAGTCGGATGCCTGAATCCGCTTTGTCCCAAACGTTAATCCTAACATGGCGAATCCATGAAAGCCCCTGAAATTCCAAGCGATCAGGCTATGCCGACCTCCCAAAATGCGACTGGGGAAGGCGAAGTTCCCGCCCCGTGGGCGGAGCGGTTCAGCGCTTCCTCCCGCCAGCGATTGGGCCAGGGATTGCAGCGGTCCATCACACCGCCTTTGGGCGTGGATTTTTGCTCCAACGACTACCTGGGTCTGAGGCGTGACGCCCGACTGGCCCAAGCCGGTGCAGAAGCCGCCCGTGAATTTGGATCCGGGAGTGGCGCGGCTCGGCTGTTGCGGGGTTCGACGCCTTTGCACGACAAGCTGGAGGCGGCCTTGGCCGACTGGAAACACCAGGAAGCCTGCCTGCTTTTCAATACTGGTTTTCAGGCCAACGCAACCCTCGTCCCGGCCCTGGTCCGCCCAGGCGACGCCGTGTTTTCCGATGCCCTGAACCATGCCTCCCTGGTGGATGGATGCCGGATGGCGAAGGCTGGGGGCGCCCACGTGGGCATCCATCGCCACTTGGATCTCGGGGATCTGGATGCGCAGATCAAGGCGTGGCGGAGCTCTTCGAAGGGATTGGCGCTGGTGGTGACGGATGGGATCTTCAGCATGGATGGAGATGCGGCGGACCTGCCGGGCTTGCTGGAGCTTTGCCGCCAGCACGAGGCCCTGCTTTTGGTGGATGAAGCCCATGCCACGGGGTTGCTGGGCGCCACCGGCGCGGGACTGACGGAATGCCAGGGCGTCCTGGGCGCGGTGCCCCTGGTGATGGGCACCCTTGGCAAGGCCCTCGGTGGTTTCGGCGCATTTGTGACCGGGTCTCACAAACTCCGGGATCATCTGGTCAACAGCGCCCGCGGATTCATTTTTTCCACGGCCCTGCCACCCTCCGTCCTGGGGGTGGCGATCACAGCAGTGGAAGTGGCCCAGAGTGAGCGATGGCGTGCCGCCAGGGCAGGGGAATTCGCGGATCGGGTGAGGGGCGCCCTGGGCCTGCCCCACGGGGATTCAGCCATCGTGCCGTTGATGGTGGGCGACGAAGCTAGGGCCATGCAGATCGCTTTCCGCATGCAAGAAAAAGGCTTTGATGTGCGCGCGGTGCGGCCGCCGAGCGTCCCTGCGGGCACCGCCCGCTTGCGGATCACCACCGGCGCCCATTTAGAGGAAACCCAGGTGGATGCCATGATCCGGTCTCTTAAGGAGTTGTTGTGAATGAAAGCCTTCTGGCAAGGCTTCCGTCTCCACTCTGGGTGCTTGGAACCGATACAAACGTGGGGAAGACCTGGGTATCGGCGCGCATCGCTGAGGCCTGGGCGGAACAAGGCCCCGTGACCTACCGCAAGCCTTTTCAGAGCGGGGTTTTGAACGACGATGACCCCGCATCGGATCTTTCCGCCCTTCGCGAAAGCGGCGCCATCGCCGAATCCTTCGCCTCCTTCCGCGCCCCCCTGTCCCCCTTGGCCGCGGCAGAATTGGAGGGCCGAGAGATCGATCTTGAAGCGGCCCTTACCTGGTGCCGTCGCCCCGGCGAAGGGCGCCTGCTGTTGGAAGGCGTGGGTGGATTGATGGTGCCTCTGACGCACCAACGGCATTTCCTCGCCTGGGCTGGCGATCTCGATTTCCCCTGTGTTCTCGTGGCTCGCGGCGGTCTGGGCACACTGAATCACACCTTGCTCAGTTGTGAGGCCCTGATGCTCCGGGGCTGGCGCGTCCCCGCGGTCCTGCTCAACCCCGGCGTGGATCAGAGCTTCGGTGCCGCAGAGCAGAATGCAGAAATCCTGCGGAAATTCTTGCCAATGAATGTAGAAGTGCTGGGCGCTTTCCCCAAATCAAAAATCGAAAATCCCAAATCGAAAATCAAAAGGATTTGACCCATGCCTTCACCCCTTCCGGAATCCTGGTCCGACCGTCTGGCCCTGGATCGCGCCCATGTTTGGCATCCCTTCACCCAGATGAAGGAGCACGAGGCGGACCCGCCGATCCCGGTCATCGGGGGCGAGGGCTGCGACCTCCTGCTGGCCAACGGAGAGCGCGTGCTGGACGGCATCAGCAGTTGGTGGACCTGCCTTCACGGCCATGGCCATCCCAAGCTCATGGCGGCGCTTTCGCGCCAGGGCGCCAAGCTCGATCACGTCATCTTCGCCGGATTCACCCATGAGCCCGCGCTGGAGCTGGTGGCGCGCCTTCGGCCTAAATTGCCCCCTCTCCTCACCCGGTGCTTCTTCTCGGACAACGGATCGACGACGGTGGAAGTGGCTCTGAAGATGGCATTCCAGGCCCAAGCGCAGAAAGGGCAACGGCAGCGCACGCGCTTCGGCGCCCTCCACATGGGCTACCACGGGGACACGCTCGGGGCCTTGGGGGTCGGTGAACTGGACAATTTCATGACCGGCCTTTTCCGCCCATTGCTTCTGCGGTGCGAAAGGCTGGCGGTGCCGGAGGATCCCCGACGGGAACTGGACGCGGATTTGGATGGATGGGCCGAGGAGCTGGTGACCTCGAAGCAGCGCATCCGGACTTTCTTTGCCACCCAAGGGCAGGAATTAGCGGCATTCATCGCCGAACCGCTCTTGCAGGCGGCGGGAGGAATGCGCATGTGGCCGCCAGAATTATTAGTGGAGCTTCGGACCCAATGCGATGAGCACGGCGTTTATCTGATTCTGGACGAAGTCATGACGGGCTTTGGCCGCACGGGGAGTTTCTTCGCGCACAGCCAGTCGGGGGTCCAGCCCGACCTGCTCTGCCTCTCCAAAGGCCTCACCGCCGGGGTGCTTCCCCTGTCCCTTACTTGGGCGACCGAAGAAATATTCGGCTGTTTCTGGGCCGACTACACCGAAGGCAAAGCCTTTCTCCACGGCCACAGTTTCACCGCGAACCCCCTGGCCTGCGCGGTGGCCTGCGCCAGCCTGGCGCTTTTTGAAGAACAGCCGGTCATGGAACATGCCGCGCACCTGAGCGAGGCGATGAAATCTGCCTGGGGCCGTTTTCGAGGACATCCGGCCCTCCGGCGGCCCAGGATTCTGGGCACCGTGGCCGCGGCCCAACTGGTAAATCCGTCGACGGGAAAGCCCTATCCGGCCCAGGAACGATTCGGGTGGCGCCTGCACCGAAGGGCGCTGGAAGCTGGCCTTCTCATCCGGCCCATCGGCGATTGCCTATATTTCATGCCGCCCTTGGGCACCCCAGTGGCCCGCGTCGGCGAAGCCGTGGACACCCTGATTAAACTTCTTCAATAAGCCTTTCTTGCCTTGACTGGGGAATGTTCCTATTCTCGGGACACCATTCTTGAACCGGCATTCCCATTCATATGGAGCCACCATGAGCCCTCGACGCTTCCATCTGTTCACTCTTGCTGCGCTGACGACGCTCTCCGTGAGCCTCGCGGCCCAGAGTACGGGCGTCACCACGTCGGATCTCCGGGGTTCGGTGCGCACCGCCTCCGGCACTCCAGTGCCCAAGGCCACCATGCGTCTCACACAGGATTCCACGAACCAGACCCGGGTGTTGGCCTCGGATGCTTCGGGCAATTATTCCTTCCGCCTGCTCCCGCCTGGGTCCTACACCCTATTGGTGGAAGCCGCCGGGTACTCCAGCAAGCGCGTGAAGGACTTGGTGCTGCGTTTGGGTACGACCCTCGATTTCAACGTGAACCTCACTGGCGTCGAGGCCACCGCCACGGTTGAGGTGGTGGGCGAAAACACCATCGTGGACCCCACCCGGACCCAAGTGTCCACGGTCATCGACAACAATCTCATTAACAACCTGCCCATCAACCGCCGCCGCTTTGAGGACTTCACCCTCACGACGCCGGGCGTTTCCACGGCCCACAGCCCCGACAACGGGGGCGCCGCCGCGAACTCCGGACTCTCCTTCGCCGGCGTGAATCCCCGCTCCAACAACGTGATGGTGGACGGTCTCGACAACAACGACGCTTCCTCGGGTTCCGTGCGCTCCACCTTCAGCCAGGAGGCGGTGCAGGAATTCCAGGTGGTGGCCAACGGATTCTCCGCGGAGTATGGCCGTGCCGCGGGCGGCACAGTGAACGTCATCACCAAGAGCGGCGGCAACCAATTCGGCGGCACGGTTTTCTATTTCCGGCGGCAAGGCAGCTTGGACGCCAAGCGCCCCCTGAGCACCGGCGATCAGAAATTCTCCCAGAACCAATACGGGGCGGCCATCAGCGGCGCGATCGTCAAGGACAAACTGTTCTATTTCGTCAGCGTCGAGCGCTTTGAGAAGAACGACACCAACAATGTGACCATCGACGCGGCCACCGCCCAGTTCATCCTCCAAAACGCGGGCTTCCAGGTATCTCAAGGACAAGTGCCGTACATCGAAAACGTCACTACGGGCATCGTCAAATTGGACTGGAACCAGGGCGAGACCAGCCGTTGGAGCCTTCGTACAACGTGGGGGAAGGAATACAAGGAGAACCAGCTGGAGTGGGGCGGCCTGGTCGATCGCAGCGCGGGCGGCGCCCGGCGCATCGAAGACAAGACCTTTTCCGTCTCGAACCTCCTGAACGCCTCTGCCCGGTTCGTGAACGATTTCCGAATCCTCTACAGCCTGCGGGACCACAATCTCCTGAGCCTCGACGACACCCACGGCCCCTACGTGGAGATCCTTGGCGCCGCCACTTTCGGAACGCAGCGATTCCTCCCCCAGCCGCGCTCAGAGAAGAGCTACCAGGTGGTGGACACCGCCAGCTTCTTCTTCGACAAGCACAGCCTGAAGATCGGCATCGACTTGATGCACACGAATCTGGTGGGTGTCCTTCCGTTGAATTTCTCGGGCATCTATCGCTTCCAGCCCATTCCAGGCTTCGCCAATGGCTTGCAGGCGCTCAACGCGCAGAATCCCTTCGGCGGCCGTGGCCTGCCCGCCGCCTTCGTGCAGGGATTCGGGAACGACTACCTGGACTTCAACGCGGATTACCAGAGCGCGTTCATCCAGGATGACTGGCAGATCACGCCCAAGTTCACCCTTAAGCTTGGCGTCCGCTATGACAACGAAAAGCTGCCGCCTTTTAAGGACACAGCAGATTACAACTGGCTGGATGGCGGAGCTCTGAACGCACCGGCGCCAGCGGCCGGTTCACCCTTCTTCGGCATTGGTCCCGTGATGCTCAGCAGCGGAACCATTGGATTCGTCACGGGCGCCACGGGCGCCAGCGCCACGGGGAATGGCCCCTATGATTTCGCCTCCAATTTCAAAACCAGCCGGGACTGGAGCAGCAGCAAGGTCTCTCCACGCCTCGCCTTCACCTGGCAGGCCACGCCCGCTACCCGCATCTACGGCGGATACGGAACTTTCGTCGGCCGCACGCAGCTCGGACCCTACGGCGCGGTCTACCTGAGCAACGGCACGGACATCCTGACGGTTGCCCGCCGGGCTCCCAACACTTTTGCCTCCTGGGCCGGCGGCGACGGTGGCTCCAATCGCCGCTACAACAATTTCGCCACGGCCCTTGGCAACCCGCCCGTGGGCGGCAAGGTGCTGCTGTTGCCAGGCGACTACCGGGCGCCGGAAACCAATCAGGCGAACCTGGGCTTGGAATTCAGCCCCCGGCCCAACCTGAAATTCACCTTCGATGCCATCTACTCGAAGGGCAAGAATTTTATGAACGTCCGGGATGTGAACGCCGCGATCCCGATCCCCACCACCAACCCCGCGGGCAGCCCAGGCCTGCGCAACCCGGTGCTCTACGGCCCCACGGGCATCCCCTACGCCGCCATCTTCCGCTATGACAGCAGCGGCGAAAGCAAGTACACCGGCGGCACCGTGGGCTTTGCCTGGCAGACGCGCGACACCCTCTCCATCAACGCCAACTACACCTACAGCAAGGCTGAGGACAATTACATCGACTGGCTCACGCAGTTCGCTTCTCAGAATACCTTCGACCCCAAGGCTGAAAATGGCCCCAGCAACCAGGATCAGAAGCATCGTCTGAATTTCAGCGCGGTCTTTAACACGAAGAACGCCTCCAGCGTTTGGGCGAGGAACTGGATCATCTCCTTCATCGGGCGCTTCACATCCGGTCGTCCCTACTCCCTCTGGACGGGCGTGGACGCGGATTACGGCTACAGGAACGGCGTCCCTCTCGGGAACGGCGAGGGCCTCAGCGCACCCGCCGATCGTCCCGCAGGCGTAGGCCGCAACTCGGAAACCACGCCCAACGTGTACAACCTGGACGCGCGGGTTTCCCGCACCTTCCACTTCGGCAACAGAGTGAACCTTGAAGGCATTATTGAAGTATTCAATTTGTTCAATCACTACAACGTGTCGAAGGTCCAGAACTTCCAGACGCCGCCTCCTGGCGCGCCCGCCTTTGGCGCACCCATCGTCACCAGCGACGACTTCAACCGCCAGTTCCAGCTGGGCGTGAAGCTGACCTTCTGATCTCCTTCCATCCTCGAATAGCCCGGTTTCGCCGGGCTTTTCTTTTGCGGGCGGATCGCCTTGTGACCCTTGTCCTTCCCGCTTTCGGTGAATCTAAACTGATACCTGAGGTGCTTTCATGAAGCTGGTGACGTTTAAAGACAAAGGCTCCGAAAAGATTGGGGCGGTGCTGGCTTCCGGCGCGGTGCTGGATTTCAGCG
This sequence comes from Holophagaceae bacterium, assembly GCA_025350765.1. Taxonomy (GTDB): domain Bacteria; phylum Acidobacteriota; class Holophagae; order Holophagales; family Holophagaceae; genus JANXPB01. Next base: position 4,709 of record JANXXC010000290.1, on the reverse strand, counting down.
CGGCCGATGGACGCTTGGCCGTGGACATGCTCACGCTCATCCGCCAGCAGGATAATTTGATGCCCCTCGCAAGGGACGCCGTCGCCAAAGCCAGTGCCACGGCTCAACTCGACGCCGCAAGCATCACCCTGCTGGCTCCGGTGCCTCGCCCCGTTTCCATGCGCGATGGCTACGCCTTCCGCCAACACGTTTCCACGGCCCGCCGTAACCGCGGCCTCGATATGATTCCCGAGTTCGATCTCTTTCCAGTCACCTACTTCACCAATCATCTGGCGGTGACGGGCCCCGGCGAAATGAGAGTTCAGGATCACCATCTGACCCGCTTGGACTTCGAATTAGAAGTGGCCATCGTCACCGGAAAGCCGCTTCACAACGCCACCTTGGAGGAGGCCGACGAGGCCATCTTCGGCTACATGATCATGAACGACTGGAGCGCGCGGATGCTCCAGATGGAAGAAATGAAATTGTCCTTGGGGCCGTGCAAGGGTAAGGATTTCGCCACCAGCCTCGGGCCTTGGCTCGTCACCAAAGATGAGCTCAATATCGAGAAATCCGAGCGTGGCGAATTGCTCCACGCCGCCATGACCTGCTTGTTGAATGGAAAGCAATTATCAAACGGCAACGCGGATTCCATGAACTGGACCTTCGCGCAAATCCTTCAGCGCACCAGCTACGGCATTCACATGCTGCCGGGCGAGGTCATCGGCAGCGGCACCGTGGGCACGGGCTGTCTTCTGGAATTAAACGGATCGAAAATCACCGACAACCTCTGGCTCAAGGCGGGCGATGAAGTGGTGATGGAGATCGAAGGCCTGGGCCGCTTGCAGAACACCGTCGTCCACGTGCCCGAGCGCCTGGCGAACATGCCGCCGGAACTGGTGGGCGGTACGCTGCCGGATCTCTATGGAAGCAGCCCCAGCGGTGAAGCCGGAGACTGATGGTTCCGCTAAACTGATCTCCCTATCCCGGAGATCCCATGCGTGCCTTTGCCATCGGCTTGGCCCTAGCTTCCCTCCTCGGCGCCCAAGCGCCGAAGTCCGCCTTCAAGCTCATTCACGCTGGCCGCATGATCGACAGCCTGAAGGGACAAGTTCACGACAACGTCGGCATTCTCGTGAAAGGGGAGCGCATCGAGGCCGTGGGGGCGTGGGAGGCCGTCGCCGCCAGCGCGCCCAAGAATGTCGAAGTCATCGACCTGACCCAGGCCACGGTGCTCCCTGGACTCATCGATGCCCACACGCACGTGCTGCTGCAGGGCGACATCACCGCCGAGGAATATGATGTCCAGCTGCTAAAGGAGAGCATTCCCTATCGCACGCTGCGGGCCTCCGCGGCCTGCCGCTCGGCGTTGATGAATGGCTTCACCACCCTCCGGGATCTGGAAACCGAAGGCGCCATGTATGCCGACGTGGATCTGAAACGCGCCATTCAAAACGGTGTCATTCCTGGGCCGCGCATGTTCGTAGCGACCCGGGCCTTCAGCGCCACGGGTATGTATCCGCTGTCGGGCTACTCCTGGGAATTGAAAATGCCCGAAGGCGTGCAAATCGTGGATGGCGCGAACGACATCCGTAAAGCGGTGCGGGAGCAGGTCAAGTTCGGCGCCGACTGGATCAAGGTCTACGTGGATCGCGGCTACTTCCTGGCGCCCGATGGCCGCCTGCGCAGCAAGGTGAATTTCACGCCCGAAGAGTTGAAGGCCTTTGTGGATGAGGCCCATCGCTTGGGGAAACCCACCGCCGCCCACGCCATGGCCTGGGATGGCATTGACGCCGCGCTCACGGCGGGTTTCGACACCATCGAACATGGCACCGGATTCACCGAAGATCTCATGGACCGCGCCATCCGGCAGGGCACCTGGTGGTGCCCGACCATGTACGTGGGCGTCTGGGTGGCCGAGGGCCGCGGCGGCATCTGGAAACAGATGCCGTCGATGCTCGCGAAGGCTTTCCACCGCGGCGTGGAGAAGGGCCTTAACATCGCGAATGGAAGTGACGCCGGCGGCTACGCCTGGACCGAAAATCCCGCCAAGGAGCTGGCTCTCATGGCCGGGAGAGGCATGACCCCCATGCAGGCCATCCAAGCCGCCACGTCCCAAGCGGCGAAGTTGCTGAATCAGAGTCCGAACCTGGGCGAGATCAAGGGGGGCGCCTATGCGGACATCATCGCGGTCAAGGAAGATCCGTTGAAGGACATCACCGCATTGCAGCGGGTGGACTTCGTGATGAAGGGGGGCGTGATGTACAAAGGCGGACCGCGCATTCACGCGGATGAATAATATGGAGGTATGAGCCTTCGCACCGTCCTCGCTTCCGACCTCAACCCAGTCCAAACCAACGCCTGGCTGGTGGGCAGCATCGCGCCTCGGCCGATCGCCTTTGCGTCCACCATCAATGAGGGCGGCCTGCGCAATCTAGCGCCCTTTTCATTCTTCAACGCCTTCGGTTCGAACCCGCCGATGTTGGCCTTCGCGCCCAACCGCCGGGGCCGCGACGGCAGCACCAAGCACACCTATCAGAATGTCGCGGCGACCGAGGAATTCGTCATCGCCACCGTGTCCCACCGAATGGTGCAACAGATGAACGTGGCCTCGGCGGAGTACGAAGATGGCGTGGATGAGTTCGTGAAATCGGGCTTCACGCCGCTGCCCGCGACCTTTGTGAAGCCGGCGCTGGTGGCGGAATCTCCCGTACAGATGGAATGCAAACTTCATCAGATCGTCGAACTTGGAAACGGTCCCGGATCGGGTCTGATGCTCATCGGCGAGATCCTTTGCTTTCACGTTCGCGAAGATGTGCTCACGAATGATCTGCCGGATTCCCGCAAGCTCGATCTCGTGGGCCGCAACGGGGGCGCCATGTACACGCGGGCCTTTGGTGACGCGCTGTTTGAGGTCGCCAAGCCCGCCGGAAAACCCATCGGCTACGACCACTTGCCCGAGGTTCTGAAACGCAGCCACCTCCTCAGCGGCAACGACCTAGGCCGACTGGCCAACAGCGCGGAGCTGCCGGACCTCAGCGTCGTGGAATCCCACGAAGGCGATCCTGCTTCGGCGGATGGCCTGGAAGAAGCCATCCATCACGCACTGCAACGGGAGGACCTGTCAGAGGCTTGGCGCTTGGTGGGGCTGCGTTCACGGATTTGAGAAGGGGAAACGATCCATGGCCCGTGTCCATCTTTTCGAATTCGAGGACCAGGCTTGGTGCCCAGCCCTTCTACGCGACGCGGCCACGGACCTGCTGCGCTTCGCCCTCAACCTAGGCGGCCACTACCGCTGCGTCGTTCCCAAGCTCCGGGCTGCCTTGGAACGATGCGGTACACGGAAGGTAGTGGACCTCTGCTCCGGCGGTGGCGGGCCCTGGCCCAGCCTCCTCCTGGAATTCGACGCCGAGAGGGGCGGGGCGATCCAGCTCACCCTGACGGACCGCTTCCCGAACCAGGCTGCGGCCGCGCGCCTGGAAGCCCTGGCCCCCGGCCGGATTCACTGCCGCTCCGAATCCGTCGATGCAATGGCCCTGTCCCGGGACCTCGCGGGCTTCCGCACCCTCTTCTCGTGCTTCCACCATTTCCGGCCCGAGGCCGCGCGGGCACTTCTCCTGGACGCGGTAGAGCAGGGCCAGGGCATCGGGATCTTCGAAGTGACCCAGCGGGGGCTCCTTGCGCTTCTCCTCATGCTCACCACGGCGCCAATCGCGGTGCTACTCCCGCCCTTTCTTCCGCCCTGGCGCCCCTCGCGCCTCCTGCTCATCCCTCTGACGCCCTTCGTCGCCCTGCTCGGCCTCTGGGATGGGTTGGTGTCCTGCCTGCGCACCTATTCGCCGGAGGAGATGCGGGCACTCGTAGCCTCTCTCCCCGATTCTGGCTATGCCTGGGACATCGGCGAGCTGCATTACTGGTGGGGCCTGTCCCCCACACCAATCACCTACCTTATCGGAACGCCGCCGGAGCCGAGGTGCTGACGGCGCTCAGTCCAAACCCATTTCCGCGACACTGTTTCCCGACGTTTTCGTGTGCACGATGCGCTGGGGGATGGGGCTGGCGATGCCCTCTTCACGGAAGCGTTCGATGATGCGCTTACGCAGCAGGCGGGCCACTTCGAATTGCCGGGCGGGAGTGCTCTTGGTGAGAGTACGGATGATGCAGCCATCCTTGCTGAAACTCTCCACGCCGCGCACGTCGGTGGGCTCCATCACCAGCTCCGGATGGGTCTTGTGCAACTCTGTGCCGATCTCTGCGAGCAACGCGAAGACTCGGTCTAGGTCCGCGTCGTAGCCCACTTCCACGTCCACCAGGGCCTTGGAGAAATCCTTGCTGAGCACCACCACACGGGTGATGGACCCGTTGGGGATGAAGTGGGCGCGCCCTTCGGTGTCCCTCAATTGAGTGATGCGCAAGGTCATGCGCTCCACGGTGCCGATATGTTTGTCATCAATGCTGATGAGATCGCCGACGCCGAACTGGTCTTCCATGAGCAGGAAGAAACCCGAGATCACATCCTTCACTAGTGACTGGGCGCCGAAGCCCAGGGCCACGCCGGCGATGCCGGCCCCGGCGATCAGCGGCGCGATGTTGACGCCGAATTCCTGCAATATCATCAGCAGCAGGAAGACCAGTACGATCACGCGGGCGGCATTGTTCAACACCGCCGAGAGCGTCTCGGCGCGTCGTTCGGCCTCTGAGGTGGTGCTGTCGTCGCCATCGTCCACGGC
>JANXXC010000213.1 GCA_025350765.1 Holophagaceae bacterium | reverse complement strand
CCGGATAAGGCACGCTGGGTTTGCGGCGGCTGGTGCCGATGAGGTTGGAGAAGAGGGACTGGGCCTGGTCGTAGAGCTGGCCGGATTCTAGGGCCGCCTTGAGGCCGGTGGACGTGGGCGATCCGCTCAGGGAAAAGGCGTCGGTGAATCCCATGCGCAGGGGGCTCGGATCGTCGATCGAGCCAAATTCCGACCTGGTCGCGGGGAAGCGATAGGTGTCGGGGCTGGAAATGTTCACGAAATTCCGATCCACACCTTGCAACCCGAGGGGTAGGCCATCGGTACTGATGCCCCTCAAGGGATCCCCGTTCTTCAGAAAGGCGAGATCCGCGTAGCGGCCCATCCAGCCGCTGCCGCCGGGCACGGCGGAACCCTGCCACCAGAGATCCGCCGCCAGGAAATGGGACAGGGTGGGATTGGGCATGCCGATGCCCGGCAGCCAGGCCACGCGCCCTTGCTGGTGCAGGGCCGACATGCCCGCGAAGGCCTTGTTCAGCCCGATGTTGGATCCTAGATCCGTGGTGTTCGATGGGTTCACTCTCAAGGAGGGACGGTTGCTTTGATAGACCCCCGCGTTGGCGCCGCCGATGGGAACCAGGGCATCCAGCAGGTCCATGCCCCCTTCGGCCGTGACGATCACGAGGATGGGAGAGTTGGGTGCTGGGCTAGGCGGCGGAGGTGGCGGGCCTCCACCGGGTCCGGTGGAACTGGTGGGGGATCCGCCGCCGCCGCAGGCCAGGCCCGCGAGCGTGGCGCCGCCGACAGCCATGGCCTGAAGGAATTCGCGTCGCTTGGACATGCTTCCTCCTAAGTCGTTTTATCTAAATTCATCGAATGGTGCCAGGGCACGGACGGCATAAGGAGCCGTAGCGGACTGATCAGAAAAGCGCTGCTCATTCCGTAACGCCTCCTAATGCTGGTGGGAGTGGGGTGAACAGAGGATGAGAAAGGCCAAACGGCGCACGGCCTTCTCGGTGTCACTGCTGCCATCCCAAGCGAATGGCTTCATCCACACCAAGTTTTGCCAGGCGTCCCGCAGGGCGGAAGGGATGGGGGCTGGCTGGAGCAACGCTACAAGGCGGTTAAAGACATCGGCTGCGCTAAGGGGTGCGGTGACGAACCACTCCCGGAAATCCGTGTCGAAGAGGAAGCGCGCGACGTGCAAGTGGTCCTCGCCACGATCTTCTTTCACCGCGAGGGAATAGGCGGTGCGCGTGCGGTGGCGATAGGTATCGCTGTTGAGCCAACCCGCGTGTTCCTTCCAGCCGTTGGGCCCCTTGGGGTTCAACAGATCCTGGCCCATGTTGAAAAAGCCCGAGGAATCCCAATTCACGAAGCCCGCCCAGGCGGCGAAGCGCGGCAGGATATTGGGATTCTGCTGGTAGGGCGCCATGGCCGTCGCGAAGTCCGGCATGAGCAGCCGCGCCGCCCGCACGCTCCAGGCTACGGGACCTTCCACCAGGGCGTAGCGGTGCATGGAGTCATAAAAATAGGCGGATTTAAAGAGGACCTTGAGGCTCTTCCCGATGGCGAAGTTGTTCGCCAGGATAACGTCCCGGAAATCGTTGACGACGGCGGCGGACAATTCGGGATTCAGAAAGAATCGCAGCAGCCGTTGGGCCAGGAAACTGGCGCAGGACTGAGCGCGCTGCGTCAGGATGAGGCCGATCGCGTCAGCTCCATAGTTGCTGGCGGCGCCCAGATCCAGGGTCACGCCGAAGAGCGTAAAGGTGCCGTGCTTGCGCTGGTCAGAGATCACCGTTTGACCGCGCAGCCAGGGATGATCGGGATAGGGATTGGTCTGTCCGCGGTACACGATGAATTCCGCATCGTTGTATTCGTAGGGGTTGTCGGCCTTGGGGAAGTCCCGGCCGATAAAGTCCCAGCCGGTGAGCGCCTTGGCCAGTTCGGTGATGTCCTGCTGGTTGTAGCCGTTATCAATGCCCAGGGAATAGAGCTCCAGCACCTCCCGAGCGTAGTTCTCGTTGGGCACGTCGCTGGTCTTCTCGACCTTGTTCTGGATGGTGTCCAGCCAGATCATCATGGCGGGGTCCTGGCTCACCGCCAGGAGCAGATCCTTGAATGAACCCCGGCCCAGATCCCGAAAGGTTTGAATCTGCTTGAGCATCAGCGGAATGTTGTCCACTTTTTTGGCGCCGGTGGCGAAGTGCTGGTGCCAGTAAAGCGAGAGTTTTTCGATGAAGGGATTGGGCGAGTATTGCATGCGCCAAGCCCAGTAACTCTGAGCTTCTGTAAGATCCGCGGGGTGTTCCACCCGGAGATGAAAAGGATGTGGGGCCCACTCATCGGGTGCGTTGCCGTAGCCCGGATAATCCACCACGTTGGCGAAGGGCAGGCCTGCCTTGAAAGCCGTCTCGCTGGCGCTGCCATCCACCCAGGCGTCCACGGTGGATGCGACTCCGCGAGAGACGAGTTGAGCAGCGATTTCAGGTTTCAAGCCGAAGCCCGCTCGCCGGCCGAAGTGCAGCACATCGTCGAGGGTCCAAGCCGTTTTTGGAGTGTCGAAGGTCGCCATGGGGCACCGGATCGTGAGTTGTGAAGGAGTGGCGCCAGAGTGAAATAAGATTGGAAGGAGGATCAATCATCGTGCCTTCCTGCCCTTCGGGGAGTTGAAGTTCAGCCTCGACGGGCCATCGCTGGCCGATGTTTTGGTTCCTCTGGATGAATGGTGATGGGGGGTTGATGAACGAAACTACATCAACTCCCTGAGCATCGCTTCGCCCCGGGGCCACTCCCCGAATCCCGAGGCGGTGTTGAGGTGGCCACACTTTCCCACTTGGGTAAATTGGCTGCCCCAACTGGTGGCGAAGCTCTGAGCGCGCTCGGGTGAAAGTAAGGCATCATCCGCTGAGGCCACCACTCGGCTCGGGAAAGGCAGGCGAGCCCGGGGAATGGGACCAAATCCTCGGAGAGCCTCCAGGCAGTCTTCGCGCTCCACGTCGGCGGGCACCACCAGCAGCGCGGCCTTCACGGGCCAGCGGGCGGCGAAGAAGGGATCCGCGGCCCAGTGCGCGATGGCGAGACAGCCCAGGGAATGGCCCACAAGTACCGCCGGGATTTCTGTCTCCCGCCAGGCCGCACCGATGACCTCATCCAGGGCTTCGATCCACTCCTCCTTTCGAGGGAATTCCCAATTTGGCATCTCCACGCGCATGGCCCCGCGCACGTTGGCTTCCCAAAGGCTCTGCCAGTGGCCAGGTCCGGAATTTTGATAGCCGGGGACGAGGATGACAGGGCGGTTCATTCGAAAAAAATACCACCATGGCAAAGAGGGAATGGATATTCCCGTTGGTCCAGGATCTTTGCGAATTCAAGGGGCACGATCGTCAGGTGACTGGGAAGATCCTGTGCCCGCGCGGGATCAGAGGCCGGGAAGCCCGATGATGGAGATTAAATCCCATTGGAGTTTCCATGACCCGCTGCTTCCGGCCTGCCTTCACCATCTCTGCCTTAAGCATTTTTCTGGCCCAGCCACCCTCGCCACCGCCGCAAGACGGGTGACGATTTCACCGTTCCTATTGGACCAAGGGGCATGGCGAGGCGAGGCTCTTAATGAATGGCACGCGCATCGGCCCCATCCCGCGCATCACGTCCTTGAGCTACTTGCGGGACTGAGCCACGGATTTGAGACCTGGTTTGGATTTAGGGGAGTGGTCCCCTTTTAGGTCTTCGGGAAGCAAAGCATTGGCCAGGTAACGCACGTAGGCGCTGAGGTCTGAAACGTCGCGCACGGACTCCGGGATGGCGCGCAAAAGCAGAAAATATCCCGCGTAGGCCGAGTAGGTAAAGAGGGCCCGTCGCAGAGCTTCTTCATCACCGAGACCGAGAGACCTGAACGATTCGATGCCGAAGCGCATCCGGGTTTCGGTGACTCGCCGGAGGGTGGGTTGCACGCGCTCGTCCTCGCTAGAGCTGGCGAGGGCCGCATGGAGCAGACCGTTTTCCTGGTCCTCGAAGGCCGCGAACATCATGATCCGCAGGCGCCGTCGCGGGTCGGCGATGGCCTGGAAACGGGTCACAATGTCGTCGGACTGCTCCTGTTCCCAAAGTCTCAAGGCCGCCGCCAGCAGGGCGTCGCGGTGGGTGAAGTGCCAATAGAAACTGCCTTTGGTGACGCCCAGAATTTTCGCCAGGGGCTCCACCGCCACGGCCTGCACGCCATCCCGCTGGATGGCCGCGAGGGCCGCCCGGGCCCAATCTTCGGGCCCCAGCTGAGCCTTAGGTGTTGGCGCAGGTTTGGACTTCTTCGGTTTGATGATTGGGGCTGCGCCCTTGGGTTTCGATGGCTTGCTCATGATTGCTTCAAGTTACCCGAGGTAATGGCTTGACGAGCCGGGATTCGAGCCTACCATACGTTTCAGTACGGATGACAATACGCAACCGTATTGACACAGGAGAACTCGTGAACCCTTTTGCCCTCATCCCGCTTCAGATCGCAGGCTGCATCCTGGTGGCGGATTTCCTGTCGGGCCTTTTTCATTGGCTGGAGGATAGCTATGGTCAAACTCATTGGCCGATCCTCGGCAAGGCCGTCATCGAGCCCAATCTGAAGCATCACAGCGATCCCCGGGCGATGACCAAGAACAGCTGGTGGAAGAGCGCCGATTTGCAGGTTTTGTTGGGCGGCGTTTACCTGGCCCTACGCTGGCTCATGAACGCCCTCACCTGGCGTAAAGCGCTGGTCGTTTCAGTGCTGGTGAATGCGAACGAGATCCATAAGTGGGCCCACCGGAATCCGAAAGAAAACGGCCGTGTCATCACCTGGCTCCAAAAACATCACATCGTGCAGTCGCCCAGGCAGCACGGCCAACACCATCGGGGCCTCAAGAACAGCGCCTACTGCACCCTGACGGACCATTTGAATCCCTTGCTGGATCGCCTCCGATTTTGGGTTCGCATCGAGGTGGCGGTGTACAAAATGTTCGGCGTTCGTCGTCGGCTGGACCGGGCTTGGATCGAAAGGATGGACCGTATCGCTTAATCCGTGGGTCGGCAGAAGAGGCGAAACGCCCTGTAACCTGGCCTAAAAGCCCCATCCATCGCACTGGGCTTTCGCGAAGACAAGGGCCTAACGCCTTCTAACCTGGCCTAGTAGCACCATCCATCGCTCAGGCCTTTGGCCCGCATAAGGGACAGTAACGCCTTCTAACTTGGCTAGTAGCACCATCCATCGCGCCGGCCTTTGGCCGGCATAAGGGACCGTAACGGGCTGAACAGAAGAACGCTGTTCACCCCGAAACTGTCCCTAAATCATCTCGACGCTTTGCGTGGCCTTCGCCACGATGAAGCACCGCTCATTGTTCGAGGCGGCGTCCGCCGGGAGCAGGAAGAAGCCGGGCCGATCCTGCTGATAGCCTTGCGTGGTACCCACCACCACCTCGCCATCCTTGAAGGTCACGCGCATCTTGCGGCCCATGGTCAACTTGGCGCGATCGAATTCGTTCGAGGCCGGATGACCCGGATCCCCGAGGAAATCTTTCACAAAAAAGAGGGCCTTTAGCTCAGGCACGCGGATCTCAAGGGGCTTTGTGGCGGGCGGGGTGCCATCCAGCACCAGATGGAAAACTTCCCGCGCGGGGAGAAAATCATTGGTCGTGCCTTTGAGGATGCGACCGTCCTGAAAGCGAACGACGACTTGGTTCATGGCTTGCTCCTAGTTGCAGTGGCGCTGGGACCACCCAGCTTCGTTGAAAAGGGCCGCCGAGGACACCTGAACTTGGGGGGAGTAAGATTCCAGATCGAGGAAATCCATGCTGACGATCCACGGCCGCGCCTTCACCAACCGCCTGATCCTGGGCACGGGCAAGTACAAGGATTTCGCCACCATGAAAGCCTGTTACGAGGCCTCCGGCACGGAGATGGTGACGCTCGCGGTGCGGCGTTTTGATCTGAACGCCACAGGCGAAGAAAACATCCTCCACTGGATTCCTAAATCCCTGGCGCTACTGCCCAACACCGCGGGTTGCTACACCACTGAGGACGCCCTGCGCGTGGCGCGCCTGGCGCGTGAGGCGCTTCAAACTGACTGGATCAAACTGGAAGTCATCGGTGATCCCAAGTCCCTGTACCCGGACAACGAAGAAACCCTGAAAGCCGCCGCCATCCTGGTGAAAGAGGGCTTCGTGGTCTTGCCCTACGTCATCGCCGATCCCATCCTCACCAAAAAACTAGCCGACGTGGGTTGCGCCGCGGTGATGCCCTTGGGCAGCGCCATTGGCTCAGGGTTAGGCGTGCAGAACCCCATGACCTTGATGCTGGTGAAAGAAGCCTTGGAATCCTACGGCCTGCCCATGATCGTGGACGCGGGCGTGGGCACCGCCAGCGATGCGACGCTCGCCATGGAGCTGGGCGCCGACGCCGTGCTGCTCAACACCGCCGTGGCCGAAGCCACCGACCCCATGAAGATGGCCACCGCCATGGATCACGCCGTGAAGGCAGGACGTCTTGCGTTTGAGGCGGGAAGGATGCAAAAGCGCCTATATGCGAGCGCCAGCAGTCCGATTGCGGGCGTGGTGGGGAAATGAAACGCGAGTGCGTTTGACAGAATTCACACAATTAACAGAATTGGATTGTCGTCATTTCTCATCCAAATCTCACAGGCTGTCGAAAAACTGGGACACGGACCACGGAGAAGAGCGCGGAGGTCGCCCGCGCGCACGCCCACTCCCCAATGACCCCTGCTGGATGAGGCTGGGAGCCTGTGTCTCCGCATCCGCGCCAAACCAAAATCATTCTGTAAATTCCATTCATTCTGTCCGCCTTTCTGTTTCTTCCAGAGCTAAGTCCGGTAGATAAATCCGTGTCCATCCTTGTCAATCCGTGGCCAAATCTCTTCATGCATCCCCATGCCCAGCTGGTCACCCGCTTTTACGAATCCTTCCAAGCCCGCGATGCGGTGGCCATGGCCGCGTGTTATCACGAAAACGCCATTTTCATGGATCCCGTCTTCGGACGGCTGAACCACGATGAGGCCTGCGCCATGTGGGCCATGCTGATGGAGCGCGGCAAGGACACGAAAGTCATCTTCAGTGCCATTGAAGTGGACGATGCCTCGGGCTCCTGCCACTGGGAGGCGACCTACACCTTCTCGAAAACGGGCCGCCTCGTTCACAACAAGATTGACGCTCAGTTCGGTTTTCTGGATGGCCTCATCCTGGCCCACCGCGACCAATTCAATTTCTATGCGTGGACGCGCATGGCGCTTGGGCTTCCTGGTGTGTTGCTGGGCTGGTCGCCCCTCATCCAGAACAAGGTCCGCGGCGAAGCTCGGAAGTCACTGGATGCCTACATGGTCGGCAGGGCATAGAGGGCGAACAGCCGCGCGCATTCCCCCGCAATCAAGGCAAAGGGGGCAGCAGCCGGGCTTCCACACCCATGGCTTGGAGGCCCTCCATCACGGTGTCGACATTATCCGTCTGCATCACGATGTGGAAGGGCAGGTTCGATTCGGCGGCTTGCAGGATCTCGAAGAGGATGCGGCCTTCGTCCGGCGGCGCGTCCTGCAACAGTTGATCGGCGTCCAGGATGAAGAGGGCCGCGCCTTCGCCCTGGAGCCAGTCGAGATCGTTCAGGCATTCATCGAGGGCGTCCCAGTTCTCGCCGAAGTAGGGCGGAAATTGCAGGGCAGCGGCGAATTCATCGAAAACGCCATTCGCCGTGCGCATCTTGGAACCGCGCAGCCAGCGGGTTTCAAGGCCTTGCTCCCGCAACCCGTCCAGACCCATCACTACCTCGCATAAGCCCTCCGCGGGCCCAGCGATGACGTGGACGTGGGGTTCTTCGGACCTCAGCAGGAATTCCCAGCTCATGGCGCCCTCACTTCATTTCGGTGAACGTGCAGTAGTGGTCCGCGGTGTACCAGGCCCGTCCGTCGCTGCTCGTGATGAGGCGTTCGGCTCCACGGCCCCGGCGGTCGAATTTCCGATGGACGTCCCACTCCTGGTAGGTGATGCGCCGGCCGTTGGATTCCGTGGGCAGCTTGGTCTCGCCGTGGGCGCCGTAGTTGCCGAAATAGCGGCCGCCCTGGAATCCGGGACGGGCGGAGCGGTGGGAGCGCACGTAGTCCAGAGTGTCCCAGGCATAAGCGGGGATGGCAGAGGGCGCCACCCGAATGGGATGGCAGTCGGCACGAAGACTGGGGACAAGTGTGGAAACGAGAGTCAGCATCGCAACGATTGTCATGATTCGCCGCATCACGCCCATGGCTTTCTGGATCATGGTTCCCCCCTTCGCCTTCAGTTTGCACCCTGAACCGGTATAGAGGGACTCCCCATCTGGCGCTCGCGTCATCCTCACCGTCACCGTCCAGGTGCAACCCTTAGCCATG
>JANXXC010000201.1 GCA_025350765.1 Holophagaceae bacterium | reverse complement strand
CTGTGGTGAACCCGAGGCCTGCTGGGTGATCATCTAGGCCATGAGATTCCCATCGCTCGCGAAACGCTTTCTGATCTTTGTGGGAACCTTCGTGACCTTGGCCACCGTCGGCGAGGCGGCGCCGCCGGTTCATTCGCTTGGTTTCGTTCGCCGCGCGGCGGTGCGCCGGGGCACGGACTATCTCCTGGGATTCTTCCAAGAGGAGGCCCATGAAACCACCCTTGGCGCGGACGCCGTGTCGATTTTTTTGGAGTTGGGCGAGACGACGCGGGATCCGGTGGTCCACCGCAAAGCCATGGCGGAGGCCCGGCGGCTGGCTCTGAGATTGGAGACGCGCTACCTCGCGCCGGGCGCATTAGAAGCTCGCGGAACCCTCCATGATGCTCTTTGGCTGTTGGCGGAAACTCGCTTGCTTCACCTACCGGAGGCTCCGCTCTTGCGTGCGATCCAGCAGCGCCTGGCGAGCTTTGATGCGGATGCGGCCTACTTCGGCGGGAACCCAAGCCACCTCGAAGCACTGGATGAAGACGCGGTCTATGACCTGCTCATCGCCACCTATGCGGTGGAAAGGGCGCGCCTCGTTCATCCGGAATTGCCCCAACCCCGCTTCGGCTTGGCTCAGCTATTGCCCTATCTCTTCGCGCGCAACTACGTGGGTTTCGATGCGGATGATCCAAAAACTCCGCTGGCCTCGGATCATTTCTACCTCGCCACCCACGTGGCCTACGTACTGTCGGACTATTCCCGCCTGCGACTCGCGCCCGCGGACTTGGGGCCCTTGCTGCCTTGGCTGAAGGCCCAGCTACCCCACGCGCTCAACGCGAAGGATTTCGACGCGGCGGCGGAGCTGGTGGACCTCTTTCGTGGATTGGGCCGGGGTGACCAGGACCCGGAGGTGCGCGCGGGGACCCGTCTGCTGCTGGAGTCGCAGCGGCCCGATGGCTCGTGGCTGGATGCAGCCTCGGCTGCGGAGGATGACGCTTACGACCAGGTCCATCCCACTTGGGTGGCGGTCCAGGCCCTGCGGGATCGTCGCTTCCTCAAAGGCACACCCTGGGCCAAGTACGTTCATCGTCTGCTGGGCGCGCGCCATCCGCGTTACCCGGAAATAGAGAAACGGGCACTGGCGAGAAGCTCGAAGATGTTCCGCCTGAGCCATTCGGCAAGGCTTCGAAGAAATCGGCGCCTTTGGCCGCGTCTGTGGATGGAGAATTCAAACGCCACTGCGGGTTGAGAGGTTCTACACTGGCCTTCTCATCTCGGAATCGGCGGAGCGCACTTGCCCTATCCCCATCTCTTGGCCCCCCTCGACCTCGGTTTCACCACCCTCCCCAACCGCGTGCTCATGGGCTCCATGCACACGGGGCTGGAGGAGGAAAAGGGCGGCTTCGACAAGATGGCCGCTTTCTACGCGGAGCGCGCGCGCGGCGGCGTCGGCCTCATTGTGACGGGTGGCATCGCACCCAATTTGCGAGGACGTCTGGCGCCCTTCGGCGCGCAGCTCAGCTGGCCCTGGCAGGTGCGAAAACATCGCAGGATCACCGAAGCTGTCCATGCAGCCGGAGGCAAAATCGCGCTACAGATTCTTCATGGCGGACGCTACAGCTATCACCCATTTTCGGTGTCCGCCTCGAATGTGAAATCCCCCATCACTCCATTCAAACCTTCTGCGCTTTCGGGTCGCGGCGTGGAGGGCACCATCCGTGATTACGTCGCTTGCGCCCGCTACGCCCAAGATGCGGGCTACGACGGCGTGGAGATCATGGGTAGCGAGGGCTACCTCATCAATCAGTTCCTGGTGACGCGCACCAGCCGCCGCACGGATCAGTGGGGCGGCCCCTATGTGAACCGGATGCGCTTTCCGGTGGAGATCGTGCGGCGCACCCGCGAGGCCGTGGGGCGCGATTTCATCCTCATCTACCGCCTCTCCATGCTGGATCTGGTGCCCGATGGATCCTCTTGGGAAGAAGTCGTGCAACTGGCCAAGGCCGTGGAGGCCGCAGGCGCCACCCTCATCAACACGGGCATCGGCTGGCACGAAGCGCGGGTTCCCACCATCGGCGCCATGGTGCCGCGGGGCGCCTATGCCTGGGTGACCCGCCGGATGAAAGGCGAAGTCAATATTCCGCTCATCGCCACCAACCGCATCAACACGCCGGATATCGCCGAAGACATTTTGGCCCGAGGCGATGCGGACATGGTCTCCATGGCCCGGCCCTTGCTCGCGGATGCGGAATTCGTGAAGAAGGCCCAAGAGAATCGCAGCGACGAGATCAATACCTGTATCGCGTGCAACCAGGCCTGCCTGGATCACGTGTTCGAGCAGAAACGAGCAACCTGTTTGGTGAACCCGCGGGCCTGCTACGAAACGGAATTGAATTTTCCGAAAACATCATCGCCCCAGCGCATCGCGGTGGTGGGCGGCGGCGCCGCGGGAATGTCCTTCGCAAGCCACGCCGCCGAGCGCAGGCACCAGGTCACGCTCTTCGAGGCTGCCAATGAATTGGGAGGCCAGCTCAACATCGCCAAGCAAGTCCCCGGCAAAGAGGATTTCTTTGAAACCCTTCGCTACTTCAAGCGCCGTCTCGAACTTGCGGGAGTCGAGTTGCGCCTCGGCGCGCGCGCCGTCGCCGAGGATCTCAAGGGCTTCGACGCCGTGGTGCTCTCCACCGGCGTAATCCCGCGCGTGCCTTCCATCCCCGGCATCGAGCATCCAATGGTGCTCAGCTACGTGGACGTGCTGCTCCACAAGAAACCGGTAGGCGAAAAGGTCGCCATCATCGGCGCTGGCGGTATCGGATTCGATGTGGCGGAGTTCCTGGTGGCGGGCGATCACGCCCCCAACATCCCGGTCTATTTAAGCGAGTGGGGCGTGGATCCTTCTCAGGCCAACCGAGGTGGCCTGGTGACATCGCGGGAGTCCTTGAAACCTGGACGCCAGGTCTTTATGTGCCAGCGGAAGAGTGATCGCATGGGCGCTACCTTGGGCAAGACCACGGGCTGGATCCATCGCGCCAGCCTCAAGGCCTACCAGGTGAAGATGATCGGCGGTGTGAGCTACGAGCGCATCGACGACCAAGGCCTCTGGATCCGCGAAGGCAAGGCGGAGCCGCGCTGTCTCGAAGTGGACAACGTGATCAACTGCTCCGGCCAGCTTTCTCAAGTGGCCCTGCTGGAGCCCCTGAAGGCCCTCGGCATGACCGTTCACCTCATCGGCGGTGCGGAGCTGGCTACGGAGCTGGACGCCAAGCGCGCCATCCGGCAAGGCGCAGAGCTAGCCGCGAAACTATAGGCTGAACTGTGCATACGCTCCTCGTAGAAGGCTGGCGTTTTCTCCCCCATTCCTACGCCATGGTGAACCAGAACCAATGCTTGGAGTTGCTGCAGCGGCCTGGCATTAGGCTCTTTCATCGGGACCTGCCCTTCGCGAAATCCCATTGGCAGCGCATCGCGGGGCTCTGGCCCCCCCACCTGGAAGCTCAATTGCAGAGCATCCCCGCGCCCCCGCCGGGCCTGAAAATAGACGCGGTGCTGCGCATGGGCTTTCCCCACTTCTTCCATAGCGATCCGAATACAGAGCGGACCTTCACCTTCGGCACCACGGAAATGAAGGCGCTCCTGGACGAGGCCATCGGCGTGGGGCTCCCGGCGCAAGAAGTCCTGCCGCATATTCAATCCACCCTTATCACCAGCTCCGCGTGGTCAGCCAAGGGGTTCCTAAATTCTGGCGCCCCCGCCCACAAAGTAAAAATCGTGCCCCATGGCGTGGACACCCGCGTGTTTGCTCCGGCAAATTCAGCGAAACGCGCGGAGCTGCGAAAAAAATTCGGGTGGGAGGGCCGCTTCGTCCTGCTCAACGTGGGCGCCATGTCGAGCAACAAGGGCGTGGATCTGCTGCTTCGCGCGGCAGCGGCGCTCTCCAGCACCATCCCCCATTTACTGCTGGCCCTCAAAGGCAGCGATCAGCTTTTCGATTCCCAAAAACTGGTCGCGGACCTCTTCGGCGGCCTCACCGAGCAAGAAAGCGCCGCCCTAAGCCCGCGCATGGCCTATTTGGGCGACGCGCTCTCGGTGCAGGAATTGGCGGACATTTATCAGGCTGCGGATGTTTACGTGGCACCCTACCGCGCCGAAGGTTTCAACCTGCCGGTGCTGGAGGCCGTGGCCTGCGGGCTGCCGGTAATCTGCACCCAGGGCGGATCCACGGATGAGTTCACCTCCGATGAATTCGCCAGCCGCATCACTAGCCGTGAGATCGAGGGCCCCGGCGGAAGATGGTTTCTGGAGCCCGATCCGCGCCACCTCATGGAGCTGGTCTCGAAGGTAGCGGCGGACCGGGATTACCGGGAGCGCTGCGCTCAAGCAGGCCCCGCCTGGGCAACCGCGAACTTCACCTGGCGCCACGCGGTGGATCGGCTACTCCGGGTGTTGTTAGAGGAAGCTTATCCGTGAGCCTTCCGATCCTGACGCATGACCATGCCCGCCGTCTCCTCATGCAGGCTCAAGGCCTGTTGGACGACCCCAAACGCAGGGCCACCAAGGCTTCGCTGACCAAACTCATCACGCGCCTCGGCTTCGTGCAGATGGATTCCATCAACGTGGTGGAGCGGGCGCACCACCTCACGCTGCACACCCGGATGGATGGCTATCGGCAGGAGCAGTTCGCGCGACTGTTAGAGAAAGATCATTTCCTTTTTGAGCACTGGACCCACGACGCCTCAGCCATTCCGACGGAGTGGTACCCCCATTGGAAACCGCGTTTTCAACGGGACCTGGCGGGCATGAAAGACCACGCTTGGTGGCAATACCACTTCCGTGGGGTGGAGGGCGAGGAGGTCGTCGCGGAGGTCCTGCGGCGAGTCACCCAGGAAGGTCCCTTGATGAGCGCGGACTTCGAGCATCCCGAAAAACGCGGGCCTTGGTGGGGGTGGAAACCCCAGAAAGCCGCGCTGGAATTCCTGTGGCGCAGCGGCGAGCTGGCCATCGTAAAACGCGTGAACTTCCACAAAATCTACGATCTGACGAAGCGCGTCCTGCCCCACCACCATCACCTTCCTCCACCCGATGCAGAAGTCCACATCCATTGGGCCTGCGCTACGGCAATGGAGCGCCTGGGGGTGGCCACCCCCAAGGAGCTTTCAGATTTCTGGGGTCTCATCGAGATCGCCCAGGCCAAGGCTTGGTGTGAGCGGGAGGCGCAGTCCGGCAACATCCATTCGGTGCTGTTGGAATCCGCAGATGGATCGAAACCCCGCGCTGGATTCGCGGTGGCGGATTGGGAATCGCGATTGCAGAAACTGCCCGAGGCGCCGGATCGTACAAGGCTGCTTTGCCCCTTCGACCCGGTGCTGCGCGATCGCGCGCGCGCTTTGAGGCTGTTCAATTTCGACTACCGCTTCGAGGCCTTCGTCCCCGCCACAAAGCGCACCTACGGCTATTTCGTCTTGCCGATTCTCGAAGGGGAAACCATCACCGGCCGCCTGGATCCAAAATTCCACCGAGATAGGGGCCTGCTAGAAATCAAGGGCCTCTGGTGGGAGCCCGGCATCAAGGCCACCAAGGCCCGGAGGAAGGCCTTAGAAGCAGCCGTGGAGCGACTGGCGACGTTCATCGGAGCGGATGACATCGTGCTACCCCGCGATAACAGATGACTCACCGCAAGCTCATTCCGATTTCCCGCAACACCGGTTCGGGCGCGGGGTTGCGGACCAGGTGGCGCAGGGCCTGGTAGACGAGATCCGAGGGGCCTTTCAGATTGACCGGGGAGCTCGCGAGCTGGTCGATGCCCGCGCTCCAGGGCCCCAGGGAAGGCGCTCCCAGGAGGCTGTTGCTGTTGCCGGCGCGAGACCGGGCGGCGTCCTTCAGCAGGGCCAGCAGCAATTCGAGAGGCTGGCGAAGCTGTTCGCTGAGGGCCAGCTCCGAAGTGCGATCGGGGATCAGGGGCCCCGCCGCATCCCGGAACGACGCCCCCGCGGCCAACCGCAACCATGCGTCCACCTGAGCGCAGGCCAGATCGAAGGCATCCCGTTCCAGGTAGCGCAGGGAGCCCGCGGAAAGGGCCGTCCAGGCCTCCCGTTCGGATTCCTCCCACCCGTGAGCTACGGCCACGGTCCAGGCTTCCTCCAGGGCCAGGGGCGCGAAGGCGATGCGTTCGCAGCGGGAGCGGATGGTTGGCAACATGGCATCGGGGCGATGGGTGATCAGCAGCAGATGGGTTCCAGGCGGAGGCTCTTCCAAGGTCTTGAGCAGCATATTGGCGGCGGCGCCATGGAGACGGTGGGCGTCTTCGATGAGAATCCATCGATGGCACTTCAGGGGCGGGGCCATGGCGGCCCAGGTGATGACGCCGCCCTCCACGAGATCCGAGTCGCGGATGGCGCCCACTTTGATGATCCCGGCCTTGCCTTCGGGCGCGATGCGCAGCAGGTTCGGCAATTCCACCGGCAGAGGATCGGATAAGAAGGCCTTGCAGCCTTCACAGGCCCCACAGGCGCTGCGTTTGAAGCAGAGTTCCCGCATGGCCAATTCCAGCGCGACACGCCGCTTGCCGATGCCATCCAGCCCCGCGAACAGAAGCGAGTGACTGAGCTTCCCCGCCTGCAGGCGCGTGAGCAGTTTTTCGCGGATGACCTTGTGGCCGATCAGGCGTTCGTCAAACATCATTCCACCGCGAAACCGGCGTTGCGCAGCAGGGGCGCCACGCGATGCCAGATGGCCTGTTCCACCGCTTCCGGTGCATCCCGCGCGGGGACCACCGCCACCCGGGTGGGATCTCCTAGAGCGATGGCCAGGAATCGCGCCCGCACCCGCCGATGGAATTCCAGGTGGGCCTGATCGAAACGTGTCTCCTTGAATTCATCGCCCAGGGAGAGATTGCGGACCTCCACGCGCTGCAGGCTCACTTCCGGATCCATGTCCAGCAGCAGGGTCAAATGAGGCTTCAGGCGCCCCACCACCAGCTCGTGAAGCCGGTCCAGCACGTGCTCGGAAACGCCCGAGGCGCCTTGATAGGCCCGGGTGCTGTCCTCGAAACGATCAATGAGCACGATCTTGCCAGCCTCGATGGCGGGCCGGATGACTTGGGCCAAATGCTGGGCGCGGTCCGCGTAAAACAGCATCAGTTCCGCCTCCGCGCACCAGGCCTCGCCGCTGGGATGGGGCGTCAGCAATAGGGTCCGGATCTCCCGCCCCAGGGCCGTGCCGCCCGGTTCCTTGGAGACGACCAATGGCAGCCCCAGGCGCCGCAGGTGCTCCGAGAGCCGCAGCAGCTGGGTGGATTTCCCCGACCCCTCCACGCCCTCCGCTGTGATCAGCACCCCCGTCACGCCTTCCTCCAATGTATCTTTCGAGGATAACGGACGGCAAGGGATGGAGTCTCAGGGGGAATGGGCCTAACATTTCCCCAACACCTCAACCGGAGTGCGCCGTGCTTGAATCCGTTCACTGCCCGAAATGCGCTGCCCATTACGCCCTTCGTCCGCCGCGGGTGCTGCAACGCCATCGGCGCGCCAAGTGTTTCACCTGCGACTACACCTTCCCCATCGCCGAAGAGGTCCAGCGCCTCTTCGCCATGCAGGAACTGGGATCCTCCACCGTCGGGCTCGACACGAGCGGCCTCTCAGTCCACACCGTCTCCACCACCGGCATCGCACCTGAAGACATCTTCGCGGCCCAGATGCACCCCGCCCAGACTGACGAAGCCAGGGCCACCGCCGAAGGCCCTCTCCACCTTCTGGAGGCCACCGCCACTCATTCCGGAGGCCCCCTGACGGACCTTCCCTCCCTGACCTTCCAAGATCTGGAAGAAGCCGACAGCGCCATGGAGAAGACCTTGGTCCTCCAACCAGGGGAGCACCCGGAACATCGGATTCCCGCTGACTTTGGCAGCCTAACCACCCATGGGGCAGATCAACTGGAGGCCTTGGGATTGGCCCCGCCTCAGGACCTTCCCCCGGCGTCCTCGGCGGACGATGGCGCGCCTCACGACGCCACCACCGGCTACAGCTCGGCCCGGGATGCCATCGAAAAACTCATGGCCGGAACCCCTTCGGTGCAGCGCATTAAGCCCATGTCCATGGGCCGGGGCGGCAGCCCCATGGACGTGGAGGGCACCCTCGACGCGCTGGAAGCGACCCTGGGCGGCAGTCCCACCAGTTCTTTGGGGATGCCCGGGAACCTGCTCCATGCCCATCCAGAGCCGCCCGCGGCAGAGGATAATTCCACCGTCGTGCTCTCCACCAAGGAACTGGACTTCGCCATGTCCGCGCAAACCGCCGAACCGGAGCCATCGGCCTCCACCCGGCTCATGAACGTCGCCGACATGCCCAGCGAAGACGTGTCCCACATGGAGAGAACGCTGAGGATGCCCCTTCCCACCCTAACGCCACCCCCAGCCGGGGCCATGACCAGCCCCATTCTCAGGCCGATGTCCCCGCCCCCGCCCGAGTTCGAGCCAGTCAAGGATCCCAACCTCTTGAAGGTGCAGCTTGAGAGCGAGACCCTTTCCAACGTGGCCATGGACCAGTTGATGCAATTGGTGGAGCAGGGCCGGGTGAAGGAGTACCACTTAGTGGCTCGGCAGTTCAGCGAGAATTGGCTCGAAGCCAACAAAGTGCCCGCCCTGCGCCCCGTCTTCGAGCGCATGCGTCGCAGCACCCAGATCGGCCCAGTCCCCACCATGCCCGGCGAAGCCACCGCACCGGTGAAGAAGAGCCTCTTCGGCGGCCTCTTCGGCGGCAAGAACTGACTCCACAGCTACCCGCTGAAACCCATTCCCAATAGCCCGCACCTTGGGCTATAGCTTTGTCATGTCCCCGGAGTCCCCATGAGCATCCTGACCCTCGTCTTCCTGCTTGGCCTGCAGGACAAAGCCGCCCCGGAAACGAAACCCGCTGAGCCGATTAAACAGGAAATGCCAGCCCTTGAAAAAACCGTGGCCCCCGCGAAACCGCAGGCCTTGAGCTTCACCAGCGAAACCCTGCCTTATCGCTGGAACGAAGTCCTGCCGCTTTCCCTGAACGTGGATGGGCTGAAGATCACCTCGATCTCCTTCGCCAAGCGGGAGCCCAAGAACAAGCTTTTGCAGGGCCCAGACTATGGCAGCCGCGCCCTCATCCAAGTGACGAACACCGCCGCGAAGCCCCGCACGCCGGGTTTCGCCATCGCCGTCTTCGACAAGGAGGGACGCCTCCTCGGCGCCGCTAACGGAGGCACCAAGATCGGCACCGTGAAACCCGGCGAAAGCGAATCCTTCTTCTTGAGTTTCTTCCAGGTGAAGGAAAGGCTTCCGAAGGGCGATCACTACGTGCTGAGCGTGGAGCTGAGGGACTGAACAGGTTCGAGAGATGAGCGATGCGGTATGAGGATGAAGAGTGCGTCCTCGTCCCTCAACCCTCGCCCGTCAAAGCGCTTCCTGCTCGTGGTAGTGCGCCAGTAGCTCTTCGGCGGTGACGGTGGCGGTGCCGACCTTGGCGACCACGAGGCCGGCGGCGGCGTTGGCGAGCATGGCGGCGTCCGCCCAATCTGCGCCGGCGGCAACCGCCGCACCGAAGGCGGCGATGACCGTATCTCCGGCACCGCTCACGTCGAAGACCTCTTGCGCCATGGTGGGGATCATCCAGGGTTCGCGATGGTCCGCGCCATCTTTGGCATGGGGCGCGAAAAGCGCCATGCCCTTGTCGCTGCGGGTGATGAGTAGGCCCGAGAGTCCCAGATTTTCCATTAGCGCGCGTCCGGCGGCGGTCACTTCCGCGTCGCTTTTCGCGGGGAGGCCCGTCAGTTCGGAGGTCTCCTTGGTATTCGGCGTCATCAGCGTGGCGCCCCGGTACAGCTCACGATGGACGGGTTTTGGATCTACGATCCAGGGAATCGAATGGCGCGAGCAGAACCTGCGGACTTCGTCCATTACAAGGGGTCCGATAACGCCCTTGGCGTAGTCCGAAATGATGAGTGCCGAGGCTTGAGATAGCGCGGATTCGAGCATCGAGGAAACCGGCGCTGAAATCGTGTGGCCTACCTGAGCGACATCATCTTCGCGATCAATGCGGAGCATCTGTTGGTGCTGTCCGATGACCCGCGTTTTCACGATGGTCGAAATCAAAGGTTCTTCATAAATCCACTCGCCGCCAATGCCCCACCGGCCCAATAATTTCGAAATGCGCTGGCCCGCGGGATCACTCCCCACCGCGCCGATCAGCAGAGGTTCCGCGCCCAAAGCTTTCAGGTTCGCCGCGACATTGGCCGCGCCGCCCAGCACGGCGGTCTCGCGCACCACGCGCACGATGGGAACGGGGGCTTCCGGGGAGATGCGGTTCACTTCGCCGAATAAATATTCATCCAGCATGAGGTCGCCCAGCACCGCCACCTTGAGGCCACGGATGCGCCCCAGCAGCGATTCCGCGTGGGTCCGGTCGAGCTTCACGCGCCCGCCTTTTTGGCGTGGTCCACGAGCATCACCGGGATGCCATCCTCGACCGGATAGAGCAATCCGCATTTTTGGCAGTGCAGGCCTTCGGCTGTTTCTTTCAAATCGCCGTGGCAAGGCCTCCCGTCAAAATCGGCGGGACAGCAGAGGATGTCGAGAAGTCTTGGATCTAGGGCCACGGATGAATCCTGATATTTGGAACCACGAATGAAAATACAAAAACTAACGAAGCCACAGATGTTCACGGATTAACACGGATAAATCAATGCCTGTCAATCGGCTCGGTGAATGTTGAAGATACCGTAATGCGGCCAGGCTCGGCGTATGGGTTGAACGAGGAGTTAGGCCTGCTTCGGTGGACAAAGGAATCACCCGTTTCCCCAAAAGTGGAACATGTACAGCTCCGAACCATCATTGCTAACTTGGACAAAACCAAACGCTGGGTTCGTTTTACCTG
Source organism: Holophagaceae bacterium (assembly GCA_025350765.1). Lineage (GTDB taxonomy): Bacteria > Acidobacteriota > Holophagae > Holophagales > Holophagaceae > JANXPB01. Next base: position 7,887 of record JANXXC010000201.1, on the reverse strand, counting down.
AACCCGGGTCTTCTCGAATCCACCCAGTCTCAAACTTCATGACAACCGAAGGGACTTGCATGAAGGTTGGATTACATTCAGCGTTCCCATGTCCATTGAGGAGAGAAGTCGAAGTGGTTGTCGGCGGGTACTCACATTGATCTTTCAATTTCCAGCCGTGGCTCTCAGCGAATGTTCTGACTTCGAGGAGGAGGAAACCCGTTGGCCCCTTTGCGTGCCAGCGGATCGACCTGGAACCTCCCCAGGGGCCTTGATCGACGGATTGCTTCGAGACTAATTCCGGACGAAATAATTTCCAGAATCCGGCAGGCCCTCGAAAATACGAGCACGCAGAAAAAACAGCAAAGACCACTGTGACCATCGCCATGCTTCCTGGTCTGCGGTGCATTCGAACTCCTGATGATGGTGCGGGTTTAACAGCTTCCATCCGTGTAATCCGTGGCTCCACAAATCAGCAAAGCGTGTACTTCGGCCCGCCGCCGCCTTCGGGGGGGGTCCAGATGACGTTTTCTTCGGGGCACTTGATGTCGCAGGTTTTGCAGTGGACGCAATTGGAAAAGGCGATGTCTACTTTCTTCACCAATCCATTTAAGTCGGGGTGCATTTCGTAGACTTGGGCGGGGCAAAAGATCGTGCAGGGCGCGCCCTTTTCGTCCCAGCAAGTGACGCAGACATGGTCGCCCTTGGTGATCTTGAGATGGCCCGGCTGATGTTCGTCATGCATGACGCCGCTGAGGTACACGTCATCCAGTTTGGTGAAGGTCTTTTGGCCATCGAACTTCACGCCCCAATCCAGGTCGTCGCGTTTGAGGCCCTTCTTGTTGTAATAGGCCTCGGTGGTTTGGGTGGTGCTGGCGTCCTTGTGGGATTTCATTGGATCGCCCGGCACCCAGCCGCTGGTGGCCAACGCGAAGCCGATGTTGAGGGCCGCGCCCGGTGTCAGGCCGTGCTCGATGGAGGCGTGGAAATTCCGCGCCTTGTATAGCTCATTGCCCGCCCAAGAATTCATGAAGGACTTGCTGTAGCGCATCAACGACTTGTCGGAAAAATCATTCTCTTTCAAGGCCGAAAGAATCGTATCTGCGGCGCACATTCCGCCCTTCATGCCGAGATGAATGCCCTTCAAGCGCGCGGCATTCACCATCTGCGCGGCGTCGCCCACGAGCATTCCCCCCGCGAAAGCAAGACGGGGCATGGAGTACCAGCCGCCGATGGCGAGCGCCTTGCCGCCATACTGCACCATCTTGCCGCCCGCGAGCATCGGCGCGATGCGGGGATGGGCCTTGAATTTTTGCAAAATCAAATGCGCGTCCACAAAGGGATCTTTCGTGTCGAGGCTCACCACGTAGCCGATGCTGATGCGGTTCGCGCCCATGGCGTAGACCCAGGACCCGCCGCTTTCTCCGTCACTAAGAGGCCAGCCGGTGCTGTGCAGCACGAAGCCCGGCTCGATGTTGCCCTCGGGCACTTCCCACACTTCCTTCACGCCCATTTCGTACACTTGAGGATTTTTGGAGGAGGCCTGAAGGTTCAACACTTCATCCAGTTCACGGCTCAAATGGCCGCGAGGGCCTTCCCCGAAAATCGTGACTTTGGCCTTCAAATTGTTGCCCGGCTCGAAGTTGGATTTCTTCGTACCGTCAGCATTGACGCCCTTGTCGGCGGTCTGAACGCCCACCACTTTCCCGGCTTCCCAGAGCACCTTCATGCCCGCGAAGCCTGGCAACAGCATCACGTCCACGCCGGGCACTTCCCGGGCTTCGATCTGGGCGGCCATCCAGCGGACCATCTTGGATAGCGACACCACATGGTTGCCGTGGTTCTGCAAGAAAGGCGGCGGCACCGGGAACTGGAAGCCGCTGCGCTCCGTGAACATCCAGACTTCCTCGGAGGTCACTTCGCCTTCGGAGGGAAAACCCTTGGCCATGAAATCCGGCACCAGCTCATTCAAGGCCGAAGGATCCAGCACCGCGCCGCTGAAGGCGTGGTCGCCGATCTCAGCTCCCTTTTCGATAAGGCCGATGGTGAGACCTTCGAGTTTCTTCGCGCCGGGCTGTTGGTTGTGCGCCTCGATGAGATCCAGCAGGCGCCATAGCCCCGCCAAGTTGGACGGCCCCGCCCCCACGAAAAGCACATCGAAATCCAGCTCCTCGCGCGCAACATCAGGGCGGGCCGACTGGGTCGAGAAGTCGCGCATAGGGGTCTCCAGCAAATAGATGATCGATCATGCGGGCAAACAACGGCCCAGTTTAGCGCGGGGCTGCCAGAATCGAGGGATGGATACTCCTGGGCCCTCCGAGCGCCTGACCTTTGAAGCCGCTGTAGAGAGGCCCCTATCCGTGGTCTTTCAAACCTCCGATGGAAAATGGGAGGGCCACGATTACACCGTGGAAGTCATCACCTCGCGGCAGGGATTGGATGGCTTCGATGTGGTCATGGATTTCCGCGATCTCGAAGCCGTGATGGACCACATCCTGGCGCCTTTTCAAGGCAAGCTGCTCTCAGAGCTGGGCCTCGCGGGGCCTTTAGAGCTGGCGAAAAAACTCCAGCAGGAATTGGCGCCCCACGTGCCTGCGCCGGCCCGCATTTCCGAAGTGGCGCTCACCGATGGAAGGGGACGGCGTTTGGCCGTCCGGCCTTAACAAGATGCGTCTGCGCCCCTGGCTAGAGGTCCCCTCATACCTGGTGGCGGCCCTCCTGTGCGCCTGGTTTTCCAACACTTTTGCAGGCCCCACCCGGCGGCTGTCCTGGTGGCCGAAGGAATCCGTTCGACCTGCTGCCTCCAGCACTCAAATTCCTTCAGCGGCTTCCCCGCTGCATTCCTCCGCGCCCTCCGTTGCCACGCCTGCATTGCCCCTGCCTAAAACGGTGCGCCCCGCGGCGGAGAGCAAGGTCGAAGCTCCGAGGGCCGCACCGGCGCCTGACCCCAAGACCGACTGGTGGACGCGATTCCCGCCTCTCGTCAACGAAACCCAGGCGGACATTCGGGGGGATGAAGCCGCTTGGCTCCACGCCCACGGCGCGCGCTTTGTGGATGCGCGGCGCACTTCCATCTACACCCTAGGCCACATCTCCGGCGCCAAAAACCTCCCGGCCTGGGAGGATGGCCTGCCGGAGAAGGTAGACCAGCTCACTCTCTTCACCGCGGATCTGAAGGTGCCGGTCGTCGTCTATTGCTCCGGCGGCGACTGCCACGATAGCCATCTGGTGGCCCAGAAGCTATGGCTGGCGGGCTTCCGCAACCTGCGCATCTATGTGGATGGGTTCCCGGACTGGGAGGCCCGCAAGCTGCCCGTCACCCAAGGTGAGAAGCCATGACGGCTCGCGCCTTTCTGATGCATCCCTGGACCCTGCGCAGCTCCCAAGGCTTGCTGGCGGTGGTGATGCTCAGCGCCGCCATTCCAAAATTCATGGATCCGCCGGGCTTCGCGCAAAGCATTTTCGCCTATGGCCTGATTCCCCTGGCCTGGACCCCGCCCCTGGCGCTGCTGCTGCCGTGGATCGAAGGCCTCACGGCGCTGGGGCTCGTGGTCGGCATCGCGCGGCGCGGTGCGGCGACGCTCATTCTGGGCCTGCTGTTGATGTTCATCGGGGCTCTTGGGATCAACCTCATCCGCGGCAATCCCGTGGACTGCGGCTGCTTCGGCGCGGCCGCGACGCTGAAGACCCGGGAGCAACGGCTTGACGATATGAAGCTGGCCCTTCTGCGGGACCTGGGCCTAGCCCTGTTGGCCCTTCATGCCTTGGCCCGGCCGAAGGAATCCGCATGAAGGCTATTGTCCCCATCGCTGCGGTGGCGCTGGCGTTGAGCCCTCTCACGGTACTGCATCCGTTAAAAATATCCGGTCGAAGCATGGAGCCCGCGTTGCGCAGTGGAGAGCTTCGCTGGGCCCTGTGGCCCTGGTGCGCGGGAATGCCGCGGCGGGGGCAGGTGTGGATGATCGAGGGGCCTGAGGGACCCTCAGTGAAGCGCATCGTCGGCCTGCCCTCGGATCGCGTCGAGTCGAAAGAAGGCGAGGTCTACCTCAACGGCTCGCGGATCAACGAGTCCTATGTAGAAAAGGTGGAACTCAAGGACGCCCCCGATGGGGTCTGGGAATGTGGCGATGGATACTTGCTGCTAGGGGATAACCGCCGGGAAAGCCATGATGGGCGGGCCTGGGGCCCCTTGCCCCCTTCAAGCCTGCGAGGCAGGGTGTTAGGGGCCGTTGCGGAATGAGCAGTTCTTTTCTGTTCATTCCGTTACGGCCCCTTATGCCGGCCAAAGGCCGGCGCGATGGGTGGTTTGCGATACCAAATCGAAGGAAGTTACGGCCCAGTATTCCGGCCAAAGGCCGGCGTGATGGATGGTGCTGTGATACCAAATCGAAGGACGCTACGGCCCCTTACGCCGTTCTTGCCCTCGGCATGGCGAGATTAATTTTCAACAACGGCCTGGGTCATTTCTGAATTTTCGCCGCCAGAATCTCCGACAACCTATCGGGTGTTCCCTCGACCCGCACTAGTCGCGGGTAGCGTTCGCCGCCGTGGTAGTCCACCTTGAAGACCTTCACGAAGGATCCCTTCTCGGTGATGAATTCCATGGGCGCCGTTGAAGTCTTGGAATCCTTGAGGGCCTGGTGTATGCCGTCGGTGGACCATTTGCGCCCGTTCACGGCCAGGAGCTTCATGCCCGGAAGCATCCCCGCCTTGAATGCCGGAGAGCCCGTCAACACGTCGTTCACGGCGCCCTCGGCGCTTAGGTAAAGGCCAAGGGAATAGCTAACATCGACATTTTTGTTGTTCGTTTCACGGGCCTTCCACATCTCCGTGGGTTCCTCGGTGTAAGCGAGTTTCCATCCGCCCCGCTCAACTCCGCCCAAGGGCGCGTGGGCATCCTTGGCGTCGAGGCGCCGTCGAAGAAAGGCCGCCCAATCGTTCGGCGCGACTTGATTAAGCGCCGTCACCACGTCCTCAAAGGCGTAGGGCTTGACCAAGGGGGAACCGCTGGGCGCACCGTAGAAACTTTTGCAAAAATCATCCAGCGACTTTTTATTTTTCGTGAGCTCTCGAAGGGTCGTGTCCACGTCCAACCAAATGAGCTGGCCTTCGGGGTAGAAGTCCACGCCGCGGCGCAGCGAATACCAAGCGCCAGGCGCGCTGTAGAGGATTTGGGCTTCATCGCAGGTGTCTTGCAAGGGGCGCCAAGTGCGGCCGGTCTCTGTGTCAAGGGCGGCCGCGATGATGGCCAGATCATCGCGATAATCCTGCGTCGTCCAGAGGCCGCTCCGGGCGGTGAGAACCGAGCCCAGGTATTGCGTCAGGCCCTCGTAAACCCACAGCAAATCACCCTTCATGGGCGCGTCAAAATTGCCCGTGGCCAACCCGGAAGGCCGCCGAAATTTGCCATTCCAGCTATGGACCATCTCGTGGGGCAGCAGGCCGGACGAAGTCTTGAGTAGGCTGGGATCCATGAGGGAGCGCTCAGCGGTGCGGTCGTCGCTGCTCTCATGGTGCTCCAAGCCGAAATGCGCGACGTTATCGCTCAGGGTGTAGAGGAAATCGTAGTGGTTGTAGTGCCGCGCACCGAAAAGCTCCCCGGATTCGGTGATCAAATTTTTGTAGTGCTGAAGGGTTTCCGGCGACATGGCCAGGGCTTCCGCGCTATCCGCCGCAAGGTCGAGATGGTGGGCGCGGCCCATGCTGATTCCGAGATCCACCTGCTTGAAATGAGCCCCCGCCAGGATCGGTGAATCCACCAGGGTGGTAAGGCTCACGGGCTTGAAAGTAAAGCTGCTGCCCGTTCGGCTGGCTTCTTCCAGGGCCGTCCCGAAGGCCCAGCCATCGGGCAATTTCAAGCTGGCCTCGTAGCGGATGTCATCGCTTTGCGCGCCCTTGGGGTAGAGGAGCACCTGATTCCAACTCAGCACCGCGAGCTTTTCGGATACGGATGAGCCCGCGGAAAATCCGCCGGTGGCGATGGGCGAAAGGAAATCTAAATTCACTTCAACGGCCTTCGCATCGGGCGGAACGTCGAGATGAATGGCGTACATATCCACGAGATCGCGCCGCCAGGTGAGCGCTTTCCCGTTGGCCTGGATATGGAGATTCACCAGGTCCGTGATGGGTCCCGTGGGTCCGTGCTCACCGGGAATCCATTGCGGATAGAGCAGCGTCAAAGGCCCGGCCTTGGCGGGAATATTGAGCTTGGCGTGGAGAATGTGGCGGGGCGCGTCCGTGGCGTCCAGGGCGATGGTGATGGGCGCCTTCGGCCCTTGGGCGCCCAAGACCAAGCTCAGGGATAGTCCAAAAAATAAGCGACGCATCATGGGTCTCCGGAATGTGAAGCCGAAGTTTAACGCCGGTTTCTCGTTATTCTTATCGTTTGCCTTGGAGTCATGCGTGGACCGTCTCGTCATCACCGGTGGAAGCTCACTGAAGGGGCGCATCCTCGTATCCGGCGCGAAGAACGCCGCCCTGCCCTGCATCGCCGCGGCCCTGCTAAGCCCTGAACCCGTGCTCCTTTCACACCTTCCCGCGGTGTCGGACATCCGCACCATGCTGAAGGTGCTGGAGGCCCTGGGCTGCTCTGTGGTACGCGTTCCGGATGAGGATGGCCTGCAATACACCGCCACCATTCAAGCGGCGGATCTCGAACAGGGCGAGCTGAAAGCGCCCTATGAATTGGTGAAGACCATGCGCGCCAGCATCCTGGTGCTGGGGCCGCTCCTCGCGCGCTTCGGCCGCGCCACCGTCTCACTGCCCGGCGGCTGCGCCATCGGAGCCCGGCCCATCAATCTCCACCTCGAAGCCCTTACCCGCATGGGCGCCCACATCGAAATCATACAGGGATACGTGGAAGCCAAAGTTCCCGGCGGGCGGCTCCAGGCCATCGACCATACCTTCGAAAAAGTCAGCGTCGGCGCCACCGAGAATACGATGCTGGCGGCCACCCTGGCGGAAGGCACCTCGATCCTGCGCAACGCCGCGCTGGAACCAGAGATCGGGGATCTGGCGGAGCTGCTGAACAAGATGGGCGCCCGCATCACAGGCATGGGCACCACCACCCTCACCATCCAGGGAGTTGCGGCCTTGCATGGCAGTGCCCACGCGACCATTCCCGATCGCATCGAGGCCGGCACGCACCTGTGCGCGGTGGCCATCGCCGGTGGCGACGTTGTGCTGGAGCGCGTGCGTCCCGACGATCTGCGTTCGCTGATTGATCTACTGGAACGCATGGGCTGTCTCATCACCGAGCGCGACGGCGCCGAGGGCCGTCAGCTCCGCGTCCAGCGAGAACTCTCACAGAAATTGCGCGCGCGAGACATCACCACCGCGCCGTTTCCATCCTTCCCCACCGACCTGCAAGCCCAGGCCATGGCCGTGATGACTCAAGCCCACGGCATCAGCGTCATCAAGGAGACCATCTTCGAGAACCGTTTTCAGCACGCCATGGAACTGGAACGCCTCGGCGCGAATCTCCGCATCGATGGCAGCACCGCCATCGTCGCTGGCCCCGCGAAACTCACGGGCTGCACCGTCATGGCCACGGACCTGAGGGCCTCCGCCACCCTGGTACTGGCGGGCCTGGTGGCCGAGGGCGAGACCACCGTGGATCGCATCTATCACTTGGATCGGGGCTACGCCGGCCTTGAAAAAAAGTTGGAGGGCGTCGGCGCCCGCATCCAACGCATGGGTGGGGGAAGCGTTTAGGGACCGTTATGGCTTGCGCAGCGTTTTTCTGCGCAGGCCGTTACGGACCCTTATGCAGGCCCATGGCCGGCGCGATGGGTGATTCTCCTAAACAAATTCGGAGGAGTTACGGACCCTTATGCGGGCCCATGGCCGGCGCGATGGGTGATTCTCCTAAACAAATTCGGAGGAGTTACGGACCCTTATGCCGGCACA
>JANXXC010000189.1 GCA_025350765.1 Holophagaceae bacterium | reverse complement strand
GGCTCTGAAGGCCCCATGCGCACGCTGTTGTCCTGCAAACCGCCGTAGATGCGGTAGGGATCGGCGTTGTCGGTGGAGATGGCGTAGAACTGGCCAACGGGCAGGTTCTTGATGCCCCGCCAGGAACGGCCACCGTTGGTGCTGATGTCCAAGCCGCCATCGTGGCCAAGCACCACACGCTCGGGATTGGCAGGATCCATCCACAGGGAATGATTATCGCCGTGGGAAGCGTAATCCGGCGTGCCACTAGCGCCGTGGAAAGTTTTGCCACCATCCCGACTTTCCACGAGCGGAAGCCCCAGCAAAAAGACGTGTTGGTCATCTTTTGGATCGATGCAAACTTGAGCGAAATAATAGCCGTAGGTGAAAGTCAGATCTTCCAATCTCCCAGCGTGGGTGCGGCTCCAGTGGGCTCCGCCATCCTCGGAAACATAGAGTTCAGGGCCCGCGATGTGAACATCAAAAAGGGCCGCCTGAGCATCCGCAAGGTAGGCCAACAAATCTTTCACCTCAATCTTGCTGGCCTTGAGATCCGCCTTCACGCTTTCGGCGGTGATGTCTTTGTGATAACCGTTGTCCTTTAAAAAATCTTTTAGCTTTTTGTCGTCGAGCTTCAGAACTTCGTCCTTGCTCATCTTATCGAGCTGCTTGACGGTGATTTTTTCGCTGTCCTCGAAAGGATCCTTTTCTCCTTCAGGCCGCAGCGACTGGTTGTCCACGAAGGCGTAAACCTTCGAAGGATTCTGTCGGCTGATGGCCAATCCGATGCGACCGATGCCATCGCCTTTCGGGAAGCCGCCCTCCATTTGTTTCCAGCTTGCGCCGCCATCAAGGCTCTTAAAGATCCCGCTGCTGGCCCCACTCTCCAGGAAATCGTAGGGCTTGCGATCCTTCTCCCACAGGGTGGCGTAGACGATGTTGGAGTTGGATGGATCGAGAATTAGGTCCGCCGCGCCGGTGCGGGCCGGGGCCGCCAGCACTTGCTTCCAGCTCTTGCCGCCGTCGGTGGTTTTGAAGACGCCACGCTCCCCGCCTTCGGTATAAAGCGGCCCTTGGGCCGCCACGAACACGACATCGGGATTTTTAGGATCGATCACGATGCGCGCAACGCGGTGACTGTCTTTCAGTCCCATGCAGGACCAGGATTTTCCGCCATCCGTGCTTTTGAAAATGCCCGCACCGGCGTAGGAACTGCGGCTGGCATTGGATTCGCCCGTGCCCGCCCAAATGGTTTTCGGAATGCCCGGCTCTCCCCACTCCACCGCTACCGCGCCCAGCGCGAAGGCCGCTTCGTGATCGAAGAGCGCTGTCCAATCGGCGCCTTCATTCTTCGTGCTCCAAAGCCCGCCGGTGGCGAAGGCCACGACCCACGCGGATGCATTGCGAGCATCAGCGGTGAAACTCACCACCCGGCCACCCTGGCCCATGGGGCCAACGTTGCGGAAAGGAATCGCCTTCAAGGCGCTTTCCGCGAGCAGTTTTTTGCGCTGCGTGGCGGCCGACTCCCGCGCTTCAAAGCCCGGAGTTGGAATCGCAGGATGAAATTTCAAAGCCTGCTCGGTCTTCGTCAGGGGCTTGTCCCCCGCCACTAACGAAACGGTAAGAAGGGCCAGGAGGGCTGCACGCATGGGGATCCTCAACGATGAACTCGTTAGACGAGGCATCCAGCCTACCGCAGGACGCGTCCTAAGTCCCAAGGGAGAAGAATCGCGAATAGCGCGCACCTCGAATCGAAAATCGAAAACCTTTTAGAGCGCTTCTTCCCGGAAGCTCAGCATGTGCCCGCTCTTCTTGGCCTTGGTCTTGAGATAGCGCAGATTGTGGGGATTGCTGGCCTGTTGATGAGCCTCGCGCATCACCTCGATGCCTGCGTCTTCAAGGGCCTGGATCTTTTTCGGATTGTTGGTGAGCAGGCGCACCTTGTGGATGCCGAAAAAGCGCAGCATCTCAATGGCGGAGTTGTAAGTGCGCAGGTCATCGGCGAAGCCGAGCATGTGGTTGGCCTCCACGGTATCGTGGCCCTGCTCTTGGAGGGCGTAGGCCTTCAGCTTGTTGAGCAGGCCGATGCC
>JANXXC010000181.1 GCA_025350765.1 Holophagaceae bacterium | reverse complement strand
CCCTTCGCGAAGCCCTTTCCAACGACGGTTACACCGTGGAAGTGGCGGAAAGCGGCGAGGAGGCCCTGAATCTCATCGCGCACAAACACTACCCCGTCATCCTCACGGACCTCAACATGCCGGGGATATCGGGCCTTCAGCTGCTGGCGTCGATCCGCGAAAAAGATCCCTCCTCTTTGTGCGTGGTGATCACGGGTTTCGCCACCACGGAGTCGGCCATCGAAGCCCTGCAGAAGGGCGCTTACGACTTCATCCGGAAACCTTTCAAGACCGTGGAGCTTGCGGCGGTGCTGGACCGCGCCCTGGACCATGCGCGGCTCATGAAAAAGGTGGAGAACTACCAGGCCGATCTCGAAAGCCGCGTCATGACCCGCACCTGGGAGCTGCATGCCTTCCATGAGGAAGTCCTCCGCCTGAATGGCCTTCTCTTGGCGGCCCAGAAGGAGATCGAGCTGGATCCCCTGGTGAAGCCTTTCTTGGATCATCTGAGGACGCGGTTCAATCCCGATGGCTGGGCCTTCCTTGTGCCGGGCGCCGGTGCGGATCCATGGTCCTACCTAGCCCGGACCGGAGAAAAAACCTGGCCGGAATTGACGGGATGGGGTGATCTCGGCGCCATCCACGAAGCCGAGGAATGCACCGTGGATATCGGCTACAGCGAAGCTTTCATGGTGCCCCTGCGCCACGGCGACACTCCCTTGGCCATGCTGGTGCTCGGCTTCGATGGACGCTCTGCTTTCTATCCTTCGGACCGCAGCTTCCTGCTCTGGAAGCGTCAGCTTGAATCCGCCCTGCTGGGCCTTCACCGCGCCCTGGCCCTGAGCCGACGGCTCGCGGGTCAAGCTTGAACCAGCTTCTGTGGATCGGATTCAACGGCCAGGACCCGGAGGATGTGCCAACGGACTTGGTGCCGGGGGGGATCATCCCCTTCTCCCGCAATATTGACCCCGATCCCGAGCGGGGGCCACTGCGCCTGAAGGCCTTGATCGATGGCCTGCAAGCCCGCTGGGGGACCGAGCTTCCGCTGGCGGTGGCCCTGGATCAGGAAGGGGGCGCCGTGTCCAGGTTGAGGCCCTGGGTGGGTGAGACGCCAAGCTTTAGAGCGATCTGGGAGGGTGGTGGCGCTCAAGGCTGCGAAACCTGGGGGCGGCTCTGGGGGGAAGGCCTGGGGCTCCTAGGCTTCAATGTGGATTTCGCGCCGGTGGCCGATTTGTGGGATGGCTTCGAAGGCACAGGTATGGGGAATCGCTGCGCCAGCCGTGAACCCGGGGAGGTGGTCCGCGCGGCGGGGGCCTTTCTTCACGGTCTTGAAAGCACCGGCATCCGTGGATGCCTCAAACATTTCCCGGGCCTCGGGGGAACGCAAGTAGACAGCCACAAGGCGTTGCCTGGCCTGGACAACGAGGCTCAGGTCCGCCGCAATGCTGCGCCCTTTCTGGCGCTTTCCAATGAGGATCGCCTGGTGATGGTGGCCCATCTCAGGACGCCCGCCACCGGCGCCTTGCCCGCCTCCCTGCACCGGGGCTCCGTGTTGGAAAACCCCTATGGCGTTCGGGGCCGCTTCCTCCCGGATGACCTGGAGATGGGCGGTTGCACGGACTGGAGCTGGGAAGACCGCGTGCAGCTCTGCCTCGAAACGGGCCATGAATGGCTTTTGGTCTGCCAGACGGAAGCAGGCGTCCGCGCCTGCGCCGCGGCCTTGGCAACTCAGGCCGAGAGCCTGTGGCGTCCGGCTCTGGAAAGGGCCCGAGCCATGCGGAAAAACCTGCGAGTGCCGGAGCCGGGGCCCCTGGATTTGGGGACTTGGAAGGCCTGGGTGGCACGGGTGAACCGCGCTTCAGGCGCGCTCTGATCGAGGATTGAAAATTCCTATTTCGCCGCGGCTTGAAGCGCTTCGATTTTATAGGTGTTTTCCCAGCTGAACTCGGGCCGCCCGAAATGTCCGTAGGCTGCGGTGGAACGGTAGATGGGCTGGCGCAGATCCAGGGCCTCGATCATGGCCTTGGGCGTGCAGCTGAAGACTTCGCGCACGGCCCGGACGATGGCCTCGTCGGAAACCTGGCCGGTGCCGAAGGTGTCCACGTGGATGCTGACGGGCTCCGCCACGCCGATGGCGTAAGCCAGCTGGATTTCCGCCTTGTCGGCGAGGCCTGCGGCCACGATATTCTTGGCCATGTGGCGCGCCATGTAGGCGGCGCTGCGATCCACCTTGCTGGGATCCTTGCCGGAAAAGGCACCGCCGCCGTGATGGCCCGCGCCCCCGTAGGTGTCCACGATGATCTTTCGCCCCGTCAGCCCGCAGTCGCCCATGGGGCCGCCGATGACGAAGCGGCCGGTGGGGTTGATGAAGAACTTCGTGCGGGCGTCCACGAGCCCCTCGGGTAGCGCCTGCCGGATGACGAGTCTCTCGATCTCCGCGTGGAGGGTGGTGTTGGTGACGGCCTCGTCATGCTGGGTGGAGATCACCACGGCGTCAATGCGCACAACCTGGTTGCCGTCGTATTCCACCGTCACCTGGCTCTTGCCATCGGGGCGCAGCCAGGGCAAGCTGCCATCCTTGCGGACTTCGGATAGGCGCCGGGTCAGGCGGTGGGCGTACTGGATGGCCGCGGGCATCAGTTCCGGCGTCTCGCGGGTGGCGTAGCCGAACATCAGGCCCTGGTCGCCGGCGCCACCGGAGTCCACGCCCATGGCGATATCGGGGCTCTGCTGGTCGAGGGTCACCACCACGCCGCAGGTGCCGGCATCGAAGCCCTTGGCGCTGTGGTCGTAGCCGATGTCCCTGATTACCTCGCGCACGAGCTTGGCCACCGGGATGTAGGCCTCGGTGGTCATCTCGCCCGCTACCACCACCAGCCCCGTGGTCACCAGGGTTTCGCAGGCCACACGGCTCTTGGGGTCATCCTTGAGCGCCGCGTCCAGCACCGCGTCGGAAATTTGGTCGGCAATCTTGTCCGGATGGCCTTCGGTGACGCTTTCGGACGTGAAGAAATGCTTGCCTGCCGTGGCCATGCTCCGACTCCCAATCACCGGCGGCGTTCCGCGGCACCGGAGCCTTTCAGCTTACCATCGGACTAGTTCACTTTCATCGAAACAGCGGCACCGGCTGACACCCCTCGGGGCGCCACGCCGCGTCCCCGAACCCCCGGCGAGTGTGCTGGCACAGATGGGGGTATTGGTTGCGATGTTTCAATGACACCACACTAGCTTGTCAGGCTTGGAACAGAGGGCTATGGTTGTTCCACCTATCCAGGACCAAATGATCCATTACCCAATCTCAGGAGCGCCCCATGATGCAGTCTCGTTTCCGCCGCGGCCTTGCGGCCCCTTTCGCCGCCACCGCCGCCCTTACCCTGTTGGTGATGGCGCCGGGCTGCGACAAATTCAAGCAAAAGTCTGAGGACAAAGAGATCAAGAATCTGGAGCAGAAGGCTGCGGAGCTGGACAAGCTGAACCAACAGCAGCAGCAGGCCGTGGGCGCCCAGGAGGAGAAACTCAAGCAGGTCGGCGCCACGGACATCAAACCCAACGCCGAGACCATGCAGCTGACGGATGAACAAAAGAAGGCCCTCGAGGAGCGCATCAAGACCGAGAAGAACAGCTCCTACCAGGCTCTGTTGCAGGAAGTCCTGACCAAGGACAAGGAGATCAAGGATCTCAATGACAAGGTGGCCAAGCTCCGCGCCGTGCTGCCCAAGCCCGACATGGCCGGACCCAATGACAGCCATTACGGCATGGCCGTGCGTTTCCTGCGCAAGAAGGGCGTGCCGATCGAGGAGGCCCGCAGCCTGGTGAGCCGGGTCAACCTTATGGACAAAATGGCGCCCGGCTTTGAGGTCTACCACTTTTATGCGAATGGCGTCTACGGCACTTGGGTAAGCCAGGGCAGGGCCAAGATCAGCCCCAATGACCTGCAGCGCCAGGAGAAGGAAAAAATCGAAAACGAGCGGGACACCGCCGTAGCTCAAGGCGAGAAGCTTCAGGAAGAGGTCAGTGATCTGGCCACCCGCAAAAAGCAGCTGGAGTCCGATATCGCGGGTCTCGCCGACGAAAAAACCAAGCTCCAAACCTCCGTCGCCGAGCTCACCACCACCAGTGAGAAGCAAAAGGCGCTGCTTAATTCCCTCCACTACGTGGTGGGTGACCGCAAGAAGCTGGTGGAGCAGGGCGTCATCGTCGTCCCGGTCATCTCAAAGGACCGTGCAGGCAAAAACTGGCGTGACGATGTGTTCGACAAGTCCCTGGACCTCCGCTCCGCGGACACGATCAATATCACCGCCGCCGACCTGGGCATGAAGCGGATCGGCAAAGTGAGCG
>JANXXC010000081.1 GCA_025350765.1 Holophagaceae bacterium | reverse complement strand
ACCACCGCCCTCGGACCGCTCCAATTAATCCCTTCCTTTTCAACAAGGCCCGGCGCGATGCCGGGCCTTTGCGATTGGGGCCGTTTAACGCGCGAAAAGCAGCCGCTGGGGAGAGGGCGTGGGCCGCGGATCGAAGCGCGCAAACCCCGCCGCCTCAAAAGTCCGCCGGTACTCCGATTCCGTGCGGGTGTCGCCCTCCGGCGTCCACATGAGCATCACCAGGGCGAACATCAGGGGCATGGGATTTCCCACGCGGCCTTCTTCGGGGATGAAGTCCACTACCACCGCGGCGCCGCCCGGCTTCAGGGCCTTCTTGGCCACCTGGTTGATGCGGATGCAGTCGGCCTCGTTGAAATGGTGATGAATGTTCGCCAGCACCACCAGGTCGTAGTCGCTTCCGTAGTCCGTGGTGAAGAGATCTCCGGGTTTGTACTCGCATTGGTCCCCCACACCGAAACGCCCTGCGTTCACCGCGGTGCGGTCCAACACCGTGGGCCAATCCGCGAAGGTGATGCTGGAGCCCGGGAAGCGCTGGGCCAGGGTGATGCCATAGCCGCCGGTGCCGCAGGCGATGTCGAGAATCCGGAGGGGCGGCGCGATGCCAAGCTCCGGTAGGGCCTCAGCGATGGCGTGGGCGTTGGGAATAGCCATGGCCAGCGTGTTCTCCGCGAAGACGTGCCAGAACTCGTGATCCGGCGTGAGGGCGTTACGGTCCATCAAGGTGCCGCCGTGCTTCACCACGTCGGCCATGCGACCGAATTCAGACCACATCATGGGGCTGTTGAAGATGTGGGTCATGCCTCCTACAAAGGTGGGCTTGGCGGGATCCAGGAAGGCGCCCGTGACCTCCGTGTTGGCGTAGCCATCGTCGCTCTTAGCCAGATAACCCAAGGCCGAAAGCGCGTCGCAGAGCATCCGCGTGGACCGCTCCGGGGCGCCGATGGCAGCGCCCAGGGCTGTCGCATTCTTCGCGCCATCGGCCAAGGCTCCAAAAAGATTGAGCCGAACACCCGCGCTGAGAATGCCGCTCACCCACAGGGCGCTCAGACCTTGCAGGATGCTGTCGGGACTAATGCCGATGCTGGGGGCGAGCGCATTGGAACTCATGGGACCTCCTCTGGGGAAAGGCCCCTAGGATGCCTACGAATCCTTGAGCACGTCTCGTAAATTTTCTGCCGCCGCGTTGCTGAAAGCGCCATGGCCGTGCTCGGCGCGCACCTGGCCTTCCTTCAACAACAGAACCTTGGCGAAATCATCGGCGGTCCACTTGAAATGGGTCAGCAGCTCCCCGCCCCCGGCGTGAACCATCACGATGGAATCCCAGGCCTGAGGCGGAAGGTGGGGTTTCATGGCATCCATGGTGGGGGTCAGGGTTTCGGCGCCAACGTCCGACGATGTGATGGGCACGCTGAGAAACGCGATGCCTTGATCCGTGAAGAATTGCTTCCACGCCCGCACGTCATGCCGCGCCTCGTGGGAGAACCCGAAGACCAGTGCGATAGGGGAGTTCGGCAGATCCGCTGGTATGCGGAAAGCGCGGCCGGAAAGGGAGGTGCCGTGGAGAGAGGGGATTGGATTCATGTCTATGAGCATGACCGCTCCTTTGCGGTGCTGGGGACATGCAAAGCGCGAATGACTATGTGAAGCACTTGAGCGCGGCCCTGGCCAAGGGCAACGCCACCGAGCATACCTACCGGCCCGCGCTGAAAACGTTCATCGAATCGCTGGGCAAGGGGCTCATGGCCACCAACGAGCCCCGCCGCATCGCGTGCGGAGCGCCGGGCCGCGTGTGGATCAACGCCGATCAGTGTTTCGAGGGCGTGGCGCTTGAAGTCTGGGACTTCCACGTGGGCGGCTACCAGGTAGCGCAAAAGTGGCTGAAGGACCGCAAGGGCCGCACCCTCACCCACGACGATTTGAACCACTACCGCCAGACCATCGCCGCCCTTTCCGAAACCATCCGCCTCATGGCCGAGGTGGAGGAGGCCATCGAAACGACTGGTGGCTGGCCCTTGCAATGAGACGAAAAAAGAGCGAATATTTATCCGGCAACGGAGGCCCCATGGCCGGGTCAGAGCTATTGCTCTACCAGACCGAAGACGGCCAAACGCGGGTCCAGGTGCGGCTGGAAAATGAAACCGTCTGGCTCAGTCAGAGCCACCTGGCCGATTTGTTCCAGACCACGAAACAGAACATCAGCCTTCACATCAACAACATCTTCGCTGAGGGCGAGCTTTCAGAGGTTTCAGTGGTCAAGGATTACTTGACAACTGCCGCGGATGGGAAAAGTTATCAAGTCAAGCATTACAATCTCGACGTGATCATCTCCGTGGGCTACCGCGTGCGCTCCCATCGGGGCACGCAATTCCGCATCTGGGCCACTCACCAGAAAAACAAATCGGCCACAAAGCGCACAAAGCGCACAAAAGGTTTCTATGCGACCTTTGCGTTCTTTGTGGCCAATCGTTCCTACATATTTCTCCGGTACTGCCCGCCCACCTCGTAGAGCGCCGAACTGATTTGTCCGAGGCTGCAGACTTTCACGGTTTCCAGCAGCTCTTCAAAAAGATTTCCGTTCTCGGCGGCCACCCGCTTGAGGCGCTCCAGGGCGGCCGGGGCGCGGTCGACGTTGCGGGCGTGGAAGGCTTCGAGGTTCTTGATCTGCTGCTGTTTTTCTTCATCGGTGCTGCGGATCAGTTCGATGGCGCCCATTGCTTTGGGCGCGCGGTTCAGGAAGGTGTTCACACCGATGATGGGCAGCTCGCCCGAGTGCTTGAGATGTTCGTAGTGCATGGATTCCTCTTGGATCTTGCCGCGCTGGTACATGGTCTCCATGGCCCCCAGCACGCCGCCGCGGTCGCTGAGGCGCCGGAATTCCGTGAGCACGGCTTCTTCCACTAGCTCCGTGAGCTGCTCGATGATGAAGGCGCCTTGCAGCGGGTTTTCATTCTTGGCCATGCCCAGCTCGCGGTTGATGATGAGCTGGATGGCCATGGCGCGCCGCACGCTTTCTTCCGTGGGCGTGGTGATGGCTTCGTCGTAGGCGTTGGTGTGCAGGCTGTTGCAATTGTCGTAGATGGCGTAGAGCGCCTGCAGGGTGGTGCGGATGTCGTTGAAGTCGATTTCCTGGGCGTGCAGGGAGCGGCCCGAGGTCTGAATGTGGTATTTCAATTTCTGGCTGCGCTCGTTGGCGTGGTATTTCTCGCGCATCGCCGTAGCCCAGATGCGCCGCGCCACGCGCCCGATGACGCTATATTCCGCGTCCACGCCGTTGCTGAAAAAGAAGGAGAGGTTCGGCGCCAGATCATCAATGTGCATGCCGCGCGAAAGGTAGTACTCCACAAAGGTGAAGCCGTTGGCCAGGGTGAAGGCGAGCTGGGTGACGGGGTTCGCGCCGGCTTCGGCGATGTGGTAGCCGCTGATGGACACGCTGTAGAAATTGCGGACCTTCTCGCTAATGAAAGATTGCTGAATATCGCCCATGACCTTGAGGGCGAATTCCGCGCTGAAGATGCAGGTGTTCTGGGCCTGGTCCTCTTTCAAGATGTCGGCCTGCACCGTGCCCCGGACGGTCTGCAGGGCCTCGGCGCGGAGTTTCGCGTAGACATCCGCGGGCAGGATCTCATCAGCCGTGACACCCAATAATGCGAGGCCCAGCCCCGCGTTTCCTTCAGGCAAGCCTCCGGCGTAAGTTGGCCGTGAGAGCCCTTTGGCGGCATAGAGCGCCGCGATTTTCTTCTGGGCCTCCTCCATTTGGCCATGTTCCGACAGCCATTTTTCGGCGAGCTGATCCATGGCGGCGTTCATGAAGAAGGCCAGCAGCATGGGCGCGGGGCCGTTGATGGTCATGCTCACGCTGGTGGAGGGCGCCAGCAGATCGAAGCCGCTGTAGAGCTTTTTGGCGTCGTCCAGGGTGCAGATGGAGACGCCGCTGTTGCCGACCTTCCCGTAGATGTCCGGCCGCACGTGCGGATCCTCGCCGTAGAGCGTGACGCTATCGAAGGCCGTGCTGAGCCGCGCCGCGGGCTGGCCCTTGGAGACATAGTGGAAGCGCTTGTTGGTGCGTTCCGGCGTGCCTTCGCCCGCGAACATGCGCGTGGGATCTTCGCCCGTGCGCTTGTACTCGAAGACGCCCGCGGTGAAGGGAAAGCGACCGGGGATGTTTTCCAACAATTGCCATTCAAGCAGCTCGCCCCAGCTTCTCAAGGCGGGCAAGGCGACCTTGGGAATCTTGGTGCCGCTGAGAGTTTCGGTATAGTTCTTGGTGCGGATTTCCTTGCCGCGCACCACATAAACATTTTCGTCATCACAGAAGGTGTGGCGTGTCCGATCCCAATCGCAGAGCAGTTTTCGGCAAGCAGTGTTCAGCTCGCTTAAGTGCTCTTGGTAGCGCTGACGCAGCAGGCGGATGGTGGGGCCACTCTCGCCGTCCACTTCTTCCGTGAGCTGGACTGAATCGTAAAACTCGGCGGTGGCGGGCACGTGATCGCCCAGGGTGAGCAGCGTGGTATAGAGCGCGTAGGCGGTTTCCGCGCAGTCCGATTGTTTCGCGGCCCAGCGCTTATAGCCCTGCACGGTGTCGGCAATTTCCGCCAAGTAGCGCACGCGGTCACCGGGGATGATGGCGTGCTTGGCGGAGGCATCGCCGCTGGCTTTGAGCTTTGGAACCCAGGCCACGCTGGTCTTCTCGGCGATGAGGTGGATCAAATTCACGTAGGCCCAGTTGGTGCCGGGATCGTTGAATTGCGAGGCGATGGTGCCAAAGACGGGGAGGGTTTCCGGATCGCGGTCGAACCATTTTCGCGCCCTTTGGAACTGTTTGCGCACATCGCGCAGCGCGTCTTCCGCGCCCCGCTTGTCGAACTTGTTGAGCACCACAATATCCGCGAAATCGATCATGTCGATCTTCTCAAGCTGAGTGGCGGCGCCATATTCCGGGGTCATCACGTACATGGAAACATCCACCAAGTCGGTGATTTCGCTATCGCTTTGGCCAATGCCTGCCGTCTCAACGACTACCAGATCGAAGCCCGCGGCCTTGGCTTCCTGGATCGCGGCGGCCAGCGCATGAGAGGTGGCTTTGTGGGCGCTGCGCGTGGCCAGGCTGCGCATGAACACCCGCGCCGTGAGGTCGGGATGGAAGATGGCATTCATGCGGATGCGGTCGCCAAGGAGGGCGCCGCCGGTCTTGCGCTTGCTGGGATCCACGCTGAGGATGGCCACCTTCTTTTCGGGGAAATCCACCAGGAAGCGGCGCACCAGTTCATCCGTGAGTGAACTTTTCCCGGCGCCGCCGGTGCCCGTGATGCCCAGCACAGGTGTGAGACGCGAGGTACGAGGCGCGAGGACGCTGCCCTCATCCAATTCGATTTCGGTGATTTTCCGGGCCAGCGGAATGGCGACGCTCGTTCCGCGTGGATCGAAATCCGCGCGCTGGAGCATGTCGTTGATCATGCCTTGGAGGCCCATGAGCCGGCCGTCTTCGGGGCTATAGATCCGCGCCACGCCGTAGGCTTCCAGCTCCGCGATTTCCGAAGGCACGATGACGCCGCCGCCGCCGCCGAACACTTGCACATGACCCGCGCCCGCCTCCCGCAGCAGGTCCACCATGTACTTGAAATATTCCACGTGCCCGCCCTGGTAGCTGCTGATGGCGATGCCTTGAGCGTCTTCCTGGAGCGCCGTGTCTACCACATCCTTCACGCTGCGGTTGTGGCCGAGATGGATGACTTCTGCGCCGCTGGCTTGGAGGATGCGCCGCATGATGTTGATGGATGCATCATGGCCGTCGAAAAGGCTGGCGGCGGTGACGAAGCGAATTTTATGGACGGGTTGGTAGACGCCGTCGGCTTGGACGCGGCCTTTGGCTTCGGCGCTGATGCTGGGCATGGAACACCTTAAGAGCGTGTTTCAGAATGGGGTGCGGCCGCGACGGAGGTGAGCCGCGATGCAGCGCAAGGAAGGGGCCGTAGCTGCGTATAGATGATACGCACAAGGCCGCTGACGCCGCGATGTGCGCGGCTGGCCCCGTCCCTTCGGGCTGGGGCGGCGGGCGTCGCGGGGCCGCGTTAGCCTCCCGTGGCGTATGGGCGATATGCCGTGGTCGGCTGCCTTCTTGGTATCGGCTTCGCCGATACGCAAGACAAACTGATATCTGCCTCGCTCGCCCGGCGCTCCCAGCGCGGCCCCGCCGCATTCTGAAACACGCTCTAAGTGTAGCTTCGGGAGCTTTCGGCGATATCAGGGCATCATTCAGCAAGTCGTGGAGCCATGGAATGCGCATTGAGAAAAAGTCCCTGATTTTGTTGCTGATGCTGTCAGCGGCCCTCGTTGCCCAGACCAAGGAAGGCAAGATCACCTCGCGGGAAGCCGAGGCCATCCAGAGGGCCCGCAAGGGGGCCAAGCCCCGGCCCGTGGCGCCCCGTTCGCCGCTGCTATCCAGCGAACAGAATGTCGTGCGGCTGTTCAAGAACGCCAAGGCATCGGTGGTCTACATCACCAGCATCGTGAGGGGCGCCAATCCAGTGATGGAAGACACCCCCGCCGGAACGGGCACGGGTTTCGTGTGGGATGACCAGGGCCACGTGGTGACCAACCAGCACGTGGTGAACACCGATGCCATCAAAGGCCAGGGCCCCACGGACGAAGCGGACGTTTTGAACGTGACGCTGGCGGATGGCAAGACCTACAAGGCCCAGGTCATCGGCCGCAGCCTCAGCTACGACATCGCTGTGCTGCAGGTCTTCGCGCCCCTCGATCGCCTGAAGCCCCTGCCGCTCGGCAAGTCCTCGGAGCTGCAGGTGGGCCAGAGCGCCTACGCCATCGGCAATCCCTATGGCCTGGACCACACGCTCACCAACGGTGTCCTCTCGGCCCTGAATCGGGAAATCTCATCGAGCCTCGGCAATGCCATCCGAGGCGTGATCCAGACCGACGCAGCCATCAATCCTGGTAATTCCGGCGGCCCTCTGCTGGATAGCGCGGGTCGGCTCATTGGCATGAATACCTCGGTCATCGGCCCCGGCAACCGTGCCGGCATTGGCTTCGCTATCCCTGTGGACACCATGAACCGCGTGGTCCCCCTCCTCATCGCGCGGGGCCAATTGGAGCCCGTCTACCTAGGCTTCACGGCCCTCACGCCGGCCTACGCCCGGATTCTTGGCCTGAACCATGGGGTCATGGTGAGCGACGTGGAGGCCGATGGTCCCGCGGCCAAAGCGGGCCTGCGGCCTCTCAAGCTGGACCGGGAAGGCCGCGTGATCGCCCTGGGGGACATTCTGCTCAGCTATCAGGGCACGCCTATTTTGAATGGCGTTCAACTCTTCGACTTGCTTGAACTGGACCCGCCCAAAGGCTTGGTGGTGTTCGATGTGCTGCGCGATGGCAAGGTCGGCAAAGTCAGCTTGAGGCTGGAAACCCCCAAGGAAATTCCAAAAAACAGAACGGTGTCCTGAGGACCCCGTTCACTCCTCCTATTTTTTGATAGGGGACTTTGCGGGTTCGGGTTCCTTGCCCTTGTCGGGGTCATCGTCCCAGGGTTTCTTTGTCTCCGTAGCGCCCTTGGGAGGAAGCCAGGTGAGCGGAACCTGAAGGGGGCTGTCCAGGCCGCTGCACTCCAGAAAAAGGGTTCCCCGGCATTCAAGATCCGCGAAGCATTGCAGCTTCACTTCATGCACGGCGGCCTTATCCTTTGACAGGGCGCTGAAGGTGAATTGGGGATGGCCATCCTTGTCCTTGGGCCCCTCGATGCGACCGCTTAGGATGCAGAAAGGGAGTCCATTTCGGGATTTCACCTCAAGCTTCATGCCGCGTAATTCCGGCTGATCCCACACCACCCGGCTGGGAATGGCGAAGATCGGGAGCCTCAACTTCCAGGCGAGGGTCAGATCGAAGGTGGGCTGCCGGGGCGCGTTGGTGGAGACCTTCAGCAGCTCCAGACCCGCATGCATGCCGGGTTTCAGCTTGGAAGGCCGGAGGGTTAACTGGAGCGTGGCCTTGGGTCCGGCGGCGACGATTTCGGCTTCCAGGTAGTCCGGAAGGTGACTTTCAAGGCGAATCTCCGCGGGGCCGCCGCCCTCCCTCGTGAACGTGTAGGCGAGCAAGGGGCTCTCGTGGGGCGCCACTTCACCAAAGCTTTTGTTGGGTGCGTCCACGGCCATCTCGGGCCGGATCATCATGTCCCAACGCAGGATGTAACGGGGCTGGGAGGGATCATCGGATTCCAAACGAACGGCCCTTTTCTGGTAGTCCAGGAAACCCGAAGCATCGCTGCTCACGATAATCTTCCGCGCCTCGCCTGGCTGCCAGGGCTTGGTGAAGGGGGCTCCATCGACCTTCACGCCCGGCGCCGTATCCAGCACCCGGAAGGCGATGGGTTGATCGCTGGTGTTCTTCAGTTCCCAGGTGAGGTCGCGCGAATCCGTGGGCCCTACGCTTCCGAGGTGTTGGGGGATTTCCGGAAAGACGATGAAGCGATATTTGAGTGCGGGTGTCGGAGTGGGCGGGGCCGCAGTCTTGGGCGGAGTCGGCGGCGTGGCCTTTTCGGGGAGCTGGGCGCTGCCAATGATCAGGACGGACAGAAGGGAGATGAGCATAGAGAGAGTGTGCCTCGGAAGGTGGACTGGGTTTCGGTGAAGCATTTGAAAGGTTTGTTAAATGTTGTTAAGACAGCCGAATTTACAAGCCTTTCGCAAGATCCATCGATCTAATTGTCCATCATCCATTTCTCAACCCAATCCTGGAGGTTTTACGTGAGCTTTATCACGCGGTCCCGTTTCTTGTCCCTGCTCGTGCTGGGACTTGCCCTACCCTTGACGGCCCAGACGCCGAAGAAAGTGCTCTTCGACCACACTCGCCACGAAGAGGCGGGCACCTCCGCCGAGTGGGTCATCTGCTCCGCCAGTGAACCTGATCCCAGTCCCGTGAACCCCACCAGCGAAACCAGTTGGAACGGCGGCATCAGCGCCTGGGGCTTTGATTTGTTCAAGGCCGGCTACAAGGTGCAGACCCTGCCGCCTTCGGGCCGCGTGACCTACGGCGACGCCACGAATCCGCAGGATCTTTCGAACTATCAGGTCTACATCATTCCCGAGCCCTATGTGAGATTCTCCGCCACGGAGAAGCAGGCCATCCTCAGCTACGTCCAGAACGGCGGCGGGCTCTTCATCGTTTGCAACCACATCGGCGCGGCCCGCTACAGCGGCGCCGGCGGCACGGACGCCTACACGGTCTTCAACGATCTGGTGAACGTGAACGGCTCCAATCCCTACGGCTTCACCTTTGTGGCGGGCCACGGCCCTGGCGACGCGCTGGCCAACACGACTAGCAATCTCTTCAGCACCGGAACCGACGCCGCGACCCAGGCCATCGTGCATGGCGCCTTCGGCGGCCTGTCGCTGATGGATTTCCACAGCTATTCCTACGCGAGTCTTGACACCGCGCTGAATCCTTCCGTGAAGGAGATTCTTCACACTCAAGTGAGCGGCGACACCGGCTCCTTCATCGTCACGTGCACCGTCGGCGCGGGCCGAGTGGTGGCCATCAGTGATAGCGCCCCGGCGGATGACGGCACCACGACGACCTCCGGCAAGAGCCTGCACAGCAGCTACACCATCAACAGCAACAAAGCCTTCTTCTTGAATTCCTGCGCCTATCTCGCGGGGACCGGCAGCGCCAGCAATCACGCGCCCGTCGTGTCCATCCTGTCCCCCGCCACCAACCCCACCATCACCGCCGGTGGATCAGTCTCCTTCCAGGGCAGCGCCACGGACGCGGATGGCGATCCGCTGACCTACAACTGGGCTTTCGGAGATGGTGCCACGGCCGCCGTCCAGGGCCCCATCAGCCACACCTACACCGCCGCCGGGAACTACACCGCCACGTTCACGGCCACGGATACCCACGCGGCTTCCAACTCCGCCACCCGTACCATCACCGTGAATCCGGCTCCCGTGAGCTTCACCATCACTGCCAGCGCCGGGGCCAATGGCAGCATCACGCCGACCGGCGCGGTGTCGGTGGCCAGCGGCACGAATCAGACTTTCTCCATCACTCCGAATTCGGGCTACCAGGTCAGCGCCGTCACCGTGGATGGAGCCTCGGCAGGAGCCGTCAGTTCCTACACCTTTAGTAACGTCACGGCCGCCCACACGATATCGGCGACCTTCTCTGTGGTGAGTACCGGCAGCAGCCTGAGTGAGAATTTCGATACGGGCACCAAGGGTTCTTATGCCACGGGCAATGTAACCTTCGCCTCGGGCTCCTGGACCCTCAATGACGCGCTCCTGGGCAACAGCTCCAGCGACCCCAAGAATGGCGTCCAGAGCGTCCGCACCCGCAACAGCGGCAAGGTGACGATGAACTTCAATTTCGCCACCGGGGCCAAGACCATCTCGGTGAAGCACGCCGTCTTCGGCACGGATGCCGCCAGCACCTGGGGCCTCTGGTACTCCACCAACAGCGGTAGCACCTGGACTCAAGTGGGAAGCACGGTGACCACATCGTCTTCGACCCTTCAGACCGCCAGCTTCACGCTCAATCTTCAGGCCCCGATCCGCTTCGAGATCCGCAAGACCGATGGTAGTTCGCGGCGCGTGAACT
>JANXXC010000080.1 GCA_025350765.1 Holophagaceae bacterium | reverse complement strand
TCCTCGCCTCGGAGCAGGCGGGCTATATCACGGGCACGGTCATGAACGTCAGCGGTGGCCTCTACACGTAGTCTTAAGAACCCCCGTTCGCGAAACCTCCAGAATCAGAAGTGGAACTGCTGGCTGATCCAAATCAAGGCGGGCAGCCAAGCTAGCGGGATGAACCAGAGCGTGATGGGATGCATGGATGCACACGCTCATCAGAACTTCACGAGGAGTGCCAGCGTGAAGCGGCTCTCGGTCTTCTTCAGATCTGGGGTCCATCCATCCACGACAGATCCCGCTGCGCCCGCATTGCCGCCAGGCGGCGTGACGCCACCGGGACCCGCGAAATAAGGCACGTTGGCGCCCCGGCGATTGAACTCACCGCGAAAGGTCGCCCATTGATTGGGCATGTAGTCGTAGGTCACGGAGTAGTCCCACGCGTGGTAGGGATCGCCGGGATTAGCCGTGAAGTAAGGCGTCCCCGACGCCGCCGTCGCGCCATTGATGGGAGGGACGAGCACCAGGTAACGTCCCGGATTCGTGATGGCGCCACCCCCGAGGGTCAGAGCATGGCGGTCGTTGGCAAACCAAAAGCGGTTGTAGAGCATCCAGCCCGCGAAGTATTGCTTGGGATTATTCGCAGCGCCTGAATGGCTGACGCCGCCGCCATTCTCATCGCCCAAATCCGCCGTGAACGTGAAGGCGATCTTGTCGAGAAAGTTGCCGGGCCGGTCGTAATACTTCACTTCCAAGCTGTTATCCGTGTGCCGCCGCGTGCGCTGCGCGTTCCCCAGCGTGTCGCGGCCGATGAAGTAATTGTTGGAGATGAAGGTGACATCGCCATTGGGCCGCCACTGCACGGAGGCACCGACGCCCGGCGTGTTGTTGAACATGTTGTAGGACTGCCAGCCGTTGGTGAGCCACAGCTCCAGCTTCAGCTTGTCGCTCGGAAAAACCTGGAGCCGCAGGCCGTTGAAAAACCAGGGCGTGTTGGATGAAACATAGGAGGGCTGGTAGGCCCAATTGTCGAAGTTGTAGTAGCTGAAGAGGCCGATATAACTCATGAAGATGCCCGCATCGAGATTGATGCCGTTCAACACGTCCCAGTGGTAGCCGCCATAGGCTTCCGAAACGTAGCGATAGGCATTGTCCGTTTGCCATTGCCCCTTGCTGGGGCTGGCATCGTTGCGCGGCGTCATGGTGGAGTACAAACCGAACTGCGTCATGAAGCGGCCGCGCACGTTCTCCCAGTGGAAATCGCCGCCGACTCCCAACTGCTGGACATGCATCTCGTTGGTGCGGCCCAATTCGCTGGAGCCCACCAGCGTGTGATCCTGGGGGTGGTTGAAGTCGTAGACGTAATTCACATCCGCGCGAAATTCGCCGGTGAAATATTTCGTGTCGAGAACCGAATCCTTCTGGCGGCTGTTGCCGTTCAGCCACGTAAAGTCCGCAAAGGCAAAGGGCTCCGCGGCTTTCTGCGCAACGAGAGGCTGGGGAGCTGGGGGAGCCGGAGAAACGGGAATCGTTTCCTGCGCCCCTACGCAACCCCCCACCAACGCCGCCATCACAAAGCCTTTGCCACGTCGCATCCATGCCTCCCAGCCCCTAAGGGCCGAGTTCCATGCTGCGGAAATTCGAGTCAGAGCAGCGTCAAGACTGGGCGGATGCGTATCAAGATTTTATCAAGATGGCGCGGCGCGCGAATTCATACAGGTCAAATGACCGTTCAGCCAAGGTATTTCCACTTCCCAAAGGGCCTTGAGGACGCCGACGCGTCCTGCGTGGACCCGGCTGGAAGCACCCATTACTTTGGGAGTTCGATTTCAGTTGAGTCTCAGTGGCTTTGTTTGAGGAAGGATTTCATGCGCGAATTTTTGAAGGCCGGGGGAGCTACCCCGATTCTGACACTGGGTTTTCTGATGGTCGCTGGAAGCCCAAGCGCCGCGACTCCCGGGCGGATTCCTCTATATGGATTTCGCGCCCAGACGCCACCGCCTCCGAAGACCATCATGGAAACCGCAGCGCTCTCCCGCCGCAGGGTCTCGGTTTCTGTGAGCCCTTCCACGGCGATCGTGCAGGGCGGGCTAACTCAAACCTTCCTGGCGACGGTTTCCGGCGCCACGGATAAATCGGTCACTTGGCGGGTGGACGAGACCGGTGGCGGAACCATCGATGCCCGAGGCCTCTACCGCGCGCCTGCTACCGCTGGCATTTATCATGTGCGAGCCACTAGCGCCGCTGATCCCACCAAGAGCGCGGTGGCGAAAGTGACCATAAATCAGGCTGACCCGCGGCCCACGATTTCGGTGTTCACGGGGACTCCGGCCACGATCTCCGCAGGCCAGAGCGCGACGCTGAGCTGGAGTGTGAGCGGAGCCACCAGCCTCAGCCTCGACAATGGCATCGGCGCCGTCACCGGATCCTCGGTATCGGTCAGCCCTACAGCCACCACCACCTACACCCTGACCGCCACCAATGCCACGGGTAGCTCCACCGCCCAAACTGCGATCACCCTGGGAGGAACTTCAACGGCGACGATCTTCCATGAGCATTTCGCGTGGTCGGGAAATCATGGGGATGTGCTGCCCACAAACCGGGGCGGTGGCTCCACCGTTTGGTGGAACAACGACGCCTGGGATGCCCGCCAGGACACGGAATTCAACGCCGTGGGCAACGGCGGCAATCACATTGATATCCATAAGGCCGCGAACGCCAATCCTAGCGATGCCACCGAGGACAATCGCACGCTGATTCTCGGCGGCGATGGCTCCCCCGGTGTCGGCACCATGCACATGAATTTTCAGACCATCATTTCGGCACGTCTGCGCAATCCGATGGTGATCTCCGCCCATCAGCCGGGCGTGGTGACTTTCTACGCCCAACGCTTTGTGAGCGATGGGCATTGGTGGGAAGTCGGCATCCAGCCCGTCTCAGTGGGGGTCCATGGCGCGGAATTCGGCCCCATTCCCACACCCCTGGCCGATGGCACGCCCGGTCCCCGCGACGGCGATAACGCGGCGGGTCCCGGTCATCGCCCTGCGGCCGATGGCCTGAATTTCGTGATTGGTGGATTCGATGATTGCCCCACCCAGGGCCAATGGTATTTCTTCCACAGCATTAAGAAATCCATCGGCGGCCAGATTTCGGATGCCTACAACCCCGTGGCGAGCTTGAATCTGCTGGGCGTGAGCAAGCCTTCAGAAGAAGACACCCTTTACCAATGGCGCTTGATTTTCAAACCCGATGGGGTGGATCTGTACGCGGATCTGGAACAGGACGGCCTTCTCAAATTCAAGCAGCACTTCGCGACGGCCATCCCCTGGAGCGAAGTCTACGTGAGCCTCATGGGAGTCTCCTACCAATCGAACCACCACCCTGCTGACATCGGCTGTGGGCTTGAGGCTTTTGGGGCGACGCCGGAACTGGCCAAGATCCGGGAATTGCATTGGAAGGACATCAGCGTTGGTCCCATGAAATACGCCCGCACCAGCGTCGCGCCGAGGGATCTGGGGGTAGGCAACATCTATCAGCAAACCGGATGGCAATCCCAGGACCTGCGGGATACCCAGCGATTCGGGCCGCCCGTCAATGGCATTCCACGCCCCAATCCTGGGGGCTACGATGATCCCTACTCGGGGCTCTCGTTCCTATACACGAGCTACGATAGCGGTTTTGGATTCGCCGGTGCGCCGGACCCTGTTTCTTCTTTCAACCTTGCCGTCACCGTTGCGGCAGACCAGGCGCAAGCGGCGGCGGCTCAGTTCCTCTACGACATTCGCTACTCCGTAGGTGGAACCGGCACGGCGACGCTCTTCCTGAACGATCAAGCGGTGGGTGTCCTTCCCTCCGACGAACCCGGCGCCGCGAGCGGCACCATCGGTCCCTCCTGGATTCACCGCAGCATCGGGGTGCCCATGAACCTACTCAAGCCCGGTGTGAACAAGGTGAGGGTGGCCCTTCAGGGTGAGGTCCAAATGGACCGCCTGCAGCTGGAGTTCTTCCACCTGAACTGAGCCTGGGCCTAGCCCCGGATCGCCCACCGTAATTTCGCCGACGAGGATCGAGGATTGGCGTGGCGCTCTTCACTGGAAGGGCGGATGGGATCCAGCGCGATGCGTTCATAGATGCCTTCGCGTTGGCCATTCTGGAAAGCCTTTTTCACGCGGCGATCCTCGCCTGAATGAAAGGTGAGGATCGCCGCGCGACCGCCGGATTTCAGGCATTGGGGCAGCAAGGCCAGGAACTGATCCAACACCGTAAGTTCATCGTTCACGGCGATGCGCAGGGCCTGGAAGGTGCGCTGCAACGACTTCCGGGTTTCATCTTCCAGGATGTCGGCGGCGCATTCCGCCTTTAGTACGCCGCGCACCAGATTGGCCAAGTGCCGCGTGGTGGCGATGGGCAGTACATCGCGCGCGCTGATGATGGCTTGGGCGATGTTTTTCGCATGGGGTTCATCGGAGTTCTCCGTCAAAAAATCTGAAATTGCTTCTTCGCTGAGGCTCTGAAGCAGGCTTGACGCGGGTTTCCCGCGAAGGGGATTGAGACGGAGATCCAGGGGGCCGTCGGCCTTGTAGGTGAAGCCACGGGCCGGATTGTCGATCTGCATGGACGACACACCCAAGTCCGCCAGCACGAAATCCAGGCCTTCTCCCATCTCTGGCAGCAGGGCCCGAAGCCCCGCGAAATTCATGCGGCGTACCACCAGAATGTCTTCATCAAAACCCAATGCACGGAGCCTTGCCTCGGTGCGGGGCAATTCGAGCGGATCCACGTCCACCGCGAAAAGACGCCCGCCGGGCCGAAGGCGATTCAGGATTTCCTGACTGTGCCCGCCAAAACCCAAGGTCGCATCCAGGCCCACATCGCCGGGCTTGGGATCCAGGATTTCAAGGATCTCCGCCACACAGATGGGGCGGTGCATCCCCGCCGGCGTGTGGCCCCGTTCCATCACCTTCTGCAATTCATCAAGATGGTGTGCGGGATCAAGCTCTTTGTACTTGTCCTGGAACTGCCGCGGATGGGTGCCCTTGTAGCGCACCCGGCGTTTCCTGGGCTGGATCTCATCGGCCATGGGATGATTGTCTCTCAGGACGACATTCGCGCCAAAAGGCACCCGTGGAGCAAGACATGGTGGACGTGATTACTGCGCATCAAATGAACTTGCTGGCCTTCGTCTCGAAGAACCCCGGCATCACGCGAGATCGGCTCTTGCAGACGAAGGGTACGAGCCCAAGCGACATTAGCTACCTAGAAAGTCACGATCTCATCCGCGAGCGGGAACCTCAGCAATACCGGGTTTCGCACTTCGGCGAGATGGCCTTGCGGCGGGGGCTATAGCCCCGCAAAGAATCACAGCCTAAGAACTACTTAGGAATTCGGGCCGGGCCCTCCGGGCGGATAGTCGGGGTAGAGCTGCTGGATGCATTCTGGGCAGATGCCATGCGTGAAGGTGGCCTCGGACTTATCGCTGATGTAGGTTTCGATCCGCTGCCAACTCCCCCGCTCATCCCGAATTTTTTTGCAGTTGGCGCAAATGGGCAATAGACCAGATAGCTGCTTTACCTCATGCAGCGCGTGTCGTAATTCGGCGGTCCACTCTTTCACGCGACGACGCAAAGAAATCGTCCAGCCCACCTGGGCCAGGAAGCCTAGGACCAGCAAGCCAGGGATCAGGATGACGGCCATTCTCCGGGCCGCACGTCCGAAAGGGAGCTGGGACTCTTCCAGGCTTCCCAGGTGTTGATCGTAAATCTGATCCAGTTTGCCACTGCTCTTGAGTTGAAAAATTGCCTCGTTCAAGCTCGCGAGCAGCCGCG
>JANXXC010000145.1 GCA_025350765.1 Holophagaceae bacterium | reverse complement strand
CCTGGAGCGCAAGCTCGACATCCTATCCCGACAGCTCGAAGCTCAAACCACCGGCGCCATGCCAGAGGCCCCTGAGCAGGGCCGCTACGGCCTGGGCTCAGCGGCATCCAAAGTTTACGAAAGCAAGGGTGGCCTGAGCATCGGAGGTTACGGCGAGTTCCTTTATTCAAATATCGAAAGCAAAGTGCAGGATGGCAGCCACGCAGTCAATCAGCGCAGTCTGGATGCCCTGCGTCTGATCCTTTACACAGGCTACAAATTCACCGACAAAATCGTCTTCAATTCCGAGGTCGAGTTCGAGCATGGCGGCTACAGCGACGAGCACAAGGAAGGCGAGGCCAAGGTCGAATTCGCCTACCTGGATTTTCTGCTGAACAAGGCCGTCAACATTCGTGCGGGCATGGTGCTGCTGCCCGTGGGCTTCATCAACGAACAGCATGAACCGCCTGCCTTTCTGGGCTCACAAAGGCCCTTTACCGAGACCATCATCATCCCCAGCACCTGGCACGAGAACGGCGTAGGGGTCCATGGTGTCCTACCTTTGAATTTCAGTTACCAGCTGTACCTGGTGAACGGTCTCAGTGCGCTGGGTAAAGGTGAGGAAGGCGAGACCGAGGGCTTCAGCGCCTCTGGCATCAAGGGCGGACGTCAGGCGGGCAAGAAGGCCGTTGCTTCGAGCCTCGCATGGACGGGAAGGCTGGACTGGGCCTTCATGCCTGGCGCCGTGGTGGGCGCGAGTTTCTACCATGGAAACAGCAACCAAAGCGGTGAAGGCCCGGCCATCAACACGGCCTTGTTCGATGTTCATGTGGAGTATCGCGCCCATGGCTTTCAGGCGCGCGGGCTCTTCGCGAAAGTCACCAACAGCGCGAGCGGCGTGGATGGGCTGGCCATCGGCAGCGCCCATCGAGAAGTGGGCACCCAGCAATTCGGCGGCTACTTGGAGGCGGGCTACGATCTGCTCCGCGGCGCCGGTTCCAAACAATCCATCGTCCCATTTCTTCGCTGGGAGCGGCTCAACACGCAGAAGGAAGTGGTCGCGGGCGTGGTGGCGGACGGCGCCAACGACCAGACGGCACTGACCCTGGGCGTGAACTACAAACCCATCCCCAACGTCGCGGTGAAAGCTGACTACCAAAAGCTACAGAACCACGCCCACAGCGGCCGCAACCAGTTCAACGTGGCCCTCGGCTACTACTTCTGAGGCGGCCATGAGGAACGCGAAATGGGTGGTATTTGGGGCTGGAATCATGGCCTTGACGCTTGCTTGCTCGAAAGGTGGCGATGGCGTGGAATCCACGAGCCCGTCGAAAGTG
This sequence comes from Holophagaceae bacterium, assembly GCA_025350765.1. Lineage (GTDB taxonomy): Bacteria > Acidobacteriota > Holophagae > Holophagales > Holophagaceae > JANXPB01. Next base: position 7,793 of record JANXXC010000145.1, on the reverse strand, counting down.
AATGTGGTGAATCTGGTGTCCACGGACCCCGCGATCCGCGCGGATCACTATGAACCCAAGCTCGTGGATGCGTGGGGCCTGGAGTTCGGACACGCGGGCCGAATTTGGGTGAACGCATCCTCGGGTTACACGCTCGCCATTGATACCAGTGGCGCCATGAGCTTGGGGCGCGCCAGCGAAAAGGAAGCCTTCGGAAAGCCAATGTATGTGCGGTGTCCCGGGCCCGGTGGAGAATACGAATCGTCCACCGGCCTAACCGGCGCGGTCTTCGACGAAAACGATTCTTTTTTAGGCGACCCTTGGGTGTTCGTGAGCGTGGAGGGAATCATCTCTTCCTGGAATCATCCGGACGCCCTGAAAACGAAACTCCGAGTCGACAACTCCAGAATTGGTGCCAGCTATTTGGGAGCTGCGCGATTGAAGAAGGATGGAACTGTTTTTTTGCTCGCCGCGGATCTCCGCAATGGGCGGGTGGATGTCTTTGACGCCGACTTTCAGCCCACTGCCCTGGCAGGCGCTTTTCAAGATCCCGCCACCCCCTCGGACTATGCGCCGTGGAACGTGAAACAGCTTGGGAGTTATGTCTACGTGGCCTTCGCTAAGGTTAAAAAAGCGAACGCCTTTCCCCAAGCGCCCGAAGAATTCCATGGGCCAGGCGCAGGATTCATCAGCATCTTTAATTTGGATGGCACTTTCGTGCGCCGCTTTGCCGACGGTGGTGTGCTGAACGCACCATGGGGCATGGCGGAAGTCCCAGACGGTTTTGGCGCCATGGGCGGGCTCATCATGGTGGGCAATTTCGGCGACGGGGCCATCTACCTGTTCCAGCCAGATGGAACCTACGTGGGGCCCGTTCGGAACACCCGTGGCCAGCCTCTTAAGATCGACGGCATCTGGGCCCTCACCTTCGGCGGAAACAGCTTCAACCCGGGCCAGTACGGCAAGCTCTATTTCTCGGCAGGCCCCAAGGGCGAGAAACAAGGTTTGTTGGGCCGCCTGGATCCGGTGCTGTGATGCGACAATCCTGATTCCATGCTGATCCGATACCTAGCATCCTGCCTCTTTGCCACTGTGCTGGCGGGCGCTTTGCCTACTCGCGACGAGGCCCTAAAATTGGCCTTCTCCGGCGCAACTTTCACGCGCAAAGAACATTTCCTGACCGAGGCTCAGGGCGCGAAGGTGAAGGCGCTTTCGCAGCGCGAAATGCCCGGGCTCTGGTGGATCGCTTATGAAGCGGTGAAGGACGGCAAGGCGCTTGGCGTGGCCTTCTTCGACACGCATCGCGTGCGCACCTTGAACGAGACGGCCATGGTGGCGATCTCCTGTGAAGGCAAAATCATCCGTGTGGAAATCATCCAGTTCCACGAGCCCCAGGAATATTTGGCCAAGGATGCCTGGAAGCAGCAACTCAACGGCCACAAGCTGGACGACGAGTTGAGCCTCAAGCGCGCCATCCGCCCCTTGGGTGGCGCGACGCTCACCGCGAATGCGCTCACCGATGCCTCCCGGCGCTGCCTGGCGCTCTGGAACGTTTTGTATGGTGGCAAGTGACCAGGCTTGAGCGATGGAGCCTGCATATTTTAGCGCTGCTCACGGGTGCCACAGGGCTGCTGTACGGATGGCTGCGCTACTTTGGTCAGCGTGTGGGCGAGTTCGGGCTGGAACCCAGTCCCCTTCAAGCCCTCCTGCAGCATCTTCATGTGCTCACCTCCCCCTTGCTGGTTTTCACCCTGGGCATGGTGGTGCGCAGCCACGTGCTGCCCATGTGGCGAAGCGGCCGGATCGTGGGGCGGGCTTCCGGGCTCGCGCTGGCGCTCGTTCTAGCCCCCATGGTGATCTCGGGCTACCTGGTGCAGGTGGTCACGGATCCAACGGTGCGCGTCGCCTTCGCCTGGATCCATGGCGTCACGAGTCTTTTGTTCCTCGGGGGATATGGCGTTCATCTGGGGATGACCTGGAAGCTCGCGCGCACGGCCCGCGTTGAGGCCGAGGACGTCTCGTTGAATCCCTCCTAAGCTGGAGCCATGCCCAAAATCCGCGTCCTCTCTGACCAAGTCGCCAACCAGATCGCGGCGGGGGAGGTCGTGGAGCGCCCCGCATCCGTGCTAAAGGAGCTGGTGGAGAACGCGCTGGACGCAGGCGCCACGCGGCTGGAGATCGCTTGGGAAGAGGGCGGCAAGCGCCTGCTTTCCGTGGCGGATGATGGCTGCGGCATGGCCCGGGACGACCTGTACTTGGCCTTGGAGCGCCACGCCACCAGCAAGGTTCGAACGGCGGATGACCTGGCCCATCTTTCAAGTTTTGGGTTTCGCGGCGAAGCCCTGCCCTCCATCGCGTCGGTCACGCGCTTTGAATTGCATAGCGCCGAACGCGATGGCGACGGTCATCGCCTCCGCTCGGAATTCGGCATCATCAAGGAAGTCCAACCCGCGCCCCGCAGCCGAGGCACTACCCTGACGGTCCGAGATCTCTTCGCGCAGCTGCCCGCCCGCAAGCGGTTTCTGAAATCCACGGACACCGAGCACGCCCATCTTTGGGGCGTGGTGACGCGGCTGGCGCTCGCCACCCCCCACGTCCACTGGACCCTCTGCAGCGATCGGGGCACAGACCTTGTGCTGCCCGCGGTGGTGGAATCTGGCGCGCGCCTGAAGCCGCTACTCGGCGAAAAAATGTCGGGGATGGTGCCCTTCCGTAGCGGCGAAGCGCCCTGGTCCCTGCACGGATATGTGTCGGATCCTTCTTTAAGTTTCCGCGATCGCAATCATCTCTACCTCTTTGTGAACGGCCGCAGCGTGCGGGACCGACTGCTGCTGGCGGCGCTCTCGGAGGGCTGGCAGGGCTTCTTCCCGAAGGGCGCCTATCCCGCGGCCCTGCTCTTTCTCGAGATTCCGGCGGAAGCTGTGGACGTGAACGTGCATCCCACCAAAGCGGAAGTGCGTTTCCGCGAACCCAACCGCATCTTTCCCTTTGTCGCGAAGGCCACGCGGGAGGCTTGGGAGCAGCTGCGGGGTGGGCTCGCGAGCGTGTTGGACATGCCTCCGAAACCGACGGAAAGCGAATTCGAGCTGCCGGTGTCCGCGCGTCAGGATCCCCAGCACCCCAGGCTCTGGGGACCGGTCGCAGGAGGGGCGATGGAGACTTTGGCAGCCTCTTTCCCGAAGGCGGAGATGCCGGAGCTGGAGCGTCCCTACACCTTCGATCGACCGGTTGGCAGGGTGGCGGAATCCCAGGACGAGGGCCCGGAGATCCGCTACCTGGGCGCCTTTGAAAACACTTACCTGCTGGCGGAAGTGCGCGGCGACGGAGATCCGGAACTGTGGATCGTGGATCAGCACGTGGCCCACGAGCGCATCCTTTTCGAGCGGCTCTTCCTGCGGAATCACGCGCCGGCGGTGCAGCCTCTGATGCCGCCGAAGGTCGTCCAACTGGGGCCCGCCGCCCTGTCCCGGCTCACGCCCTTTCTGGAAGAATTGAACCGCGTGGGCGTGGACGTGGAGATCTTTGGTGGCGATGCCCTGGTGGTGCGGGGCGTGCCGGATTTTTTGCAGAACCGGGAGCCGCAATCCCTGCTTGAAGATCTGCTGACGCGGATGGAATCCGGTGCCAACGCCGATCTAGAGGCCTTCCGCAAGGACCTCAACGCCGAGCTGGCCTGCCGCGCCGCCATCAAGAAGCATCACGTCTTGCCGCCGGAACTCGCGTTGCGCCTGATCCAAGACCTCATGGACTGCGAGGTGCCGCAGACCTGTCCCCATGGCCGCCCCATCATCAAAAAACTTAGCCTAGGGGAATTGGAGCGCAGTTTTGGACGGCGGGTGTGATCGCTCACCTTCCGTCAGGCTTCCAGCTACTTCGTTCCGCCACGAGATCGATGCCCAGGCGTTTGGCGGCGGTGTAGAGGGCGGGGCGCGCAAGCCCTAAACTTTCCGCGGCCTCGGCGGCGCGGAAACCGAATCTCCGCAGGGTCTCCAAGAGAAGCCGCCGCTGAAATTCCCGGGTGCTTTCCTCCCACGTGCGCGATTGGTATTCCGGCTGCCGAAGTTCGGGGAAATGCTCCACCTTCAGCGGCCCCTGGACGCAGCGCAATAGGGCCCGTTCGATGGCGTGGCGCAATTCGCGCACGTTGCCGGGCCAAGGAAGTTTCGCCAGGGATTGCGGAAGTCCGGCGGCCAGATCGGGCGCCTCCCTTTTGCTTTCCTGAGCCAGCAACGACACAAGCCGGGGCAGCAGGTAGGGGAATTCGTGCCCGCGCTCTCGGAGGCTCGGAAGGCGCAGCACGGTGCCCTGCAAGCGGTAGAGCAGGTCTTGGCGGAAGGCTCCGGCCGCGGCCAGTTCCTCCAGGGGCCGGTGGGTCGCGGACACGAAGCGCACATCCACCCGCACGGATTTGTCGCTGCCGACTTTCCGAACTTCGCGCTCCTGGATCACGCGCAGGAGAAGGGACTGTAATCGGGGCGAAAGATCCGCCACTTCATCGAGGAAAAGGGTGCCGCTCTGGGCGCTTTCGATGGCGCCTTTGCGCTCCGTGGCGGCGCCGGTGAAGGCGCCCTTCACATGGCCGAAGAGCTCCGATTCCATCAGGCTTTCGGCGAAGGCCGAGCAGTTCACGGCCACCAGCTCACCGTGCCGCCCCGAACGGCGATGCAGCTCTAGGGCGGTGAGCTCCTTGCCACTGCCAGTGGGCCCCAGAATGAGCACCGGCAGTTCCGAAGGCGCCACCCGCGCCAGTTCCCGCAACAGCGTAGCCATGGGCTCGCTGCCATCCGTAAGCAGAGGTCCGCCCTCGGGAACGGCTTCGGCGCGAAGGCCCGGCGTGAGTTTCGCGAGCCAGGGCGCTAGGAGCTGGGGATCTACCGGAAGCTCCAAGGGTTCGCCGGGTTTCAGCGCCAGGAGTGCCGAACCCACGATGGAGCCCTCCCATTGCAAAGGGAAGCCCCACCAGATCCAGCCGCGCGACTCCAGGGGCGCGAGACCGCCATCCAGGTGCAGGCGGCTCAGCAGGCCTTCCGGCGGTGCTTGGCCGGCGCCCATGACCTCCATGGGATCGCCCCAGAGCAGCCAGGTCGGATGATCCTGGCGCGCCAGCCAGCGGTGGAGCAGATCCTTCGGACTCAACTCCATACCCACCAGCGGGGCGGGCCACAGCGGGCGCAGGCGGTCCTGGTGATGCTTCATGGCGGCCCGATCGGCGATGGATTGCAGGGCGAGCAGACGCTCGGGTTTCCGCTCGGCCTCTCTCGATTCCAGCAGCGCGAGGCCCCCTTCGAGACGCAGCCATTGGTTAGGACACGCCTCCCAGGCATCCCAGAAGCGATGCGGCTCCGCGTGTCCCCGGAGCACGCGATGGAATTCCCACTGCAGGCGTTGCTCGGGCGCGAGGCCTTCGGGAGGGGAGGCCTTCATTTCTCCCAGCGAGGCCTCCAGCAAGCCCTTCAGTCCGAGATCAGTGATGTGCGGCAAGGCCTCGCGGATCCAGTCCTGGCGCCCCGTTTCGAGGCCCCGTTCAGCGATCATCGCCCAAGCGTGGGGCTCCGTGGGGAAGGCCTCCAACAGGGTCCGCAGGTATTTCATCGCGGACTTCCAATCGCCTTCGAGGATGAGGAGCTGGATCTTGTTCAATTCCAGGAAAGGACTTTCGGCTTTAGCCTGGGCCTTTTGCCAATAGGGCAGGCTGCTGTGATCCGCCCAGTAGAGCGCGGCCTGCTCCGCATTGGCGGCGGCCCGGTCGCTCCAGAAAGGCGCGTCCAGACGCTGGAAGTGGGCGTGCGCCAAGGTGAAGGCGCGCAGCGAACCTTCGAGATCCTGGGCTTGGAAGGCTCTTTGCCCTTCGGCCATCCAATGGAAGGGATCGGCGCAGGGGTGGGCATGTTCGCCCCAAGTTGGATAGCCGGGCCCTTTTTCCGGTGGGTCACCACCCCAACGGACCCGCAGCCGGTCCCAGGTTGGATCGCCGCTGGGAGAAGGGCAGGGAGGGCGAGGGTGCCCGCCCAGATCTGCTCGGATGGCCGGTTCCCATCCATCCGGAAACGAGAGTGGAATGCGGCCCTCCAGCAAGTCGCGCAGGGGGTCGCTCGGTTCATCGCCGAGAGAAAGGGCGGGGGGCCGCAGTGTCGCGCTTGGACCGCTGCCCCGGCCGAAGGCGCGCACCTGAGGCGCGATCATCCACGCGCCGCCCGGCAAGGCGTGCAGCCACTCTTCGCCTTCGAATCCGCGCCATGACTCCGGCAAGAAATCCAAGGTGAAGGCATCGAGAAAGGGGCGAAGGCGATCGAAGGGGACATCGCCCAAGGCCCCTGCGGGCAACAGTTTTCCGTCGATGTCCAGGGACCCTAGAAGGAAAGCCCACCAGCCTTCCGGCAATTCTTTGAACGCATCCGGAACCAGCTCATCAAGGAAGGGCGGAAGGTGCACCCTCCCCATTTCATCTGCGGCGCCGAGCAGCGGAATCCAACGCTGCCGGGTGGCGCGATCCAGGAGTACTGACCCTGCGGCCATGAAGGGGGAGCCATCGCCTTCGATCAGGGCCGACCAGCACCAGGAGATGAGCGGGTCTTCTTTGGGGCCTTTCAGATGGGCGGGAATCTTAGCGCTGCCATGGCGCAGCAGCGAGATCCATTCGGGATCAGGGTGAGAGTCGAAGAATTGCGGAACCGCCGTGGGACGGGGTCCATGGGGACGCCGAGCTTCCCAGGCGCAGCGAGGCCACCGGCCCTCGCGGCCTCCCATCAACCAGGCTTCACTCACCGCCAGAAGGGCCCAGGGAAGGTCTCCCCACTTGCGTCCCTTAGTCACGGGCCATGGGGCCTTCCAATGGCCCAGCCAGGCGGCGCGCAGCCTCAAGGCGCCGACCCGAGCATCGCCCGCCACGTCTCCCAGAAGGCCGGGAAGGTCTTGGCGACACAGTGAGGATCCTTGATTTCGCCGCCGCAGCGCAACGCCCCCACCGCGGCGGCGAAGGCCATGCGGTGATCCTTGCGGGGATCAAAGGGCGGACGCGCCGCAGAGGCAGTCCCAGGGCTTATCTTCAGCGTGTGGTCGCCGAGGATATCGGCCTGGCCGCCGAGCCATCGCACCAATTCCGCGGAGGCTTCCAGGCGATCGCATTCTTTGTGGGGAAGGGTCTGGAGGCCCGTCAACACCGAAGCTTCAGGCGCCATGGCGCAGGTGGCCGCCAGCACCGGCCCGAGATCAGGGCAGAGCGTGAGATCCGCGTGAATGCCGCGTCGCAAGGGACCGGAGAGAGAGAGCCGCGAGCCGTCCCATTGGGCCGAGCAGCCCGCTTCCACCAGGATGTCCACCAGCGCGCGGTCCCCTTGGGAATCCTGCGCATCGAGGGGGGCTACGCTAAGGCCGCGGCCGGTCACCGCCGCGGCCGCGAGGAAGGCCGCGCCGCCGCTCCAGTCGCCGGGGAGGTCCAGTTCCACGGGCTCCAGGGCGGCGCCAGGGATGACCCATTCCGACTCACTCAAAGCGCTTTCGCATCCGAAAATCCCGAGCCAGTGTCGGGTGATTTCCAGGTAGCTGGGACTGGCGACGGGGCTCTCCCATCGGAGGTGGCCGCCCTCCGGAAGACCGGCCGCTGCCAAGGCAAGACCCGTGATGAACTGGCTGCTCAAGCTGCCGTCGATGACCGTATCGAGACGATCGGGCATTTCTTGAACGGGGTGGAGCCAGGCGCCGCCATCCGTCGGCCGCCATTTGGCCCCGAGGGCCAGGAGTGGATTCAGAAGTGGCCCCAGGGGCCTTTCGAAAAGGCGCGAGTCGCCGGTGATTCGCACTGGGACGATGATGCG
>JANXXC010000124.1 GCA_025350765.1 Holophagaceae bacterium | reverse complement strand
ATGCCCGATGTGGACATTGATTTCTGCCGGGACGGCCGCCAGAAAGTCATCGATTACGTTACCGAAAAATACGGCCAGGACCGGGTTTCAAACATCATCACCATCAACCAGCTCAAGACGAAAGCGGTCATCAAGGACGTGGCGCGGGTCTTCGAAAAGGACTTCAACTGGGCCAATACGCTGACCAAGCTCGTGCCCCAGGAACCCGGCAAACCCATCACCATGGCCGAGGCGCTCCAAAAATCCGACAAGCTGCGGGAGATGTACGAGACGGATCCCGAAGTCAAAAACGTCCTTGATATCTCGGCGCGGCTCGAAGGTTTGGCCCGCAACACGGGCGTCCACGCGGCGGGCATCATCATCGCGCCGGACGACCTCACTAAATTCGCGCCCCTCTCCATGGACCGCGACAAGAAGGTGATGGTGCAGTACACGATGATGGAGGCCGAACGCGCGGGCCTGCTGAAGATGGATTTTCTGGGCCTAGAGACGCTGACCCAGATCGCCAAGATCCAAAGCTACGTGGAGGCTCGCCACGGCAAGCCCGTAGATATGGAGGCCATCCGTGGCTTCGACGACAAGAAGACCTTTGATCTCTTTTCCAACGGCGATACGGACGGGATTTTTCAGTTCGAATCCGGCGGCATGAAACAACTTCTGCGGCAGCTCGGGCCGGATCGCTTTGATGATCTCATCGCGCTTAACGCGCTCTTCCGCCCCGGACCCCTGGGCGCGGGGATGGGCGACACCTACGTGAAGCGCCGCCACGGCCGCGAGCCCGTCACCTATGCTTTTCCGGTGCTGGAGCCAATCCTGGCGCCCACCTACGGCGTGATCCTGTACCAGGAACAGGTCATGCAGATCGCCAGCGCCATCGCGGGCTACAGTCTTGGCGAAGCGGATATGCTGCGGCGCGCCATGGGCAAAAAAGATTTGGCGAAGATGCAGAAAGAGAAATCCAAATTCATCGAGCAGGGCGTGGCCCGGGGCTTTGATGAAAAGAAGACCGCGGAGATCTTCGACCTCATCGAATACTTCGCGGGCTACGGCTTCAACAAGAGCCACAGCGCGGCCTACGCCATGGTGGCCTACGAGACGGCCTACCTGAAGGCCAACCATCCCACGGAATTCATGGCGGGCCTGCTGAGCACCAAGAGCGGCCGCACGGACGACGTGGTGAAGTACATCCAAAACTGCCGCGAAAAAGGCATCGAGGTGCTGGGGCCGGATATCAATGCGTCGGGGCTGGACTTCACGGTGACGGGCGAAAAACAAATCCGCTTCGGATTCGCGGCGGTGAAAGGCCTCGGCGAAGCGGCGCTCCAGGCCATTCTTGCAGCGCGAAAAACCGAAAACGGCTTTAAGGATTTCTTCCACGCGCTCAAAGCCACGGACCTTTCCAAAGCCAATCGCCGGGTTTGGGAGTCCCTCATCAAGGCTGGGGCCTTCGATAGCCTGGAAGCCAATCGCGCGGCGCTTCTTCAAGGATTACCGTCGGCCATCGAAAGCGCTTCTAGTGGCTCCAGTCCGGATCTAGGTCTTATGAGTTTGTTCGATGAGGCCGAGATCGCCAGTTGCAGCGCCGACTGGCATTTGCCTGAGGACGTCGAGCCCATGAACCGGCGGGAACGCCTGGCGGCGGAGCGTGAGACGCTGGGCCTCTTCGTCAGCGGCCATCCACTGGAAGAATTCGCCGATGCCGTACGGGTTCATACGCGCGGTACTTTGGCGCAGATCGCGGATTTCGCGGCCAACGGGCAGATCTCCGATCGCGACGAGGTGAGCCTTGCGGGCATGGTCAGCAGCGTGGCATTCAAGACCAACCAGAAAGGTGAGCCCTGGGCCATCCTGCAGGTAGAAGATGTCACCAGCAAACTAGAAGTGCTGCTCATGGCAGGCCTCTTCAACTCCACCACCAAGCAGCGCAGCCGCCCCTTCGAGACCTACCGTCACCTCTGTTTGCCGGATGCGCTGTTGCGCATCACCGGCGAGCTGAAAATCGAAACGGTCACCAGCAACGATGAAGAGGAAGAGGACCGTACCGTGCTCAAGGTCTTCGCCACGAGCCTGGAAGACTTGCAGATCTTCCAAGGCAAAGGGTTCAGCGGTGCCGTGGTGCGCCTACCGAAAGGGCAATGCCCACCCAATCTCTTTCCTTTGCTGAAACAGTTCAAAGGCGACCTGCCCGTGCAGTTCGAGTACCGCAGCGTCGAAGGTCTGAGCGCCCGCGTGAAGGCCGGCAATGAAATCCGCCTGAGGTTTGACGCCGACCTGGCGGAAAAACTCGCGAAGGAAACAGGGTGCGGGTTGAGCTGGACCTACTGACGAATCTCGAAACGCCGGACCAGCTCCGGGTAGCGCGGGGACTCACGGATTTGCGCCAGGCCTGGATCGTAGAGCGCGTAGAACCAAGTGAGATCGTTTCGCTCGTCGATGGCTCGGTGGAGGGGTGCCACGTATTCCTGCTTGGCTTTGGAGCGCATGGCCTGGAGAATTCCCAGGGTTTCCTCTCTCCACTTCACCCATGCCCCCGGCGCCCAGGGCTTCGATAATTTCATAGGGGCCGATGCGAAGGCCTGGTGAAATAGGCACAGGGAATTCCAGAATTCCTCTTCATAGTGGAGCTTCAACCTTCCCACTGTTTTCTCTTGGGGTCGCTCCACTGGGCACATCGTGCCGATGGTTGAAAAAGGCCGAGAAATCTATTCTTTTACGGCATTCTCTAATCCACATCCCGATGAATCAATACCAACCCTGCACCACTGGAGGCGTCCATGATTTATCCCAGCATCACCGACACCATTGGACGCACACCCATCGTGCGCATCAATCGCCTGGCCCCTGAGGGCGTCGAAATGTTCGTGAAGGTGGAGGCCTTCAACCCCGGTGGGTCAGTGAAGGATCGCCTGGCCCTCGCGATCATCCTTGATGCCGAGGCGCGAGGCGAACTGAAGCCGGGGCAGATGGTGGTGGAAGCCACCTCGGGCAACACGGGCATCGCGCTGGCCATGGTCTGCGCGGCGCGGGGCTATCCCTTTGTCGCCTTCATGGCGGAGACCTTCTCCATCGAGCGGCGCAAGCTCATGCGAGCCTTCGGCGCAAAAGTGATCCTCACCGCCGCAGCAGAGCGGGGCAGCGGTTCGGTGCGCATCGCTGAAGCCTACGCGAAGCAGCACGGAGCTTTCCTGGCCCGGCAATTCGACAATCCGGCGAATCCCGCCTACCACCGCCAGACGACGGCGGCGGAGATTCTGTCGGATTTTGCCGGGCGACGTCTCGACTACTTCGTGAGCGGATGGGGCACCGGAGGCACGATCACGGGCGTGGGAGAGATGCTGCGGGCCGCGCGGCCGGGCGTGCAAATCATCGCCGCAGAGCCCGTCGCGGCCCACCTTCTCGCTGGGGAGGAATGGCATCCCCACAAGATTCAGGGATGGACCCCTGACTTTGTGCCCAGCGTCATGAATCGCGAAGTGGTCCACTCGATTTTAACGGTGGAAGATCTCGCTGCCCGGGATACGGCCCGCCTCCTTGCCACGAAAGAGGGCCTATTCGTGGGCATCTCTGCGGGTGGAACCTTCGCGGTGGCCCTGGAAGTCGCTAAGCAGGCCAAGCCCGGTGCCGTGATTCTCGCGATGCTCCCGGATACTGGCGAGCGCTATCTTTCGACCTTCCTGTTTGAAGGAATGAACGAGGGCAGTGACGAGGCGTGAAGGAAAATAGCTCTCACCTCCGCGTCATCTGCATCCACACGGGGCCTTGGGCTTTCAGGCCACCTTGGATGCGTTCGATGGCCTGGCGGATCTGCATCCGTACTTCGAATTCAGTGTCGTTCTCGGCGGAGTGAAGGGGGGGCAGGGCGCTATCGTTTCCCAGCTCATAGAGGAAGCGGGCAGCCCGCCAACGCACCAGTTTGTTGGCGTCGCCCAAGGCCTCGATCATGGCGGGCAGAGCGTCCAAATTGGCCCAGTCATTGAGGGCGTCCCCGGCCAAACGGCGCACGGCGACGGTGGGATCCTTCAGGGCATCGCAGAGGTGCTGCAAGGTGCCGGGCGCCTTGAGCAAACCCAGGTAGACCACCGCCATGCGACGCACGTTGGATTGAGGGTCTTTCAGAGCCGCCAGCAGCTCGGGCAGGTAGGCTGCGTCCGCCCCCATCGCTTCCAACGCCGCGTAGCGCTGCTTCCAGTCCTGGGATACCAGCATGGATTTCAGCTCTTCGGGGGTGGGTTGGTGGCGGGCTTCCAGCGCATCTTTGCCAAGCTCGAAGGCCTGCCGCACGAGATCATCCAAGCGGCCCTGGTCGTGGGCGGCGTCCAGTTCTTGGGCGACCGCTTCTCCCACTTCTCGCAGTTCACCGTATCGCGAAGCCTTGGGAATCCACTGGCGCTCCAGCAACATGTTGGGGGATGAGGGCGAAGCTCGCTGCACCGCAATAGCAAAGCGCTCGGGCAGCGACACCCGCAGCTCTTCGGCGCTGCTGGACACTTTCACCAGCATGGGGATGCGCCGGAAATACTGGACCTGGACCTTCACTTCGCCGAAAGGTTCTGCGTCCAGGCGCGGCGTTTCGGGCGCCGCATCGCCGCCATCCAGGATCTGCCTGACTTGAGACAGCAGAGTCTCCCAGTCAGATGAAGGCACCCGCTGGATGGCCATGAAATCCAGGCAGTGATAAAGGCTCTGTACCCCCGAAACTTCTAGCAGCCGCTGCACAAGCACGGGATTTCGGAGCTTGTCCTCGGGCAGGTAAGTGATGCTCACGCCCTTGGGCAGAGCCTCGTCCAGGTTCAGCTTCATGCTGTTGGGATTGGGCGTGGGTTCGATGGACAACAGCTTCATGGACCCTCGGGATTCCAATGTAGGCTCTTCCCACCCAAGTTTTTAGCCGTGTTCATCCCCGGCTCCGAATTCGTCGGCGGTGCCGATCAAGCGCCTTCCCTTGGCTGAAGGAATTGCCGAACCGAGGATTCACCCCGCCGCCCCCCGCCAGTCGGGCGAGGAAGGCGCAGAACCCCAGGACGAACCACTTCCCCGCGCTGAAGGGGCGGAAGAGCATTTTCTGGGCCCATTGGATGGATGGGCTGATGGGCTCGGTCATGAAAATCATGCGGGGCTCCCGGCTCGCAAAGCTAGGCCATCAAGGTATCAGGGGCTGGTTCTCAACCATTCTTTGAGTACGACAGCCCTCCCGAACCGGAGGCCTAGAAGACTGGCAAGCCGCGCCAGATCTGCTTTTGGGCCCAGTCCATGGCTGCCGCTTCCCTGCTTTACGAATATTTCCAATTGATTTCGGCCTAACTCGCTCATACTAGACAGAGCTCCACATCCGTGGTTCTGAACACAAGCGCATTGTCTTCTTGCCTGGAAGGGACGATGCACCACCCAGTCCAGGAAGAAGAAAGATAGGAAATAGTCATGGCACAAGGCACCGTCAAATGGTTCAACGCGGAAAAGGGCTTCGGCTTCATCACCCCTGATGAAGGCGGCGCGGATCTCTTCGTTCACCACTCCGCCATCGAGTCCACGGGCTTCCGCTCACTGGACGAGAATCAGCGCGTCTCCTTCAACGTGGGCCAGGGCCAGAAGGGCCCCCAGGCGACCAACGTTCAGAAGATCTGACCTAACGTTCACCATGGATCGGCCTCCTTCGGGGGGCCGATTTTTTTGTGTCACCCGGGATCCTTTAACGATCTCGGACAAGCCCTGAATGAAAAACACCTGCGGGGCCGGGGGCCCGCAGGTGTTTGCATGCGACGTGTTGTTACTGCGAGACGGCGAAGGCCACTCTGTCATCCCGCACGCGATCGGGATCCAGGATCTTGATGGTGGCCGATGAGTGATCCGCAGCGTAGGAGATGGTGTAGTGCTGGTCCTTGACTAAGGAGCCGGGTACGACGCTCACCTTGCCGATCTTAGACACGCCCAGGTCGGCGGCCTTGATAAGCACCGTGGGCTCAGTAGGGCCATCCAGCATCAGGTCCTTGTCGAAGCGCATGGACTTGGCGTTGGCGCCCATGCGGTTCTTGGAGAAGAAGGGGATGATCACCACGCCGTCCTGCTCCAACTTGGCCTGCTCACCCACCAGGTAGTGCATGGAATTGAGTTTGGCCTTCTGCTTTTCGCTCAGGGTGTTGAGAGAGGCCACCTGGTCCAGAAGGCCCGTCTTCTCCTGGCGCAGCGCGGTGATATCCGCTTCCACCCGCTGCTTTTCAACGTTCAAGCTATCCAGCTGGCGGGCTAGGTCCTGGCCTTTTTTGATGGCCTCGTCGCGCTCGCCCTCGGTCTTCACCTTGGCCAACTTGATGGATTCGGTGGGGGAGACGGGCGCGAAACCCTGGCTCACGGAGGTGCCGTACTTACCGTTCACATAGAAGTGGTAGACCTCCCAGCCCGGCTCAAGCTTTTCCAAAATATTGGTCTTGGCGATCAGGTCCTTGGCCTTGTCTTCGGATACGCCGCGGTGGCGCAGGAATTTCATGGACATGGCGTAGTGGTTGTCGCCTTCCTTGGCCAGCTCGGGCTTGGGCAGCAATGAACGCAGGCCCGTGATCTTCTTGTTGAGATCACCAATTTCCTTGTCCTTGTCCAAGATGGCCTGCAGCAGGTCGCCGGTGCCGGTGCCCTTTTCGGCCTTGAGCCTGCCTTCCAGCAGGGCCTTTTGGTCGGGGGTCAGTTGCATGGTCTGAGGATCAGGCTTCACGTCCTTGAGGCCAGCCTGGGCCAGTTGCTGCTGCTGCTGCTGGCCCGCCTGCTGGACCTGCTGCTGGACGCCTTGGGCCTGTTCGGCTTTTTGGGCCATGTCCTTGACCTGGGTGTCCTGCTTGCCGCAAGCCAGGGTCAGGACGAGGAGCGCCGCAGCCATGAGGGTGCCAATCCTGGGATTGGCGACAGGGTTGAGGTGGGTGGTTTTCATGGTGTCTCCGAGGGTGAAAGGGTTTCGGTGCTGACTTGAAGGTGCGTCCATTGTCCGACACTGTTGAGGGAAGAAGCAAAAAGTCCTCCGGGACCTGTTCAGCGGAGCTTTTCCCTGGCCGAACAGACGGCCTTCCCAGCTGCGACGAAGCCGTGACAAAACCTTGATAGTGTTGGCTTTTATGGACATCAACCCGATTGCGAATCCCGATCATGGGAAAGGCGGAACTCGAAGCGGACCCGGAAATCCGAGGGCACGGCGTGGCCGTTCCGAGAGGCTGGCGAGAAGCGCCAGGATTGGGCAGCCTTGAGGGCTTCGGCCTGCAACAGGGCGTTGCCATTCCTGGCCTTGGCTTCCATGGGCCAACCGCGTGCATCGATTTTCAAATCCACTTCCACGGGACCCTCGACCCGCACCAGCTTGGCCATGCGCGGGTATTGGGGCATCACTTCCTGGAGCACCCGGGCCGGGATGTAGGCGTGGATGGTTTTTGCGGGGGCGGTCTTCGCCACATTATTGACGGATGCGCTGTACTTGGCGTCTGCCATTTCAGATTCATTCATGAGGTCCAGATAGGTGGGGCCATCTGAGAAGGGCAGAGCCTCGGCGGTACTGCTGACGTTGCCGCGCTGGACCCATATCAATCCCACGATGGTGAATCCCACCAGACCAAGCACCGCGGGGATCGTGAAGCTGGGCGTGGCTTTTAGGGTGGGTCTCGGAACATTGGGCGTGTGGCTCATGGCGTACTCCTTGGGCGGTTGCTGGGGACGCGCACAGCGACCAGACCTTCCGGAAGGTCTGGTCGCTATTCACGGAAAAGGGATTGAGGCATTTCAAGGACCGGTGTTGAGATGAATCGGGCCCGAAGCCCTTCCCGTCAACCCAAAGGCCCATGTTTTTACATCCGCGTGATCAATCAGGCGGATTGCCACCCGGAAGTCATGGAATCCCGATGAAATCCGCCCCGATTCGCCACATCCTGAACACTGCCCTCAATTTGCTTCTAGGTACCCGTAAAGGTAGAACCAGACCACCGTATCCGAATTGGATTTATTGACCTTGATATCCACCTGGGTGCCGCTCGCGAAGGACATGCCGTTGGTGAAATGTTCAGAGCCCTCTTGGGTGGTCAAGGACCCGTTGGAACTCGATGTCAGCAGCTTCAGGTATTCGTTGTTCACGTTCCCGCCCGACGACTGCCCCAAGTAGATATTTCCGCCCGAAGCGCCCGTGAACCAATAGCGAATGCCCGTCACCACCAGATGCTGGCCTGCCGGAACGGTGATGGGAGAGGCCACCGGGAAGGCCTGGACGATGGCGCCATCCTGGAATTGGGACCAGGTGTAGTTGGTGGAACCGTAGGCCTGCTGACGGCGAAAGGTCACCAGATTATGGGCGGGCACCACCGCTTGGGCTGATAGGACCGGCGCGAAGAAAAGAGCGAGAAGGATGCGTCGCATGGGATCTCCTTAGACATGACGGAACAAGGTAGGCGCTTCGGGCCATTTTGATTGGACCAGTTCCCACATTTCCGATTGGACCAGTTAAGGGCGATCAAGCACCGTTAGAATGAAACCTGGAGTTCCTATGTCCAAAATTATCCGCATCGCCAATGGCCAGGGCTTCTGGGGGGACAGCATCGATGCCCCGGTGCGCCTCATCGAATACGGGAAGATCGACTATTTGACCCTGGACTACTTGGCGGAGGTGACCCTTTCCATCATGCAAAAGCAGAAGCGCAAGAACCCGAACCTGGGTTACGCCACAGACTTCGTGGACCTCATGGCGCGCACCCTGTCGATGATCAAGGAAAAAGGGATCCGCGTCATCGCCAATGGCGGCGGCGTGAATCCCGAGGCCTGTCGCACGGCCATTCTGGATGTGGCCAAAAAGCTGGGCGTCACAGGATTGAAGATCGCCACGGTGACCGGTGATGACGTGCTGGATCGCCTGGATGAATTCAAGGCGAAGGGATTAAAACTCGCCAACATGGACAGCGGCGAAGGCCTTTTTGATGCCGAGCGAGACATCATCAGCGCCAATGTCTATTTGCAAACTCAGGCGATGGTGGACGCGCTGGCCACCGGCGCAGACATCGTGCTGACGGGCCGCTGCACGGATCCGGGTCTGACCCTGGCGCCACTCATCCATGAATTTGGTTGGGCCGAAGATGATTGGAATCGTCTCGCCGCAGGCACCATCGCGGGCCACATTCTTGAATGCGGAGCCCAAGCCACCGGCGGTAATTTCACGCGCTGGTGGGAAGTGCCTGAACTCTGGAAGGTGGGCTATCCCATAGCCGAAGTTTCCGAAGACGGCACCTTCATCATCACGAAACCTGAGGGCAGCGGCGGCATGGTCACGGTGGACACCGTGAGCGAGCAGTTGCTTTACGAGATGGGCGACCCCAAGGCCTACATCACGCCGGATGTGGTGGCCGATTTCACCTCCATTCAAGTGCGGCAGGAGGGCCCGGATCGCGTGGCCGTGAGCGGTATCACGGGCCTGCCCCGGACGCCCTTTCTCAAAGTTAGCGGCGCCTACTTGAAGGGCTACAAAGCGACGGGGCAGCTGACCTTGTGTGGCCCTAGGGCCCTCGAAAAGGCCCACCTCTGCGCCGACATCGTGTGGAAACGATTGGCGGCCGCAGGCTGTGTGTACGAGCACACCGACGCCGAATACCTGGGCAGTTCCACCGTCCACAAGGGCATCGCTTTCGAACCGACCGAGCCTGCGGAAATCGTGCTTCGCCTCAGCGTGAAAGACAGCGATAAGAAAAAGGTCGAGCGCTTTGGCCGAGAACTGGCGCCCCTGGTCACCGCCGGGCCCGCGGGCGTCACAGGCTTCGCTGGAGGCCGTCCCAAGGCCGCAGAAATCGTGGCCTATTGGCCCGCGCTCATTCCGCGTGAAGAGATCAGTTGGAAGGTGACGGCGGAGGAGGTGTGATTTCGAGGGCAGGCTGCTCGCCTGTATTTCCCCTTCGTTCCGCCATGACCGTGACTTGGCAGTCGGGGCAGATGCCGTGGGTGAAACTGGCGTGGGTGCGGGCTTCGATGTAGGTTTCGAGCTGGCCCCAGTAGCCTTGGTCATCGCGCACTTTGTGGCACCAAGCGCAAACCGGTAGGAGGCCCTTCAGCTCTCCGACTTCCTCGATGGCCCAGTTGAGTTCCAGGTTCAGCGCCTTTTCACGGCCTAGGGCCTGCCGGAGCGCGACCACGGCCACCGCAACCGAGAGGTAGACCAGGGCGTGATTGAGCAACTCCCACCCTTGGTAGAATGGATGGCTGTAGAGGTGGCCTGACAAGGTGTTCACCACGCTCAATGCTGCGGCGTTGAGGAGTGCCAAGGCCACAGCCCAGCGCCATCCCGCGAACCAGGCCGCCAAGAGGACGGGGAGCAGATACAGGGCCGAGACCCCAAGCTCCAGGCCCGTGGCGTAGTCCAGCCATGCCACCACCAGGGTGGCGGCCAAACTCGCGGCCACCGCGACTTTCGGAGACATCAGGTCATCGGTCATCCCGACCTCGGTTCCTGGTTGGACGCACACTCCGCGCCAGTAGTTGGAAATTAATTCAATAATTCCACGTCCTTTTTTCAAAATTAAACCCAAGGGGTCTTGGATGGCTCCTTGGTTGAAGCACTTTCTCTGAGGCGTCTATGTCGCGGCGGACTGAAACCATTTGGCGGATCATGGCGGCCCTGGCTGCCGGGGCGCTCCTGCTGCCCTTGCTGACCTAGTCCTCGCCGGATCAGGAAACCCACGGGCTCCCGGGCGCATCCAACAAGGGCCGCCGTGCTAAGTTAATAGCGCGGCCCACCCAGCCGCCCTGAGGTTTCATGCGCCTTTCCCTGTCCAGAGCCCCGCGAATCGCCACTGGTTTCCGTGCCTTCCAGCGCGGCTTCACGCTCATGGAGCTGTTGGTGGTGATGACCATCATCGCGCTGCTTTCGACCATCGGCATGGTGGGATACCGCCATAGCACCAAAGTGGCGAAGGAGGCGGTGCTGAAGGAGAACCTCTTCCAGATCCGCCACGCCCTGGAGCAATTCCACGCGGATCGCGGCCGCTACCCATCCAGCTTGGCGCAGCTTCGAGACAAGGGCTACGTGCGGGAGCTGCCCAAGGACCCCATGACCAGTTCCGCCGAAACCTGGAGAACGGAAATGGAATCCGCTGACCCGGACCAGCCCGAAGCAGAACCCGGCATCTTCAACATCCGCAGCGGTAGCCAGGACATCAGCGAAGATGCTGTGCCGTATAGCGATTGGTGAGCTGTGTCCGACCATGATTCCCGCCAAGGCCATCGCTATGACAGCCCCGAGATCCTTGACTATCTGAACCGGCTCCACGCGGGCCACGACGCGGGTCTAGCGCGTGCTTTCGCGGCACCGGAGCAGCACGGCATTCCCGCCATCCAGGTGGGCATGAGCGAAGGCAAGCTGCTGACGATATTGCTGCGGCTCGCGGGGGCGAACCGGGTCGTGGAATTCGGCACTCTGGCGGGCTATTCCGCCATCCGCATGGCTAAGGCCCTTCCTGCAGGCGGCCATGTGTGGAGCCTGGAGTTGGAAGAAAAACACGCCGCCGTGGCCCGCGAGAACATCGCCGCCGCAGGGCTTTCAGGCCTGGTCACGGTTCTGGTGGGCCAGGCGCTGGAATCCTTGCCGAAGTTCGAATCAAAGGGGCCCTTCGACGCGGTCTTTCTGGATGCGGACAAGGGCAGATACGACGTGTATGGCAGGTGGGCCGCAGCCAACTTGAGAAAGGGCGGCCTTCTTCTGGTGGACAACGCCTATTATTTCGGACAACTCCTGGACCAGAGTGACGACTCCGCCGCCGTACGCCGTTGCCACGAAGAAGCCGCCCAGGCCTTCGAGACGGTCTGCATTCCCACGCCTGATGGATTGATTCTCGGAGTCAAACGTTGAGTCCCCGCCTGAACCTGGATCTTCTTGAGGGATCCTTTGCGGTGGTGCGCCTGAACCCCGATGAACCGGTGCCAGCCTGGGCCCGGGGTGGGGCCTTGTGGTCCATCACCCAGACCCCCGAGGAACTCTCCATTGTTTGCGCTTCGGATCGGGTGCCCTCGGGTTTGCGCACTGAGGGCCCCTTCAAAGCTCTGAAGATCCACGGGCCCCTGGACTTTAACCTCACGGGCATCCTGGCCTCCCTCGCCGATCCCTTGGCGCTCGCGGGCTTGAGTATTTTTGCCCTCTCTACTTTTGATACGGACTACGTGTTGGTGCGGGAAACGGCGCTGGACGCGGCTCTCGGCGCGCTGAGGCGCGCGGGGCATCAAGTCGCTTAGAGTCGCGTAGAGTCGCGTAGACTCGAAGCATGGAAAAAAATATCCGCCGCCTTGACACCGCTGCCTATGCGTTGCTGCTGCTCTGGCTGGGCATGGCGCTGGGCTTCGCCGCCCTCATGGCTCCGGCCCTTTTCGCCACGATCCCTTCGAAAGATCTGGCGGGACGGGCCGCGGGCGCCATGGTGGCGCGGCTGGATTTGGCTGCGTGGGTGGCCTTCGGGGGGGCGCTGCTGCTCAGTTATGGAGGGCGGTGGCTCAACGAGATCGAGGATTCCAGTCCCATCGGTCCTCTGCGGCTCTGGAGCGCGGCGGCGCTGGTGGCCCTGCTCCTCACCTTTTCCAGCACCTTCCTGGCCACGCCGAAACTCCGTGAATTGCGGGCCCAAATGACCGCGCCGGTGGAAACGCTGGCCCCCGACGATGCGCAGGTTATGGCCTACCGCAAGGTGCACGGTCTCTCCACGCAGTTTTTCGTCATCCGCATGGTGCTCGCGGCGGCCCTGGCCTGGGGCCTTATGGGACTGCCCATGGGCAAGGAAGAAAGGGCTGCTAGCCAAGAGCTATGAGCCAACAG
>JANXXC010000072.1 GCA_025350765.1 Holophagaceae bacterium | reverse complement strand
GGGCTTTGGCGCCGCGGCGCAGCCAAGCCATCTCCCGGCGCAGGCGGTTCTGCATGTGATCCGTCAGGCGGGCCTCACGGAATTCCTGATCGGCCTTCAGTAACAAATAGTCGCTGTAGGAGCCGTCGTACACCGCAAGCTTGCCGCCCTCCAGCTCAATCATTTTTTCCACCACGGAATCCAGGAGATGCCGATCGTGGGTGATGAGCAGCAGCGCGCCTTCAAAACCGAGCAGCCAAGCCTCCAGCTTTTCCACCTGCTCGGGATCCAGATGGTTGGTGGGCTCGTCCAGCACCAGGACATCGGGATCCTTGAGCCAGGCTTGAGCCAGCGCCACGCGCTTGCGCCAGCCGCCGGAGAGAGATTCCACCGTGGCTTCGGGCTCCGTCAAGCCCCAGGTGGTGAAGGCTTCTTTCAACCGGGGTTCCAGGTCCCAGCCCATGTGATGGAGGTGATGCTCGATGTTGTGCAATTCCTGGTGGAGCCGATCGGCTTTGGAGCCTTCAAGCCCGTCGCCATGCAGTTCTTCATGGATCGCGCTATGCCGATCCAGGAGCTTGCGATGATCGCTGAGGGCGTCTTCTAAGGCCTCGCGCACCGTCGCGCCGACCGCGAATTCCGGTTCCTGGCTGAGCCGCGCAACCCGCAGCCCTTGGGTGATGATCACGTCGCCGCTGTCGGGCGTTTCCACGCCGGCGAGCAGCTTGAAGAGCGTGCTCTTGCCCGCGCCGTTGCGGCCGATGAGACCCACCTTCTGGCCTTCCTGCAAGCCGAAACTCAGGCCGTCCAGGATGGGCTGGGCGCCATAGGCTTTGCGGACATTGACCAGCGATAATGCGACCGGCATTTCAAGACTCCAATCCACCAGAATCTCACGGATCGGGAAAGGCCCTTAGCGGGAAGGTTCCAACCGTCGGTTCTTTACTTGGCGGGGCTTTCCACCATCAATTTCTCCAGGAAATCCGCGGCCTTTCGTTCATCCAGCGGCTCTGCTTCCAGCCAGCGGCGGTCCCCGAGATCCACGTAGACCTTCTGCTCCTTGGGCTGCCACCAGGCCCTCCAGCGGCCCACTTGCAGAAGCCTTGCCCCTTCCAGCAGGGCTTCGTAGGGGCGGGGCAGCGCCGCGATATTCAGATCGCCGCTCTCACCGCCTTCGTGATGGAGTCTCAGACCCGCACCCAGGCTCCAGATGGAACCCTTCACACGCAGGCGCGTGCCATCCGGCGCGCGCAGGGTATCGCCATCGATGCGGATATCCCCGAAGGTATCGGGCTTTTCCACCTTCCAGTCGCCGCCGCCGAAAACCTGGCCCGCCCCCTCCCAGCCTACGGAGCCCAGGTCCGCGAGATCCGTGGTGCCCAGCTTCAAGCGAAAGGCCGAGGCGGGCGCTTGGTCAAAGGTTGGGTCCACCGGTACCCATCGGTTTTTAAGTTTCACTTCCACCCAGAAATGGAGGCCGAGATTCTCGCCGGCCGCCACCCAGCCCACCACGCCGCGAGCGGGAACGCCCAGCTTGCGCAGGAGGGCCACGGCGAGGACACCATGCTCGGTGCAGTCGCCTCGGGGATTTCGGCAGACCTCCAGGGCCGACGCAAAGCCCACGGTGTAATCCTTCTCCGTGATCCATTCCCAGACGAAATCCGTCACGCGCTGGGCCAATTCCCAGCGACTCGCGCCTTGAGGCGCTCTCATGCGGAAGATGAGACCGTCGAAGGCAGGATCATTGAAGGGCACCAAGGGCGTGGCCGCCAGAAAGGGCGCGTCTTCCTTCGAAGCCTTGCCTTTGACCGGTAGCTCTTTGGTCTCTTCCACACCGGGGAGCGCGGCGCGACTCAAGGTGAAGAGGTTAGCCTTCACTTGATGCTGCTGCGGGTCCTCGGGAAGGTGCAGGGGCTTGGAGCCGCTCCAGCGCAGTTGCACTTTGGGCAGCCAGGGCTGAAAGGGATGCTGCGGGATGGTCCTCAAGCTCTGCTCAAAAAAATGGTCCATGCCCTTGCCGCTCCCCTCAGGGGCCGGTAATTCCGCGCGTTGCAGTACCAGACTCAGGCCCATGAGCTCGCCTATGTGCCTGAGATCGCCCTGGCTGGGGCTGATCCATACCGAGGTATCGGTGCGGTTCGCGCCCTCGAGTTCTTCACCTTTGAAAAGCACCGCGTCCGGGAAGCCCGGCAAGGGTGAAGGGCCGATGGGGCGAAGGTCCAGCTCCGTCCACTGTCCCGTGGGGAAGGAGTAGCTGCTGATTTTCACGGGCTTTTTCAAGCGCGCCGCCTGGCG
>JANXXC010000039.1 GCA_025350765.1 Holophagaceae bacterium | reverse complement strand
CAAGGGCCCCATCCGCGATCGCAAGCCGAAGGCGCGGCGGGAGCGGGAGCACAGTCCGGGGGACTGAGCGATATGGGGGTAGTCAAGGGCCCCATCCGCGATCGCAAGCCGAAGGCGCGGCGGGAGGTCAGGAGCGAATTTCCTGGCTGACCTGGGGGTAGTCGTGTCGGTCTGATGGAAGAATCGGTTAGTGTGATCCCGGCGCGATTTGAACGCGCGACCTTCTCCTTAGGAGGGAGACGCTCTATCCAGCTGAGCTACGGGATCCCAGGAAAAGATTCTCGCACGAGTGGCACAGGAATCCAACGCTGATGGGCCTTTGCGGAAGACTCGTCAGAAGTTGGGGCTCTCGCGGGATTGGAAAGTAGGAGAGTCGCGGAATATGGACATTATTCATGCCTGTCATACAATTCAGGCTGAAAACCTCCAGGAATTCAGGTTTTGCCTTCGGGGATCGAGGGTTTGGATCCCAAGTCAACCAAGGGTTTCCATTCCGCGAATGCTGGCCTGGAATTGTTGAACTCCGATACCTTGGCTAGCTCAGAAGTTTTTTTCGGAAACCCTTGTCCCCATCCCGGCACGGAGCTATGCTCACTCATGAAGTATAAAAAAAAATGGAGGTTTGGCATGGCATCACTCTCGCGTTGGATTCTTCCCCTCAGTGCCTCGGTAGGCCTGTTCGCCGCTCCGGCCGCTGGTGATACCGGTGTCCAGACTCCATCAAAGGGCTGGCCCTGGGAAGTCCAGTTGCAATTGGACCAGATGAGCTACGCCAGCCATTCGGTTCAGGGCCCGCTTGGCTCATTTAAAGCCGGCGCTGACCCGAGCACGGGCTTCGGCATCCGCTTTGCCATCGACCCCATCTGCACGTCGTGGGGTTCGGTGCTCTTCTCCGCGGGTTATCGGGCTCCCAGCGATATAACCATCAAATACGGCCAGAAGGCTCCTTTCGATTTGAAACACCGTTCCCAGGCTGAAGTCGGCGTTATGGCCCGCTTCGGCTCCAACGAGCCCCGGCGTCGTTGGGAGTGGGGCGTGGGCGTGGACGAACGCTTTGACTCCTTGCGCGCTACCGGTTCCGCCGGCACGCCGACCGAAGACAAAGCCTGGCGCCCTTGGGTGCGCGGCATGGTTCGCTACGTCTGGGACGACGGCAAGAACGCCCAGCCCTTCCTGGGTCTGGAAGTCGCCGGCGCCCTCGGCAAGGTCGAGGTCAACGACCAGAACTACTATCAGGACTTGGTGGTGTTGACGAACACCTTCCCGGCCGGGACTCGCTCCCGCGTCCAGGGGCCCGAGAGCCTCACCCGCGGCCATTTCCCCACCTTCCAGGTGGCCTTGATCGGCGGCATCCGCTTCGGCCATAGCAACTGCGCCAAGCCCATGGCCATGGCCCCCGTGCCGGCCAAGGAAGAAATGCCGGCTCCGGCGCCCGTCACTGAGACGAAGCCCGCGCCTGTGGAAGCCGCGCCGACTCCTGTGACTGAAACCACCCAGGCCAAGCCCGTTGAAGCGGCCCCCGCTCCGATGGTGGACATCCAGACCCTGACGGTGCATTTCGGAACCAACAAGTTCGCCCCCACCAAGGCTGCCGCCGATGCGGTCATGGGTTGGGCCGAGAAGTACAAGAGCATCGTGGACCCGAACGTCACGGCCGTCATCGGCCACACCGACAGCCGCGGTTCCCGCAAGTGGAACGAGACCCTGTCCTTGAAGCGCGCGCAGAACGTGGCGCACATGCTGAAGGAACACGGCATGAACCTGGATGCGGCCAAGATCGAGGGCCACGCCTTCGATGAGCCCGTCGGCGACAACAACACCAGCGAAGGCCGAGCCATGAACCGTCGCACGGACGTCACCTTTAAGGATGGCTCCAAGTTCCGCGTGACTGGCAAGACCGAGACGGCCCCTGACAATAGCCGCGCTAGCGGCCCCCACAAGAAGGCTAAAGCCGCTGACGCCACCGCTCCTGCCGCGGCACCCGCCCCCAAGGCTAAAGCTCCTAAAGCCCCCAAGGCTTCAAAGAAGTAAAGCCCCACCGCACACCATGAAAAGGGCCCCTCGCGGGGCCCTTTTCATGGTCGCAGTGCGAGGATGGAGAGACCTTCTCAAGCTTTCGCCAGATACTCCTCGTAGACACCTTGGAAGTCTTCGATCTTATCTCCGTCGAAGTGCCAGATGCGGGTGGCCACTTCGTCGATGAGATCCTCGTCGTGGGTGACCAATAGGACGGTGCCATCATATTTCTGCAGTGAAGTATTCAGCGCGACCACTGCTTCGAGATCGAGATGGTTGGTGGGTTCGTCCAAGACCAGCACGTTGGGTTTCTGCAGCATGAGTTTGCAGAACATCAATCGGCAGGCCTCGCCCCCGGACAAGACTTCGGTCATCTTGGTGCCTTCTTCACCGCGAAAGAGCATCTGGCCCAGCACGCCCCGGATCTGCTCCACGGTGGCCTCGGGATCAAATTGCCGCAGCCAGTCGAGCATGGTCCAACCGGTGGGGATGCTCTCACGGAAATCCTGGGCGAAATAGCCCACTTGCGCTTCGTGGCCCCATCGCACCGTCCCGCCGTCGAGTTTGACGTAGGGCTCGGTGACCCCCGCGGCGCCGTCTAACAGGGCATTCAGCAGGGAGGACTTGCCCACGCCGTTGCGGC
>JANXXC010000017.1 GCA_025350765.1 Holophagaceae bacterium | reverse complement strand
ATCCCCGGCAAAATCTTTTTTTAGCCGGGGATGAACGGGGATGAACGGGGATGAAAAACAAAAAAACTTCGGCCATGGATTTCCGGGATTCATAAAGTGGGCGGGTGTTTCAAATGCCTCGTTTCTATCCCCGCTCAAACCAAGCCAACCGCCCACTGATTTGTATCGGTGTCCCCTCAGAAGCTCGCCCCCAGGCTCAGGGTGGCGGATAGTCCATCCCGATAAGGCTTTCCCTTTGCGTCCTTCAGGTCGGCGTTGAGGCGGTCCTGCCGCAGCTCGAGGCGGGCGTAGGCCGGGCCCTTCTTCTTTTCCACGCCCAGGCAGTAGGACTGGGCCTTCAGCATCGCTCCCAAACTTCCGATGTAGGTCGCGAGGGGCGCGTCCAATCCGAGGCTGCTGCGGATGCTCGGATCAAAGGCCAGGCGCACGCCCTTGTCGTCCTCCAGATACTCGGCGCGGGCAAAGAAGCTGAACTTCGGCACCACCTCCACTTTCAGGATCAACCCCACACCCCGCCAAGCGGCGGTGACGCCTTGTTCTGGCGAACCCTTGATGGCACCGGGCGCAAAGCGCTCACGGCCGAAGGCCAGCTCGCTTTGCAGGGTTGTCTTGCCCCAAATCCCTTGGCCCATCACGCAGAGGCGCTCGCGCAGGCGGCTTTCCGCCACTGAATTCGCCGCCGTGCCCAGGCCGTCCTGCTCAGGCCCGCGGTAGGCATGCACACTCAGGTAGTTGTCTGCGGATCCTTTGGGGTTGTAGGTCAGGCCCAGCCCGGCGGTCTTGCGGTGATTGTTGTCCTTGACGCGGTCCTCGCCATTGAACACCCACGCGTCACTGCTCCAGCTTGGATTGAAGGCGTGGTGCCAGTTCAGGCCCACCTGACCGTTGGGATCCACGAAGCTGAACAGCAGCCCTCGACTGGCGGCGACATCCTGAGCGTTGTCTAAGGACTCCATGCCGATGAAGGTGAGCATACGGCCCACTCGGAGGATGTCCTTCTCGCCGCTCCATTGAAGTATCGCTTCCAACGCCGCCACGCTGCCCGTGTCGCCTGTGGAGGTCTGGATGATCTTGCCCGCTTGACCCGCCAGCACCGTGAGCTTGGCCGACCAGCCTTTGCCGAAAGTCACGTCAGCGCCCAACATCAGGCCATCGAGGGTGACCTGGCTCTGTCCCGCATCGAGGGGCCGGAAAACCAAGGAGCCGTCGCCGGTTTCACGATTCTGGGTGACCCCCGAGGCCCAAAGTGAGCCCCGCCATTTTATAGAGGGTGCGGCAGGAGGCGGTGTCTGGGCAGCCAGGGCAAGCCCGAGTATTCCGAAGGAGACGAACGGGAAGAAGCGTCGCATGGCGAACTCGCGAATCCGGCTCACAGCCCCTGTGGGTAGGCTTCTTCGCCGTGCAAGCCCGCGTCCAAACCCACCACTTCATCTGCGGTTTCCACGCGAACCGGCGTGATGCGATCAATGATCCACAGCATCCCGTAAGTGAAGCCGAAGGCCCACACGGAGGAGATGGCCACGGCGGCGCACTGCTTCATAAAGAAGGAGGGATTGCCCATGAGCAGGCCGTCGGCCCCGTTGGGATTCCAGGCCTTGGAGGCGAAGATGCCGAGGAATATGATGCCGATGAAGCCGCCCACGCCATGCACCCCCCACACGTCCAGCGCGTCGTCCCAGCCCAGCTTGTTCTTCAACGCGACGGCGTAGTAGCAGATCACGCCCGCCAGCACGCCGATGAGGGCCGCGACCGCGGGGGAGACGTAACCGGCGGCGGGCGTGATGGTGGCTAATCCCGCCACGGCGCCCGTGAGCAGGCCCACGAGCTTGGGCTGCTTCGCGTTCATCCATTCCACGAAGAGCCAGGTGGCGGCGGCGAAAGAGGCGGCGACGTCCGTGTTCAGAAAGGCGGAGGCCGTCACGGAATCCACGCGGAATTCGGAGCCGGCGTTGAAGCCGTACCAGCCGAACCAGAGCAGGCCCGTTCCCAGGGCGATGAGAGGCACGCTGTGGGGAATGTTCTCCACCACCTTGCGCTTGCCCACGTAGAGGATGGAGGCGAGGGCCGCCAAACCCGCGGTGTTGTGCACTACGATGCCGCCGGCGAAATCCAGGACGCCCCACTTGGCCAGCAGTCCGTCCGGGTGCCAGATCATGTGGCAGAAAGGAAAGTACACAAAGATCAGCCAGCCCGTGAGAAAGAGCATGTAGGCCTTGAAGGTCACGCGGTTGGCGAAGGCGCCGGTAATGAGGGCGGGCGTGATAATGGCAAACATCATCTGGTAGGCCACGTGCACGATGAGGGGGATGCCCGCGTCGTTGCCGCCCAGGGTGAACATGCTGGAGAGCGTCACGTTCCTCAGGAAGGCGTAGTAGCCCGGATGGCCGATGAGGCCGTGCCAACTGGGGCCGAAACTCATGGAGTAGCCGAAAGCGATCCACAGCACCGTGGTCCAGCCCAGGCTCACGAAGCTCTGCATCATGATGGCCAAGGTGTTCTTCCGGCCCACTAAGCCGCCGTAGAAGAAGGCTAGGCCCGGCGTCATGAGCATCACAAGGCTCGAACAGAGCAGCATGAACGCGGTATTTCCCGTGTTGATGGGCATGAGCAATCTCCTGATGATTTCGAGAGTAACAATACTATCCACAGCTCCAGTTACTCACGCACAAACTCCAACCAATATCGTCCGAATCATGCCAACATCCGCGGCACGATCACCCCAAGGGAGGATGTCATGGACCTCACACGACGCGCGTTTCTGGCCGCCAATGGCACTGCGCTGGGAGTCACCCTATTGCCCGGCGACCTGTTGGCGGCGGTGCAGGCGAACACGCCGCCGACGCCGAAGCTGAGCGATTGGAATCAGGTTCGCAGGCAATTTCGTCTATCGCCGGATTACGTGCATCTGTCCGGGTTTTATATCGTCTCGCATCCCGAGCCCGTGCGTTCCGCGATTGAAGGATTCCGCAAAGCGCTCGACGAGAGTCCGTTTCTCGTCGTCGAGCAAGGCATGTTCGAATCGGATTCCGAGAACTTGCAGCATAAGGTCTGTGCGGATGTGGCCGAGTATCTTGGCGGCCGTCCCGAAGAAATCGCGCTGACCGCGAACACGACCACCGGGCTCTCCCTGGTTTATCACGGCCTACCGCTAAAAGTCGGCGATGAGATATTGACCACCACGCACGATCATTTCTCCCATCACGAAACGATCCGGCTAGCCACCGAGCGCAACGGCGCCTCGGTGCGGAAGATCAAGCTCTTCGATGAAGCAGCGACCGCGTCCGCTGATCAAATCGTCGCTCGCATCCGCGGTGCGCTCCGGCCGCAGACGCGTGTGCTCGGCATCACCTGGGTGCATTCCAGCAGTGGCATCCGCCTGCCGGTTCGCCAGATCGCCGATGCGCTAAAGGAAGTCAATGGCGCCCGGGCGGCCTCGGATCGCGTACTGCTGGTCCTGGACGGCGTCCACGGCATCGGCGTCGCCGACGAAGTGATCGCCACGATGGGTTGCGACTTTTTCTGCGCCGGCACCCACAAGTGGATATTCGCGCCGCGCGGTACCGGCATTGTCTGGGCAACCGCTGAGAATTGGGCGCGGATCAAACCACTGGTTCCCTCGTTTTCAAGCAAGGAGGTTTACGCCGCTTGGAGCGAAGGCCGCTTGCCGCGAGGACCAAATACCGCCGACCGCGTATCGCCGGGTGGTTTCCAAGCCTTCGAGCATCAATGGGCGATGGGCGCGGCCTTTCGCATGCATCAAAAGATCGGCCGTGCGCGGGTCGCCGAGCGCATTCGCAGTCTCAACGACCAATGCAAGCAAGGCCTCGCCTCGATGGCGAAAGTAAAACAGCACACACCGCGCGCCGCGGCACTCTCCGCGGGCATTTGCTGCTTCGAGATCGAGGGCAAGAAACCCGAGGACGTGGTCAACCAACTGCTCGCGCGCAAAATCATCGCCAGCAGCAGTCCGTATGCGGTGAGCTATGTTCGGTTGTCGGCGGGCTTGATGAACACGCCGGAAGATGTTGACAAGGCGCTCACAGCGGTACGAGCGGTGGTGGGCACCTAAAATCGGCGGCCTTTCCATCTCTGCTTTGCGCCTTGGCGGCTTTGGGTTGAAATGAAAGGTTGCAGGAGTCGCCGTGTCCCAAACCCCCATCCGTGTGGTTATCGCCAAGCCCGGCTTAGACGGGCATGACCGCGGCGCCAAGGTCATCGCGCGCGCCCTGCGGGATGCGGGAATGGAAGTGATCTACACAGGCCTGCGCCAGACCCCGGTCCAGATCGCCGCGGCGGTGGTGCAGGAGGACGCGGCGGTGCTGGGCCTCAGCATCCTCAGCGGCGCCCACAATCAGCTTTTCCCCGAGATCATCCGGTTACTCAAAGAACAGGGCGCTGACGATGTGCTGATCTTCGCGGGCGGCATCATCCCCGACGAAGATATCCCTGCTCTGAAGGCCCAGGGCGTGCGGGAAATTTTTCAGCCGGGCACGGATACCAATGACGTAATTGAGTTCATCAAGCGGGAAGTGGCAGATCGTGGTTGATCTCAATTCGCGTTCGATTAAATACGAATAAATGTGTGATTACAAAAGAACCACCGCCAAAAAACCCACCGCGAAATCACGCGAAAAGTCCTGCGGCGTCGCGAAACTGGCAAAAATTGAATCAGCCGCAAAGGGCGCAAAGTACACAAAGGGTTCTTTGTGATCTCTGCGAACTTTGTGGCTAATTTTTTTGAGTGCGAATCCGAATCAGTCCTCCACGTCCACGGTCCCCAGCGTCACTGGCCCCGCTCCCGGGAGCATGACGCGCTCGAAGCGCCAGCGGCGCTCCTGATCGGTGCCGCCATCCAGCACGGCCTCTACGGTGATGCGGCAGGGCTTGGCGCCGCGCCATCCGCCGGTCCAGCGAAGGGTATAGGTGCCCGGCGGCGGGGTTGAATGGGTGTACTCGCCACCCCAGCCGCATATGCCGCCGCTGGGGGTGCGGCGGCCCGGCGTGGCCAACTCTCCGCCCGGCTCCAGCACTTCGAGATTTCCGGAATAGGGTTCTTCGCTGAGGATCTTGGAGACCCGGAGACGGGTTCGGCTCGACGATACCCACCAGGTGCGCACCACGCGCTTCTCCGCGTCCGGGATGAAGACCTCGATCCGATTTTCGCCATTGGCCGCATCCAGATTCAGGGGGTAGCTGCGGCCCACGCTCAAGGTGATGGGCTGGGCTTGGCCGTTAAACCAGATCATGGCTTTACGCTCGCGCCAGGCATTGCGCATTTCTTCGGACTCTCTTTCCAGACGCTCCTTCCGGAGTTGAACCGCGCTCTTTTCAGGAGCCTCCTCCATCTCGCCTTCGAAGTCGCCATCGTAGACCGGGCGCTCCTCTTCGTCGCTCGGCGGATTGGGATCATGAGGATCCACCACCTTGATGCGGATGAGCGGGTGGGTCTCGCTCTGCCAGCCCCCAAGGTCAGGCTTCAGCTCCACGCGCCACTGTTTAGGGTCCGGCACATAGATCGCCGGCTTGGGCTTCTTTGTTTTCGTTTGCGGCGCCGCCACTAAAAATGCGGGCAGAAGCAAGAGGATGGCCGTTCTCATTTCCGACCTCCTTCCGTCACTTGCAGAGCCACGCCATCGCAGGTGGCCCAGCGGGTTTCATTGGACATGAGGCTCAACTTGGCGGGGCGCAGCTTGTAGCTGCCCGCCATGCCCGCTCTCAGCAGGATGCGCACCTTCGGGCGATACCAACTCCACACTTGAGGGAAAAGGAAGGTCACTTTGTCGGCGCGCACCTCGATGCGCGGCTTGATCCAGTTCTCACTCGTGGCGTCGTTCTCCGCGTAGCCGTGGCCTTCCAAAACGAAGCCTTCGAGTTTCACGGTGGGCTCGAGACCCGCGGGGATAGGCACTTCCAGCACCGCATAGTCGGCGCTTTGGTTCGATCCCAGCTCCAATTCCATCCAGGCCTCTTCGCCCTGCTTGAGCGTGCCCGTCCAAGGCTGCCGAACCCAACCCTGGTTGGCGTTTCCGGTTTCCTGAGGTGTTCTCAAGCGCCACATTTTTCGGTTCAGGGCGAGCCGCAGAGGCGCGCTGGATTCCGCCAGCTCCGGCGCGTTGGCGCTGCCGGGCACCTGGTAGGCGTAGGTCCACACCAATACGCCATGACCCGAGGCGCTCACACTCACCGCCTTGGGCGCGTCCATGGGATAGAAGCCGGCTCGCGGTTCCTTGGTGCCCCAACGTTTCAGCGATGGCTTCTCCATGGTCTTGAAGCTCCAAGTTGGGCCCCCTTGAATCGTCGCGCTGAGGTCCGAGCCCGCCCAATTGAGCGCCCTGGTCTTTCCAAGGTAGGGCACGAGATCCACCACCTGAGAGGTACTCCAGGTGGAGTACCAGCCATAGCCCTGGTATTGCGTGGAGAGGAAGGCTTCGCCGCTGCGGATGAGCGGGCTCTGCGGCTTCCCAAGACACAAAGCCTTCAATGCCGTGGCGGTGGGCACCAGTTCGCCGCCGAGATAGCCATGCCAGCTTTCTGGCGTGGAGCCCCAGTTGGCGACGCCACCGCGCAGCGTCGCGCTCTGTTCCAGCTTCGCCAGCAGCGAGGCGGTCTTGGGATGCCGGGTTTCCGCCGCGGCCAAGGAGACCATCGCGAGCACATGCCCGCCCTTCCATTTGCCACTCAAAACTTTGTCCGCGGCGCTGTCCACCATGCCGCCGATGGGCTCCTCGGTGGAAGCCAGGCACATGAGCAGGAAGGCCGCGTCGCCTTGTGGATCAAAAAGTTTTCCGCGCTCTTCCTTCGTCATTTCCTTTTCATCCGCCTGACGGGCTACCTGGCCATAGAGGCGCAGGGCCGCCATGCGTCCCCGGCGGTAGGCGCCCTCGTCCACGTCGTAGCCCATGCGCTTCATCTGCGCGAAGCTGCGGATGGCGTAGCCCGTGGTGTGGGGGTTCGCATCCACGCCGAAATCTCCAGGCGCGTACCAACCCCAGCCACCGTTGGGCATCTGGTAGCCATAAACCCGGAAGACACCGTCGCGGATGTTGCGGTCCAAGTCCACCACCTGCTTCCAATCCAGG
>JANXXC010000068.1 GCA_025350765.1 Holophagaceae bacterium | reverse complement strand
TGGAGACAACTACCCTTTTCCACGGATGCCCGTAAAGTCAGCTTGGGCGCGCCTTGAGCTGATTCTCGATCGCATTCCTTTCGGAGGACCCATGCCTAAAAATTTCTTGCTCCACGCCAGCCTGTTGGCGGGCCTTCTCTTGGGAGTTGGGTGTTCTGGCAGCAAGACCACCACCGTGAACGCCACGCCCGCGGGTCCCACGGATCCGCCCGTGCCCGCGGGCGCCAACGTCGTTGTCCAATGGAACAGTACAGCCCTCCAGGCCATCCGCGACACCAAGCCCGGCCCGCCCATGACCGCCCGGGCCCTGGCCATCGTCCACACCTGCATGTACGATGCCTGGGCCGCCTACTCTCCCACGGCCAATGGCACTAGGTATGGCGGTAGCCTGCGGCGTCCCACCGAGGAGCAGTTGCCGGGCCGCAAGAGCAAGGCCATCAGCTACGCGGCCTATCGCGCGCTGGTGGATCTCTATCCCACCAACAAGGCCAAATTCGATCAACTCATGACCACCATGGGTTACGACCCGGCCGATACCTCCACGGATCGCAGCACCCCGCAGGGGATTGGGAACGTGGCTGCCGCGGCGGTGCTGGCCCTGCGCCACGTGGATGGATCGAATCAGTTGGGAGACTTGAATCCCGGCGCGGGCGCCTACGCGGACTACACGGGTTACGCGCCCGTCAATCCCGCCACGGCCGTGACCACACCGACGCCCATATCGGGCATCCCGAATCCAGGCCGGTGGCAGCCCCTCACCTTCGTGAATCAGGCCGGGGTCACCGTGACGCCGAAATTCATCGCGCCCCATTGGGGCAACGTCCTGCCCTTCGCCATGGCCAGCGGCGCCCAGTTCCGCCCCGTACCGCCACTGGCCTGGGGAGATCCCGCATTCAAAACGCAGATTGACGAGGCCATCACCCTGCAAGCCAATCTGACCGACACCCAAAAGTGCATCGCCGAATACTGGGCGGATGGACCCAATTCGGAATTGCCGCCGGGCCACTTCAATCTCTTCGCCCAGTACATCAGCACCCGGGATCATCACTCCCTGGATGACGACGCCAAGATGTTTTTCGCGCTCACCAACGCGATCCATGACGCGGCCATCGCCTGTTGGGAGGCGAAGCGTTACTACGATTACTGCCGGCCTGTCACCGCCATCCGTGCCATGTACAACGGTCAGACCATCCAGGGCTGGAAGGGTGCGGGCCTGGGCGTGGGGCCCATGGATGGCGCCAATTGGAAACCCTTTCAGCCGGACTACTTCCCCACCCCGCCCTTCCCCGAATACACCTCCGGCCATAGCGCCTTCAGTGCTGCGGGTGCGGAAGTGCTGAAGCGATTTTCGGGGAGTGATACCTTCGGCGCTTCCGTCACCATCAAAGCTCAAACCCTGCATGCAGAACCCACCAACCCTATCGCGGACGTCACGCTGACCTGGGCCACCTTCAGCGCTGCGGCTGACGAGGCCGCCATCTCCCGCCGTTACGGCGGAATCCATTTTCTCGATGGTGATGTTCGCAGCCGCGCCATGGGCCGCATGTGCGCTAGCCAGGCCTACGAAAAAGCCAAGAGCTTTTGGGAGGGTCGCGCCGTGCCCATGCGGCTGGAAGGCGAAACACTGAAATAAGCTTTTTGATTCCCGCGAGGGGCGCCATTGGCGCCCCTTTTTCATTTGGCGCGGGACTTCAAGGTCATTTTCAATTTCCTAATCACCAATGAAACTCGGCCGAATGGCCAACCTCATCAAAATGCACCACGCGGAGGGCAGCGGAGGAGATCAGAGGGAAGCAGAGGGGCTCGTTCGTTGCGCGCAGGGGCGCCCGCGTTGGCGGGCATCACCGCAAAGCGGTGAGGATTCGGGCGCGGCCTTGATCGCCTTTTTGGGAGCGAGTCATCGGCCGCGCCCGAATCCTCGGCCCCTGCAGGACGGATCTCGAAATGAGCGGCTCCGCGAACCTCCGCTTCTCCGCGTCCTCCGCGTAGTGTTTTTCTGCTGACTTCATCTCAAACGCCCAATTTATCTGGAGATAAATGAGATGCGAATCCTTGGTGATCAGGTTTAATTTTGAAACAGCATCCCGGAACCGCTTGCATCCTGCTTGAGCTTCGTCTTCTGACCCGCCGGATCGCCCTTCAGCCAATCCTTCTGCTGATCGTGGCGGTGGCTGGCACCCAGGTGGCCGCTCACGCCCAGGGGCACCACCAGCGTGGCGCCCTCGGGATCCCCCCAATCCAAAATAAAACGCATGCTCTGGCCAAAATCTGGCTGAGCCACGCGCACCGTGTGATTGGCGCCGCTTTGAGCCTGCCTGGGTGGGTTGAAGAACCAGCCCAGCAATCCTCCGGCGCGGCCCACGGGATGCTGAATGTCCAAGCGGTTGCGCTCACCCCAGGTTTTCGAGCCCCCCTTCAACTGCTTCATCCCTTGGCGCTGGGCTTCGGCCAAGGCCTGGCCCTTGTCACCAATTCCCGCGCGGGTCCAGGCCTCCTGATCCACTCGAAGCGCCTCTCGCAGCAGGGCATCGCCCGTATCAGAACTGAAACTGTCGGCCTCCCAACCGCTGCCCCGCAGGATGCGATTCAGAAGTTCCGCACGAAAATTTTTCTTCAACAGCTCCGCTTCCAGGAAGAGCTTAGAATCCGCACCAGCCACGCCATCCCAGGCCTGAAAACGGGCCTGAGATTCGCGCTCTAGCTGGGGCGCCGCGAGCTTCATGAATTCGCGATGTTCCAGGGAAACCACGTCCAATTGGATACGCTCAGCCCCCGCGCGATCCAGCTTTCCACCCGCTTCGATGAGCTCGGCGATGCGCTTGGCCCGCACGGGGCTGGCCCAGCGCGTGGCCACCGGGTAGGGAAATCCGCTGCCCAGGATCCGCTGATTGGCGGTGATCAAATAGCCCTTAGCCGGATCCAGCACCCGCGGCATTTCCGCCTGGCTCACGAAACCTTGCCAGTCATTGGTTGGATCATTGCCGTCCATGGGCAAGGAGCCATCGTCGCCTTTTTTGCGAATGGGCATGAGTCCCGTGGCGCGGTATCCGATGTGGCCTTCGGCATCGGCGTAGACGATGTTCTGCGCCGGTCCCAAAAATCCATCGCAGGCGGTGTTGAAGCTCTCCCAGTCCGTGGCCCGGATGAGTTTGGTCATGGGCATCCGCATATTGGCGGGGTCTAGCGCGGCCCATTTGAGGCTGTAGCCTGGCCTCACCTGGGGCCCATGGACGCCCACCGGCACTCGGAAACGCTCCGACGCAAAGCCCTTCACGGGGATGTCCTCGATGCGTTCGCCCTTCGCGTTTTCGCGGTAGAGATCCTGCACATCCGTTCCAAGATTGGTGAAACCCCACGCGATGGCCTGATTACGGCCGAGTGTGATGCCCGGCAGGAAGGGCAGCGCCACGCCCTCGACGAAGCGGTCCCCGACTTCGATGCGAAGGGGCAGCCAAATGCCGGGGCTCGATAAATTCAAGTGGGGATCGTTCACCAGGATGGGTCTGCCGCTGACCGTCCGGCTTCCGCTCACCACCCAGGCGTTGGAGCCGATCGCGGGATTCCGCTCCCCGGCCATGACACCGAGTCCCAGCACATCCTTTGGCAGACCTGGCAGCTTGGCGACCTTCAGGAGGGGCTGGGCTCGGAAGAGCATTTCCGCGTCCAGCTTCGGCGCTTCCACATCGGGGATGATGAGCTGATCCCAGTCCGTCGCCACGGGCTGGATGGCCCTCCTTTGAGCTTCCGGCAACACCCTCAGCGCCTCATTGCGCAGCTCCGCGCGCCAAGTGCTGGAAAGGTCCTCATGCATCAGCAACAGCCCCTTGAGGCAGTCCGCCGGGGTCCATGACCGGGGCTTGAAACCCAGTAGCTGAAACTCCAGGCCCCACCGATCCGGGTGGCTCAGGATGAAGGCGTTCACGCCGTCCGAGAAGGCTTCCAGGGCTTCACGTTCATCCTCGGGCAACAGGGGTGCCGCGGCTTCGGCCACCTGATGAAACCCGTAGGCGCGATGGGTGCGATCCAAAGGCAATGCCGTGGGTCCCACGATTTCCGAGAGCAGTCCATCGGCGGCACGGCGCTGCAGCTCCATCTGGAAGAGCCGCTCCCGCGCGGCCAGGTAGCCCTGAACCCGAAAGGCGTCCAGATAAGAACCCGCGCGGATGGTCGCCACGCCGCGGCCATCGAAGACCACCTGGACCCGGTTGGCAAGGCCAGGAATCGCGGGCGTCGAGGTGTCCGGCAATTGGCGATGGACCATCCACCACGCGCCCGCAGCGCCGATTCCCAGGGCCGCCACCAGGACCAAGACGATCCGCTTCAACCACCGCATGAAGGCTCCGATTTCGATACTGAAGCATAGACCTTACTGATTATCGGCAGCTCTCAGCCCAAAAAGCAGAACACAGAAGGCAGGGAAATCCGGTAGGACCTATTTCATTGAGTTTCAGCGAGTAGTGGTCCCAGCTTCTCCCAAAGGTGGTCCGCCACTTCCCGTGCCCCCTTCGCATTGGGATGGATTCCATCGGCTTGGTTCAGCTCTGGCCTCAAGGCCACGCCTTCCAACAGGAAGGGCAGGAGCGGCACATGAAACTCCGAGGCGAGTCTGGGGTAAAGGGTCTTGAAGCGCTGCTGAGCTTCAACCCCGAAATTATCCGGCATCCAGAGGCCCGCCAGCAGCACGCGGGACCCTTCTTTCTGCGCCCTGCGCAGGATGGCACGGAGATTCTTTTCGGTTTCCTCAAGGCGAATTCCGCGCAGGCCATCATTGGCTCCCAAGGCCACCACCAAAACATCCACCTTCTGCCTGTAGATCCAATCGAGGCGAGCCAATCCGCCCGCAGTGGTATCGCCGGAGACACCCGCGTTCACCACCTTCCAGGGACGATGCCCGGCGCGAAGGCGAGCCTCGATGAGGGATGGAAAGGACTGATCCAAGGGCAATCCATAGCCCGCAGTCAGGCTGTCTCCGAGAAAGACCAGCCGATGGCTGACCTCCGCTGGAACCTGGGCAGGCGATGGAACCCCAGGCGACGCGAGAGCTGGAGCCAGTGGCACCTTCCGCTCACAGGCCTGGGACAACAATAGGGTGGCAAAGAGGGTGGCAAAGGTCGTCATCTTGCGCATCCCTGAAGAATCTCATGGGCGGTGCCCAGGATTCATCCTTCCGTTACCCTTGTTCTGTGATCGAGCTGCGCGATGTTTCCAAGACCTTTAAATCCCCCTCTGGCGAGCGGTTGACCGTGCTGGAGGGGCTGTCCTTCTCGCTCCCGGCGGGTCTTTCCGCCGCCATCGAAGGCCCCTCCGGCAGCGGCAAGAGCACTTTGCTGGCGCTGCTGGCGGGTCTGGACCAGCCCAGCGCCGGGCAGGTCAAGGTGGCCGGCCAGGATTTGGGAGGGCTCGGTGAAAGCGAACTCTCCCGCTTCCGGGCGCAAAATCTCGGATTCGTTTTCCAGGCCTTCCATCTCCTTCAACATTTTTCAGCGCTTCAAAACGTCGTCATCGCCGCCGAGATCGCGGGGCTGAAGGAACCCTTGAAAGCCGCGCGGGAAGCCCTTTCCAGGGTGGGCTTGGAGGGTCGGGTCGAGCATCTTCCGGGCCAGCTCAGCGGCGGGGAATGCCAGCGCGTGGCCATCGCTCGGGCCATCGTGGCCAAGCCCAAGATCCTGCTCTGCGACGAACCCACCGGCAGCCTGGACCGCGTGAATGCTTCGAAAATATTCGAACTCCTTTTGGAGCTCCACAAAGACCTTGGCAGCACCCTTCTGCTGGTGAC
Source organism: Holophagaceae bacterium (assembly GCA_025350765.1). Lineage (GTDB taxonomy): Bacteria > Acidobacteriota > Holophagae > Holophagales > Holophagaceae > JANXPB01. Next base: position 17,488 of record JANXXC010000068.1, on the reverse strand, counting down.
CCACGACCCGCACTTGGCGGAGCGGCTGGATCGCCAATTGTTCTTAGAGCAGGGCCGACTCGTGGAAGGCGCTGCATGAAGGGCTCTTTCACCCGGCGCATGGTGGGCCGGGAGCTGGCCCGGCAGAAGGGCCGCTTACTGCTCATTGCGCTCTGCCTTTCTCTTGGTTTCGCGGCCTTTTCAGCTACCTACGGATTTTCCGCACGGGTGCTGGGCGGCATTCACGCCGAGAGCCGCTCCATCCTTGGCGGAGATGCGGCTCTTTCTTCGACAGGCCAGATGCCCGAAGCTCTCGCGGCCAAGGCGCGGGCCCTTCCGGAAGTGAATCGCGCCTGCCTAGTTTACGATTTCGCGAGCATGGCCTCGGTGCCGGGCCTCCCTTCCAAACTGGTGGAAGTCCGCGCCGCGGGTCCGGGCTACCCGCTGGTGGGGGCGTTGGAGATCACCGGGGGACATTCCCTGGACCAGGGCTTATTCGTGGAGCCGATTCTCGCCCAGGGTTGGAACCTGGTCCTCGCGGATCCCACGGTGTCCGCGGGTGAATGGCCCGCCCGGCGCATGGCCCTGCGTCTTGGCACCGGCGATCTTCCCCTGCGCGGCCTCGTAGCCAAAGATGAATCCCGTCAGGCGTCGGCCTTCACCCTCGGGCCGCGGGTCCACATGGGTCTGGACACCGCTCGATCCTTGGGCCTTCTCACCCAGCGTTCACGCATGACGGGGCGTTTGCTCATGACCCTGAAACCCGGCGCGAAGCTTGAAACCCTGATGCCGAAGTTGCGTGCGCAGGTGCGCGCTCTGGGTGAGGGCGCGGGCGTTTCCATTCGGGTGCAGAGCCACGAGGAAGCCAGCGGGGCCCTGGCCCGCCCCATCCGCAATCTGAACCGCTTCATCCAGCAGTTGGGCCTCTTCACCCTGCTGCTCGCGCTGCTGGGCGCCTGGGCCATTCTTGCGGCCTTTCTGGATGGACGGCGACGCGACGCAGCCATCCTACGCTGCCTTGGGGCATCTCCGCATTCGCCCATTCTCATTTTTGGCGCACTCACCTTGATTCTGGTGGGCACCGCGCTGGTCTTGGGTTTCGGCCTGGGCTCCGCGGCTGCCATCTTCATTCCAAAGGCACTCGGAGACATCATCCCCGCCGCGGCCCAAAAAGGCGCGATGCCATGGCCACCGCCGCTGGAAACCGTGGCCGCCGTGCTGATGGTGCTGCTCCCCGCCCTGCCGCCCTTGCTCCGGCTGGGCAACGTGAAACCGGTTGAATTGCTGCGGGAATCCGCCGCCCCCGCGCACGACCGGCGCATCACTCGAGTCTGCGCAGGGCTGGCATTGCTGGTGGCGGCCCTGCTGGTGGTGCGCAATGCGCCGAGCCTCACGGCGGGTCTCGGCACCGTGGCGGGCCTAGCGCTGCTCTTTGCCTTGCTCATGGGGGCCACGCGATTGATGTTGTGGCTCTACGGCCGATTCGCGCTGCGGATGCCCCTGCCTCTGAAGCTCGGGTTCGCGCAGCTGGGCGCCAAGCGCGGCCTCACGGCCTTGATGATGGCGGTGATGGGGCTGGCTATCTTTCTCACGCTGGCCACGTCCTTCATCAAGGATGACCTAGTGGGCCCCATTCTGAAACAGCGCGGGGCAGGCAATAGGCCCAACCTCTTTTTCCTGGACGTACAGGCGGATCAGAGCGCGGCGCTTCAAACCATGCTGAGGGATCTCTCGGGTCGCGAACCTCTGGTGGCGCCCCTGGTGCGGGCACGGCTCAAGGCCATCAATGGCCGCGCCATCCAGGAAGCCACGTCAAAAGTCGAAGGCAATGGCCAGGGCAACGAAGACCAGGAACGCCGGGAAGGCTTCCGAACCCGGGAGCAGAACCTCACCTACCGCGCCGCGCTGGAAGAAGGGGAGACCGTGGTGGCGGGGCGTTTTTGGGAGGACGTGAAATCCCCTCACGCGGAAATCTCCATGGAAGAATTCTTCGCCCAGAGCATCCAGGCAAAGCTCGGCGATGAAGTCACTTTCGATGTCCAGGGTCAAGAGGTGCGCGGCCGGATCACGTCCCTGCGCAAAGTCCTGTGGCAGACGATGCGCCCTAACTTCTTCATCGTGATGCATCCTTCATTGTTGGAAGGCGCGCCCCGCCTGGATCTAGTAGCCCTCGAAGCGGATGGGGAGGCTACCCGCGCGCGCATCCAGACGGAAGTCTCGCGGACCTTTCTGAACATCACGGTCATCGATGTCACCGAGGTAGCGAAGAAAGTAGGCCGGGTGCTGGATCTCATCTCAACGGTGGCCCGCGCCCTGGCGGTCCTCATGCTCGCATCGAGCCTGCTGGTGCTGGCGGCGAGTCTGCTGGCGGGCCGGCTGGGCCGTCAGCGGGATCTGGCGCTACTCCGAACCCTGGGCGCCTCCCATCAAACTTTGTTGGCAAGCCTGCTTTGGGAATTCCTGCTGCTGGGCGGCAGCGCGGCCCTGGTCGCGGGAGCCCTGGCGCGAATCCTGTCGGACCTCTACGCGAAAAGAGTTCTCGAATTGCCCGCCAACCCTAATCCGTTGGCTGCTCCGCTGCTGCTGCTCCTAGCCTCCGCCCTCACCGCCGCGGTGGGCCTGCTGGGCTCGTGGCGGGCCTTGAACGCGAAGCCCCTGGACGCGCTCAGGTCGGAGTAAGTTATTTCGCCGTTTTCGCCCCACCCAGGTCACTGGGATCCCATCCGAAAATGCCGCCGTTGAGCCACTGAGCGCCATCTACGGTGAGCTCGGCGCCGCTGATCCAGCTGGCTTGCGCGGAGGCCAGGAAGAAGGCCGCATCGGCGATGTCCTGGGCTTTTCCAAGACGGCCCATAGGAATGCTTCGGGTCACGGCTTCCACGACGCCCGGCACGCTCCACAAATTCTTGTCGGTGCCTTCGGTGTGGACCGGCCCGGGCGCGATGGTGTTGCAGCGGAGGCCGTAGCGGCCCCATTCCGCGGCGAGGGTGCGCATCATGGCCAGGATGCCCGCCTTGCTGGCCGCGCTGTGGATGGTGCCCGGCTGGCCGCTCCAAGCGTAGGCCGCGATGATGCTCAAGATCGAACCTGGCCGCTGGTCGCGAATTTGGATTTTGGCGAAGGCTTGGGACGCGAAAAAAGTTCCATCCAGGTTGATGCTCGTGACGCTGCGCCAGCCATTGGGACTCAAGTCGATGGAGGGACAGATGAAGTTGCCCGCGGCGTTGCAGATGAGCGCGTCCAAACGGCCAAAGGCCTGGCGGGCCGACTCCAGCCAAGCCTGCACCTTATCGGCTTCACGCACGTCCAATGATGCGAAGTGGGCCTTGCCTCCAAGGGCTTCGATCTTTGCGGCCACACTCTTCAAGTTGTCTTCACGGCGGCCGCACAGGGTCACGTCGTAGCCCCCTTCGGCGAAGCGCAGGGCCATGGATTCACCCAATCCGGAGCCTCCTCCGGTGATGGCCAGGACAGGGCGATCTGAAGCCATGGGAACCTCCTGTTAACATGGGGTTTCGCCCAGTGTGGCAGCGCCCGCAATCGTTGTGGTGCCACCCTGGGCGCCTTTCTAGCGAGACACCATGTTCACGGTTTCATTCAAAGGCAAGTCCACGGGCGAAGTTCAGCTGGAGCGGGAACTCAGCCTCCTGGCCATCGCCACCAAGGCCGAGGTGGACCTTCACCATCGCTGCGGTGGCCACGCCCGCTGCGGCACCTGCATCGTCACCATTGAAAGCGGCTTCGATAAATTAAGCGAGCCGCTCTCCGCCGAAAAGCGCATCCTCACCATCCTAAAAGCCCAACCCAACCAGCGTCTAGCCTGCCAGGCCTGGGCCCAAGGCGAGGTGAGTTGTCTGGTGGGGGATGAGGGGAAGGACTTGAGGAAATAGGGTTGGGCGATCGAGCTCTTGGCGAATAGCCCAGCGCTCTTTAATCAATCAAAAATCCCACGCCCTGCCACACCCTTACCCGGGTCTTGGTTTCTCCGGCGGTGGCGGGTTCGAAGACCAATCGCTTGGCGGCCTCCACGCAAGCCTCATTGGCCTTGTCCACCCACTCTCCGGTGCCAGGCAGACCCTGTAGCAGCTTGGTGGCCAGCACTTCCCCGCTTTCGTTCACGAGGACGTTCACTACCACGACGCCCTTGTCCACTTTCTTGGCCTTGGGGCGCACCTGATTGAGGTTGATGGGTTTCGCGGGCGTCACATCCGGCGTGACGGGCACCAGCGCTCCTTCGCCCGGTTTCCCCGCGAGCTTGGCGGTGACGGTGGCGATGTCGGCTTTCAGCTTCGCGTTCTCCTCCTGCACGGTCTTGATGGATGCCTTGGCACTCTGCAAGTCCGTGAGGATGCTATCGCCGCTCTGCTGGTTCTCCTTGAGGCTGCCTTTGATCTGATCCAGTTCTTTGCGCATGGAGGCGGCGTCTTCCTTCGCCAAGTCCCGGCTCTTCTGGGCCGCGGCAAGGTCCTCCTGCTGGACCTGGGAGGCCTGGAGCTTGGCTGAAATATCGTCGCGCTCGGCGATGAGTTTTTTCACCTGGGCCTGGAGATTGGCGATGGCCTGGGATGTTTTCGGGGTTTTGCTCTTGGATTTCGGAGCCGCTGGCAAAGGCAGCGCGAGGGCCGCCAGCGCGAAGAAGGTCGTGGCAAGGCGCATGAAACCTCCAAAGGATTGGCTCTAGGTTCTCATAGTTGGGGGTTGCTGGCCCCAGGCCATCCAGCTTGGAGGATTTGGGCCGCGCCCTACCGCGAGCTATAGCGAGAGCATCAAAATCGGTGATCGAATCAGTGATCAGTGATAGGTCGCCGTCCGGGTGCCCGAGGGCCCAGCGTTGCTAACTTTCAACACGCCCCGGCGGATCAGCTTGGCAAAGATGGCTAGGCATTCTTCCGGCGGAAAAGGGCTCAAGGCCATGAGATCGCGGATGCTCCACACGCCGTTGACCCGCGTGGCCAGGAAGGCCTCGCTGGATTCCAGATGGGTCTGCATGAGCTCGTCCATGCTCAGCGCCAGCTCCAGGATCTGATCCTGGTCCAGGCTTTGGTCCTCCAGCTTGTGCTGAACCACCTCCAGCATGCGGGAGGCTTCGGTGATCTTGGGATCTTGCTGAAGAAGGCGCCGCAGCTCGGTCTGGGCCTCTTGCAGCTTCTCCTTCTCGATGAGCGTCTTGGCTTTCAGCAACTGGGCTTGGGTCGCATCGTTCAAATGCCCGCCTTGTTCGATGACCCGGATCATCCCGCGCTCCAGCAATTCATGAAGATGCTTGCTGAGCAGGAATTCGGGGCGGCGCAGCTCTTTCATGAGCTGGCCCACGGTCTTGCGCTCATCGAGCCTGAACAGGACCTCTGCATCCTCGGGGGAGAGGGGCAGCATATCGGCGATGACCTCGGAAACAGGCCCCAGTACGGCGTCTTCACCCTTGATGACCTGGCGGATGACCTTCCATTCGTCCACCCGGCGCGCGCCTTCCAGCACGACCCCGGTCACCTCCAGGCTCAGCAGCATGGTCTTTTGATCCGGCAGGCGGTTGTCATGGAATTCAAAGGTGCCGATATCCCACAGGAAGGTGTCGTAAATGCTTTCCTCGGTCTTGGTCTGGACGATGCGGCGGATCTCCGTTTCGCTGATGAGGTTGCGGTTGACGAGGATCTTGCCGAGCACCTGGTTCTCGTCCTCCTGGGCCGCCAGGGCATCCTTCAGCTGTTGCTCTGTGATGCGGTTGGAGGACAGCAAGTATTGGCCTAGGAAATCCCGAGGATCTGAAGACCAAACCGAAGTGACCTTCCCATCCGCGAAGCTGATGCGCTTGGTATTGGATGGGCCCTTGATCTCCAAGACGCCGGTCTTCTTGCCCACGGCGAGCCACTGGAAGATATCTTCCAGCCCCATGGTCGCAAGTTCGCCCTTCAACCCCATTCAGTCATTCCTTCGGATCCGATGCAGGCAAGTATTTTACGCACAGAAGAAAAGGCAAACCGGGAGGCGGGCAGAAATGACCCGTTAAATTTTGGTAATCAGGGTCTTGACCGCCTTCAACAATTTAGCAGGATGGTGCCGCGCGACCGCCGAATCCAGGTCCAGCAGCGGTTCTGCGGTGATGGGAATTCCCGCGGACATCGATCCCGATGGCAAGATGGGCGAACCGCCCTCCTCCCGGTAGCGAGCCAGGATTTCGCTGCCAGGGAGGGTCTCGTTGACCAGCACGGCGGTAGGCTTCACCCCGCCGATGTCCAGAATGGCCCTCAGGTGGGCTTCCAGATCCAGGCCGCTGGTCTCCCCCGGTTCGGTCATCAGGTTCGCCACGTAGAGGATCGGCGCGGAGGTCGTTTGGAGCGCCCGGCGCAATTCGGGGATCAGCAGATTCGGCAGCGTGGACGTGTACAGGCTGCCTGGCGCCAGCAAGATCAGGTCCGCCCGGAGAATGGCGAGCATGGCCTCTGGCAGCGGCTCCGGCGCCTCGGGCTCCAGCCAGATCCGACGGAGGGTGGCGGCGGTTTCATTGACGGACGTTTCACCCATGTAGCGGCGGCCCTCCACGTCCTCAGCGCATAAGGTGACGGGCACGGTCGTAGACGGATGGAGCCGCCCGGCGGTCACCAGTACGCCGCTCAGCTGGCGGATAGCCTTCACCCAATCCCCGGTGATGTCCACCATGGCCAAGAGCATCAGGTTGCCCAGGCTGTGGCCCGCGAGGCTCCCCTCACCCTTGAAGCGATAGCTCAGCAAATCGCTGAGGATGGATTCTTCCCGGGTGAGCGCCGAAAGACAATTGCGCAGATCCCCCGGCGGGATGCCCCCCAGCTCCTCGCGCAGCCTCCCGGAGGATCCGCCATTGTCGGAGACCGTGACGATGCCCGTGATCTGCCAGGGCTGGTCAGGCCGTTCCGCTTCGGACTTCAAGGCCCGCAACAGAGCGGCCAAGCCCGTCCCGCCCCCAAGGGTGACCACTCGAAGGGGCTGGTCGGGATGCAGGGCCATCAGCTGCGGCTTGTAAGATAATGGATTAAGAACGCACTAGGAACGCTCAATGGCCGCGAAGGGCGCCATGTTACGGACCCCGTCGAAATCGGTCTCGAGCCGGTAGAGGTGGAGCAGATCGCCATCCAACAGCAGCGAGCGGTTCAGGGCCTCGGCGGCGGCTTCGGCATCACCCATTTGCGCGTGGGCCGAGGCTTTCAGGAATTGCAGGATGCCGCTGGTAGGATCGGCCTTGATGGACTTCTCCAACAGCGCCAGGGCACCCTCAGCATCATTCTGGTTCAGCAGCCACTGAGCTTCCCCTTCAGGCTTGGCCGCGCCCTTCGGCCCTTTGCCGACCTTGCGCTCACACACCGTTAAATAATTGCGGATGGTTCGCTCCAGGGCCGGATTTCCAGACTCCTTCGCGGGGCCCACCATTTCCTGGAAGAGCTCCAACGCCTCGGTATATTTTTTAGCTTCCACCAGACCAAGCCCTTTGGTGAGCTGGCTGTCGAGCGCCTTGGGCAGGACTGAAGCGGCAGCCGCGCCTGATGTTTTCGCCTTGGCCATGGATATCCTCGCAGTTGGATGAGACCTGAATCATAGCTCAGGGTCGCATCCTTGATTCAACCACGGAATGCTCACAAGGAGCCTGTCACTGCTTGAAGAGCACTGACTCACGGTTCAAGAGATTCGTGGAGACCCAGGCCATGGCGCCCGCCAGGCCCGAAGTCATGGCAAAGGCCAGGATGTATTGCCAGGCCACGAACTGATGTGAGAACAACTTGCGGATCGTGAGGGCCACGTTCAGCACCGGGATGAAAGGCAGCGCGGCCATCTTCTCCAAGCCTGGCGCCGTGGAGAAGACCCCGAGCATCACCACCACGAAAATGCCCGGCGTGATGGCGGTCATGGCCTCCCGGGTGTTCTTGGCCTGGGTCCCCAAAAGTAAAATGACGCTCGAAAAGAAAAGCCCCAGCGGAACGAGCAGCAGCAGGGTGAGCAGCAGCGTTTGAGGGCTGGCCATGTCCGCGAGTCTTACCGACTGCATGGCGGCGCCACCATGCATGGCTTCGGCCGCGGCGACCTGGCGCCCCATCATCATGAAACCCACGTTCATCGCGATGATGTTCATCACCGTGCCCAGAACGCCGATGGAAAAGGTCGCCAGCAACTTGCCCCAGATGATGTGGCGACGCGGAATCGCGGTGGCCAACAAGCTGAGCAGCGTGTGGCGCTCCTTCTCCCCGGCGGTCATGTAGACCCCGTGCTGCATGGCGTTGGTGTAGAGGCCGATCAATAGGATGTAGGGCACGAACACGCCCAGCAACTTGCTCAGTTCCAGCGCCAGATCGCTGGCCTTCTCCGTGACGAGATTGGAAGGTCTGGGCAGATCCTTGGGAGCCTTGATGGCCTCCAGACGCGCCGCCACCCATGTCTTGTCCTGCTTCTCCAGGGTTTCTTTCAAGCGCTTCAGGGCCAACTCGGAGCCGCGTTCGCTTTCATCCACCAAAGCCTTCACCGTGAAGGGCTCCTGCTTCAGGAGCTTCCCGGCGGCGTCCGCATCCACCTCGATGGCGAGATCCAGCTTCTGGTCTCGCAGGGCCTGCTTCAGTCCGCCACCGGGCGCTTCCATCACTGAATAGTTTTTTGAATCCTGGAGCAGCACGGGCTTCAGCGCGTTGCTCGGATCCACCACGACGATGCGGCTGGCCTGGCCGTGCCGGCGCTCCGAGTCCCCCTGGCCCATCTTGGTCATCATGGTGAAGATGGCCGGGTACAGGATGAGCGGCATCACGAAGGTGAAGAAAAGGGTGCGGCGGTCCTTGCAGAACTCCATCCACTCTTTCTTGAAAATCAATCCGACGCCCCTCATTTCACACCTCCCGCCGCCAACTGAAAGAAGACTTCATCCAAGGTCCGCACCGAGTAGCGATCGAGTATTTCTCTCGGAGGCGCGTCGCCGTAAAGTTCACCATCGAAGATGATGCCCACGCGATCGCAAATCTCATCCACCAAGGGCATGACGTGGGTGCTGACGATGACCGTGCGGCCCTCGCTCTTCATGACCCGCAGGAGGTCCAGGACGGTCTTGGCGGTGAGCACGTCCAGCCCGGTGGTGGGCTCATCAAAGATCACCACCTTGGGATCGTGCAGCAGGGCGCGGGCGATGGACACCTTCTGCTTCTGGCCCGAGGAAAGGCCATCCATCTTCACATCCGAAAAATCCGAGAGCTGCAGTTTCTCCAGCAGGTAGATGCCCCGGCGCTCGGCGATGTTGGGGTCAACGCCCTGGAATTCGCCGAAGAGGCGGAGCAATTCCCGGGGGGTGAAGCGTTCGTACACGTTCATATCCGTAGATAGGAAGCCCAGCTTGCCCCGGACCTTTTCGCCGTGCTTCTGGGTGTCCAGACCGCAGACCTCGATGGTTCCCTGATCCGGCTGCATCAAGGTTGCGATCATGCGCAGGGTAGTGGATTTCCCTGCCCCGTTGGGTCCCAGTAGTCCGTAGATCTCGCCCGGCTGCACATTGAACGAAATACCGCGGACCGCCTCGATGCGCTTCTTCGACTTAGTTTTCCCGTCCTTCACCGTGAAGGCCTTATGCAGATTCGTCACCTGGATCACGGGGAACTCCTTAAGGAAGCCGTTGTTTGCAAATTTATCGCGTGGTGCCAAGGGCAGGAACGGCATAAGGGGCCGTAACAGAACGATCAGAAAAGTACTGCTCTTCCGCAACGGCCCCTAAGCGCTTCGGCAAGTCTATAAAAAAAATTCAAGCTCCCGCCCGCTCATCGGCGAAAGGCCTGCCTGAATCGGCGAGCAGGGGTTAGAAAGCCATGAGCCGTGAGTCCATCGCGCTACCGATGCGGCATGGTCCCGACATAGAAGAATCCGTCCACCCCGACCGTGCCCAGAATGAGCATGACCAAGCCCATGCAGAGGCAGTAGAAGGCAAATCCGTTGAGCTTGGGGGCTCGCGTGAAACGATCCAGAATGCCGATGGCGAAATAACCTGAGATCGCGGCCACCACCACCCCGACGATGCAGGCCAGCGCTGGACTGACTCCTCCGGTTGGAAAAGCCAGTTCGGGGGGAAGTGGAAGATGTTTGATCAGGGGCTTCACCAGATCCTTGGTTTCCACCAACGCCGCGGCGGTGATGGTGGGGATCCCCAGAAGGAAACTGAACCGCGCCGAAGCGGGTAGCTTCAGGCCGCGGAACACGCCCACCGCGATGGTGGAACCACTGCGGCTGAGGCCGAATCCTCCGCCCAGGCCTTGGATCGCACCGATGGCTAGCGCATCCCTGGCGTTCATCTCCGTGACTTCGCGAGACGCCTGTTCCTTACTGCGCTCATTGGCCAGGAACAGCATCCAGGCGGTCATCAAAAGACCAATTCCGTAGACCCAGAGATGCTCCTTCGCCGCTTCTTTCATGGCCTTGGTGGCTAGGCCGAGAATACCCGTGGGAATCATGGCGATGAACAACCACAGCGCCAGTTTCCGGCCCTCCGCATCCTTCCCAAGAATCCCCATGAACACTTGCAGCAATTCTTTTCGGAAGTAGACGAAAAGCGCCAACAGCGTGCCTACGTGGAGCAGTACATCAAAAGCCAGTGGCATTCCACGCCCCAGCATTAGATGCTCCGCCAGAGTCAAATGCGCCGTTGAAGACACCGGTAGGAACTCCGTAAGGCCCTGGATCAGGCCCAAAAGGATGGCGTGCCAAAGATGCATGAAGGCTCCAGAACAAAGGGCCAGTCTCCCATGAAAGGCTGGCCCCCTCACCCCGCGAAGGGCGATGTCACCCTTTCCTGACCTGAGGCGCAGCCCGCTTCAGCCGCTCCCAGTGCTCGGCAAGGGCCTTCCGTCCGGTGGAAGTGAGCGCCGCGGTGGTGAGCGGGATCTTGCCGTTGTAACCCTTGCGGATGGCCACGTAGCCCGCCTCTTCTAGCTTGGATAGATGACTGCTGAGGTTGCCCTTCGTCAGGCGGGTCAGCTCTTCCAGCAGCTTGAATTCCGCCCACGCCACGCCCGAGAGCACCATCAGGATGGCCAGGCGCGCGGGCTCGTGGACCATCCGATCCACGTCGAGGATTGCTTTCAATTGATCGGGCTTGGTCACTGCCGCTCCTCTACCGGGGGCAGCCCGCCTAGATCCTTCACCAGCCGCCTGTAGCGCAGGTGATCGCTCAACCCAATAAAAAGGGCGAGGAGTGGGAGGAAGAAGATGGCTCCCAGTAGCGCCATGCCAACCAGGGCGTTGATGAATCGAACCCTTTGTCCGAGGGAAGACACCAGGTGTGGCAAGGACAAGAAAAAGAAGAAGGGGGCGCAGAGGGACAGCCATCCGATCCAATTGCGCAAGCCCCTAACCCGCACCAAGGAGACCACCAGCACGATGGTTGCGGTCAGCAGAGAAACTCCTGCGAAGAACTTCAGTGTGGCGATGCCAAATATCGTGCTGTGCCATTGCTCCCAGTAGCCAGGCGAATTCGCGGCCACCATGGAACCTGTCCCCAACCAAACCAAGATCAATCCCACCCCTACTAGTAATACAACTCCCACACGAATCTCCCAGTGAGGAAGAAAGACACCGGCAGCCCCGTGACCCCGGTAAAAACGGGCCTGGAGCCAGCCCTTCATGAGAAGCCACATAAGAGCGTTCAGGAGCAAGAGCAGTGAACAAATCAATAGGAAGGGCTCCCCCTGTGTCCTCCACTTGAATGTAGGAAGCAAAACTCCGGAAACCAGAGAGATCAGTAACGGATTCAGGCAGGCTAGCAGACCCGCCAGAGCCGTCCCCAGCCCAAGACCCTGCTGCCCGTCAGCGAAGCGCGCCAGCTCCGCCGCCAGGTCCCTACGATGTTCAAGGTCTTCCATCAGTTGGTTTTCAATCATTTGCGTCCTCCATGCAATCTAGTCTGTATTGCAGACTAGATTGCGTCAAGTAATTTCCTCCATGATTCAATGCGGGGTATGGAACCCCTCGATTTCCGCTCCGACACCGTCACCAGGCCCTCTCCTGAAATGCGCGCCGCCATGGCCAATGCCGAAGTGGGCGACGACGTTCTGGAACGGGATCCCACCCTAGACCGCCTGGAGCGCCGCGTGGCGGAACTGCTGGGTAAGGAGGCGGCGCTATGGACGCCCACGGGCTGCATGGCCAACGGTATTGCCATGATGTTGCACCTATCCCGTGGAGACCGGTTTTTTGCACCGGCTCAAGCCCATGTGCTGGGTTCCGAACTGGGCACGGCGGCCTGGTTGGCGGGAGGGATGCCCGAGGCTTTGCCGTGGGAAGGAAAACCCGGCCGCATCACCGGCGATCAAGTCCGCCGCGCCGCCGGAAACAGCGGCCCCTACTACACCCTGCACTCCAAACTGCTCTGCCTGGAGAACACCCACAATTTCGCCGGGGGCACCTGCCTGAGCCTTGAAGATCATCGCGAACTCGTGGCCACCGCTCGGGAAAAAAATCTACTCGTGCATCTGGATGGCGCGCGCCTGTGGCATGCAGCAGCCGCATTGAACGTCGCGCTGAAGGATCTGGCGGAAGGCGCGGACACTGTGAGCGTCTGCCTCAGCAAGGGCCTCGGCGCGCCCATGGGATCGCTGCTTTGCGGTTCAAAGGACACCATCCAAGAAGCTCGCCGCGTTCGCAAAATGCTCGGCGGGGGCGTGCGACAGGGCGGCATCATGGGCGCCGCAGGATTGATCGCGCTGGATTATTTGCCCCGCATTTCGGAGGACCACGATAAAGCCCGTGGGTTGGCCGAAGGGCTGCGGGCCTTGGGTTTCAGCTTGGAGGCCCCCGAGACGAACATTCTTCTGGTGCCAGTGGCCTCCGTACCCAAAGCCACGGAGATTCTTCGCGGTGTGGGCGTGCTGGTCACATCTGTAGGCAGCAGTTTGCGATTCATTACGCATCGAGATTTGGATTTCAAAGACATGGAAGAGGCTCTTCAACGGCTCGCCCCACAAGCCGCAGAAATTCGCAGTGTCGCGTGATAGGTTTCCGCCGCACCAAAGGTTTCATGCGCATTGCGCCAGCGTCATCAAAGGCTGGATGGATTATCTGCAACTGGCCAGGCGGAACGGCCAGAGGAAAATCGTGAACGCGCTTGGGCGCTGAAGAAATATATCGCGAAATGGTTCTTATTTCCCCGCCGCCGGCGCCTTCAACTTCGATTCCGGCCGAGCCATCGCGTACATTTCCCAACTGAATTGCTTGAGCAGCGCTTGACGATCTTGGCCCTGCGTATAGAGATCAAAATGGGTCTTGTCCGGCAGGAAACGGAAATCGCACTTCGCGTGAAGGCCTTCCAGCACTGCTTGTAGCTTGTGCGCGGCGCCATCCAGGTAAAACGTATCGGCGGTGCCGACGATCAGGTGGATCTTGCCGTCGAGATCGGGTTTGAGTTGCGGCCATTCTTTCTGCAAGCGATGCGCGATGTCGTAGTGATCGCGCCAATAGGCGACCACCATCGGATCAACCGCGCCGGTATCGCGATTGAACAGCGGTTCGGGCTGGCCATCTTTACCGCGGGGGGAGAATACCCATTCAAACGAAGCCATCTGGCCACCATAGGAACCCAGCACGCGCTCCATTTTGGAGAACTGCTCGAAGCTGCCCAGCACCTTGGCGTGATCGCGCACCAGCGGGTAGGCCGAACCGTCGGGCTTCCGATAAACATTGGCGTTGGGCGCATACAAATCAATGCCGGTGTAATCATGAAAGTCACTGGGATCGGGGGAAGTGGACCAGGTGCCGCCGAACATTTTTGGGTAGCGCGTTTGAAGCCACAGCGTAGCCCAGCCGCCGGAGGAATGGCCGTTGAGGAAACGCCCTTTCGCGGATGCGTCCATCCGGTAATGCGATTCGAGATCGGGGATCAGTTCGGTGGTCAGCGCGTGACCCCAAGGCCCATTGTTCACCGAGTCAGCAAACTCATGGGTGCCGGTCGGACTCGATTCGTCCAGAAATACCCAAATCATCGGCGGCATATCGCCCTTGGCCATCGCCCCGTAAACACCGATCAGTGGCCCCACCGCGCGATCATTGTTGCCACCAAAACCTTGGGTGCTATACACCGTGGAGTAGCGAATGGCCGCCTTAGCATCGTAGTTCGGCGGCGTCAGAACCCAGCCGCGCATCGTGGTGGGCCGGCCCCAAAAAGCGGTCAGTGATGGACTCACAAAATCGACCAAGACCGCATGACGACGCGCCTCCAAAACCGCCTCTCGCATGGCCGCGGGTGCGGAGGCTGGCACGGCCCATGGATCGTGCGCGGGCAACGCTTTGACCAAGGTCAGCGTCGGGATGCTGTCCGTGGGCAAGTGGACTTTAATGACTTCGCTGACCAGATCGCCGGCGTCGCGTCCCGTGTAGTTGTAGCTATGGTCGACGTCAAGCACCGCCTGCACCAGATAGTCCCCCGGTGGTAGTTGCGAATAGCCGGATGGAAAGGCCAGGTTGTCGGCGTCAAGGTCCAGGCTCTGCCCCGGTTCCCATCGGCTCACTTCCCGCGCGGCCACGGTGGTTTCGGTCGCGCGAAAAGGATTGGCGTCAACCTGATCAACCTTGCTGTCCTTACCTTCGGCCCCTGCCCTTGCCGACGCCTCCGCGCTTTTCGCTTCCATCGCGAACAGCAACAATCGGCCCGCGGTGGGTCGCGTCAAAGCGGAGCCAAGTTGGACCTGAAAAAACCGGTGCGCCGGGGCGGATGGTGCGGATTGAGCTGATTGTGTTCGCGCCAGCCCAGCAACAACGAGAAAGCCCAGGGAAATCAAAGCGACATGGCGACGGTAATGCATGAAGAACCTCGTGAAATGGACTTGCGCGCGATTTGGACTATTCCTCTCAGGCGACTACGGACCTATGACATTTCGGGTTAGGCTCACACACTATTTCACGAAACAACCGCGCGAAATTTCCGCCGCAACTCCTCTACAATCTCCGGCAGCATCGCGGAGACTTGTTTGATTTCATGTTCGGTGGTGGTGCGGCTCAGGGAGACGCGGATGGTGCCCAGGGCATATTCCTTCGCTACGCCCATAGCCCGCAGCACATGGCTGGGCTCCTTTTGACCCGTGGTGCAGGCGCTGCCGGTGGAGACACAGACGCCGCGCGCGTTGAACTTCAGGAGCAGGGCCTCACCTTCAATGCCCGCAAAACTCAAGGACGAAGTATTGGGAAGGCGTGGCGCGGCGGCGCCATTGATGACCACATCAGGGATGCGGGCCCGCACTTCGGTTTCCAGTCCATCTCGCAGTTTGCCGACGGCATCCGCCTGCGGAAGGTGTGCCATGGCCAGTTCACAGGCCTTGCCGAGCCCCACGATGCCCGGCACATTCTCCGTCCCTCCGCGTCGTCCGCGCTCCTGGTGACCGCCCAACATGAAAGGCTTCAGCCGGAGACCCCGCCGGATAAACAACGCGCCCATGCCCTTGGGTCCATGAAATTTGTGGGCACTGAGATTCAACAAATCGATGGGCAGCTTCGAGAGATCCAATGAAGTTTTGCCCATGCTTTGGGTGGCGTCCACGTGCAGCAGGGCGCCCTTCCCTTTCACGATCCGCGCGGCGTCATCGAGCGGAAAGATGACGCCACTTTCGTTGTTGGCGGCCATCAAGGAAACCAACGCCGTGTCGGGACGAAGGGCCCTTTCCAACTCGGCGAGATCCAATCGGCCATCGCCATCCACGCCCAGCGTCGTGATTTCGGCGCCATGGACCTTCAGCCAGTCGCAGACCGCCAGCACCGCCGGATGCTCCACGGCGCTGATGATGAAATGACGCTTATTGGGAAACCCTTCAAACACGCCGCGAAAAGCATGATTGATGCCCTCAGTGCCGCCGCTGTTGAAAAGGATTTCTGGGGCTGAACAGCCCAGCATCGCGGCCACTTGATCCCGCGCCTGCACCACCGCGCCTTCGCTTAAGTGCCCCAAGACATGGGCGGAGCCTGCGTTTCCGTAGTGGTCCCGCAGATAGGGCAGCATGGCTTCCAGCGCTTCGGGCGCGAGGGCGGTTGTGGCGTTGTTATCCAGGTAAATGATTTCCATTCCATCAGTGTAGGCTCGGGTTCGGTGATGCCTATGGCTCGAGGTACAAAATGGATCGGCGGTGCCCTGCTGTTGGCGGTCGCTTGGGCCGCCTGGCAGGGGCGCATCGAACCTTCCAGTCCCGTTCGGTGGGCGAACGCCCCGCCGCCCATCACCAAGGCCGGCGACAAGTTCACCATGAAGGTCATCGAACTGGATCCTGAAGGCCGGCCCAAGGCCCCGCAGCAATTGACGCAGCTCATGGACGCGGCCAAACGCGCGGACGATATCTTCGTCTTCGTCCACGGATGGCGCCGCGACGCCGCAGACACTTCGGCCATGGAGGCCTTCCTTTCCATCTACCGCCAAGCCTTCGACTGCCTCGCCACTCGGGACGTCGAGGGCACCGCCGCCTGCGCCGCTACCCACGATTACTGCCACGCGAAGGGCCCTGAAACCAAACTGGTGGTGCTCGTGCTTTGGGATGCGAAGTCCGGCCTACTGGGCTTCCGGCGCGGGCAGAAAAGAGCCGTCACCATCGGCGATCAGGGCCTGTTGCCTTTGCTTCGTGAACTGCACAGGACTGTTGAGGGCCGGGGCACGCTGCTGGCCTTCGCCCACAGCCTCGGCGCCGCCGCGCTGGCCGCGTCCCTGCGCAAAGCCTCCCACGAAGGACCTCTTCCCCTCGACGGCGCGCTGCTGGTGATGGGGGCCTTTCCATCGAGCCTGTTGGAGCCCGCCGCGCGGCTGCCGGAAATGAGCGCCCAGGACGTGGTGTTGCTGAATCTCTACAATCCGAAGGACGGCTATCTGCGGCTCTACGAGCGGGTCTACGGAGATAGGCCGGCGGGAAAATGGGGCCTGGATTCCGTGCCCACCAGTAACGGAATGATGTGGGAAAAGGAGGGCTCCAACTGTGGCGGCAGCGGCACCTCCGTGGGAGCTTCGCTGCTGGATGAAGCCCGAACGCTGCGGCTCTCCAAGGGCGCCACGGTGGAAGCGCTGAACCTGGATGTGTCCACGCTGGTGAAAGGCCACCAGGACACCGAAGCGCTGGCCGCCATCCGTCTCTACAACCGCGCCGTGGCGGAAACCCTGTTTCGCATTCTTTGGAACCGCGCCTTCCCGGATGCCCTTGGGGCATCCGCAGTGACACCCTCACCGAGTCCCGCGCTGGCCCAAGCGCGGCCTAAGGAATACACTGGATTCTAGGTGCAGGTTGGACCACGCAGTCCGCGGCCGCGACTTCGGAGTCCCTGCGATTCCCCCAGAGGATTCATTCATTGCGACTTAGATACCCCTCTTCTGAAACCTCCGCTCCAGTGGTTTCGCTCCGGCCAGCGATCGTCACCACCAGCCTGGCGGTCCTTCTTCTGGGTTGCCATCAAGACGAGGTCAGCCACTACCGCGCCCCCAAGGAACCCACCTCTCCAGTCACGCAGCCGCCCCGCCCCACGGGCCAAGGCACCCTGAAATGGACGCTGCCCCAAGGTTGGATCG
>JANXXC010000283.1 GCA_025350765.1 Holophagaceae bacterium | reverse complement strand
CTTCGGAATTCTCGGAGATTGCCTTAAGGCGCGGGTCTACGCGCTCGCGCGCGCGCTAGGCGAAACCATTCCACCGGGCATCTTCTCCCGGGTGCCCACCGCCGAGCTGCGCCCCGGCCAGACCGACGAAGCGAGCCTGGCCCCCTATGCGCAGTTGGACGCGATTCTGGGCGCGGCGCTTGAAGCCCAGCGCCCCGAAGAAGGCATCGCCGAAGATCTTGCGTTGCTATTGGAGGGTGCCGACCTGGAGGCCGCCCGGAGCGCGCTGCCCCGAATCCTTGGCCTTTTTCGCCGCACGGAATTCAAGCGCCGCCAACTGCCATTCAACTTCAAGGTGAGCCCCAAGGCCTTCGGGCAGGGGCGGCGCATCCCGTTAACTGGGATATAGAAACGCGCCTCTTTGAAAACCCGCGTCAGCGCGCTATTCTAGGTCCATGCCGGCGTGGCGAAATTGGTAGACGCGCTAGACTCAAAATCTTGTTAGGCGACCCCTAGTGCCGGTTCGAGTCCGGCCGCCGGCACCAAGAAAAAGGCCCGCGAAAGCGGGCTTTTTTTTAGTGCAATGAACATGGCTGGACTCGAATCGCGAATGGCGCGCAGGTAGGGCAAGCGGAGGACGCATGCGTCCGCAGCGGTCCGGCGAAGCCGGATGACCGTGCGCAGCCAGTCGCGCGGCGGGCACCGGAGCCAGGCCGCTGGCACCAAAGAAAGGCCCGCAAAACCGGGTTTTTGCTTTTCCCGCACGTTATCTCGCCTGGAATACCTACTTCTTCGTCTCGATCGCGATTATCTTTTCCCCCGGATCGCCCAAGAAATATTTCAGTAGGGCCTCGTAGATTTTGTAGCCGTCGTCCACGTTCGTGAAGAGGATCAGCCCTTGCCCTGTCTGGGGCAACAAGAACACTTCGGTCTGGACGCCTTCATCCGCTCCACCATGGGCGAGAGCAAAGGCTCCGCTTCCGAGATCGTAGCGCTCCCACCCCAATCCAAAGGTCTTGCCCTCATTCGTCTTGACCTGGGGACGAAGCATTTCATTTTGAACGGCGGTTGAAAGATGTGATCCATTCATCACCGCGACGAGAAATTTTCCGTAGTCCTCTACAGAGGTCAAAAGATTGTCCGCAGCGTTGGCATGGGTCCACTTGTCCAACTTGTATGGGACGCCTTTGGTGTCGAAGCCGATGGCGAATCGTTTTTCATCCATCTTGTCATCCCAGACGAACCGGGTGTCCCGCATATCCAAAGGATCGAAGACGAGCGTGCGGGCTAGAAGGTCCAGGGAGATTCCAAACTTCGCTTCCATGGCGCGCCGGAGATATTCTAAGCCTTCGCCCGAATACTGATATCGCGTGCCGGGCTCGAAGGTGAAGGCGAGTTTCTTGGAGGGGTCCAGCCAGCGCCAGTTGAGGAAGCCGGTCTGGTGGCTCAGGACCATGCGGGTGGTAAGTTTCGGAAGCCGTGGATCGCCCTTGAGATCGGGGTCGACCCAGTATTTCGAAAGGGGTTCGTCCAGATCCCAGCGCCCTTGGCTCACCAGCCGGAGCGCCACCATGCTGGTGATGGGCTTCGTCAATGAGGCGACATTGAAGAGCGTGTCGAGGGGCGCGGTGCCATGGCTTCCCAGGTTTCCGTACACCCTCACTTCTTTGAGCTTGCCACCGCGAATGACGCCAAGGTGTCGGGTGCCAAATCAACTGCGTTTTGTACCAATTCAATTGTCTAACCATGGAAGCAGGCGGGTTAGAATTGAATTGGAACCCTGACCGAAGGTATCCAACCCAACTACCGAGTATGCAAGAGGGGCGTGGCAGTTGAATTGGTTCCGGAGGTAGAAATTCTGGATCATTCATCGAGGACATCATTCTGATCCGATGCGAGCCGTTGGTTAGATCTTCCGCTGTCTGAGTGAAATCCTCAGGCAGCATGAGTCCATGAGGCACCCTGTTCCTCAGATTTAATCCTTGATGTCGAATCAAAGTCACCCGAAAGAACGCGATGCGATCATGCCCAAGCAGAGCCGAAATCTTCGGACCATCAAGCACGGCATTGAGGGCGCGAACCTCCATGAAACGTACTCCGTCTGAGCTCTCCTTCGGCGATGGGTTCATCCTGCTCAACGCGCTTTCAATACCGGCCAACCGCCGGCCTCCCTATCAGCGGACTTAGCGCTTAGGCTTATCTGGCCGCATGAATATGTTTGGGCATCCGGTGGAGATCAAGTGAACATCCCCTTAACCTTTTCAATTCTTTTTTTACGATCCTGTGTCAAGGCCGGTGGGCTGCCGTTGTTTCGCAATGACCTCAATCAACCCACAGTGTTGGAGGTACCATGTTGATTCTGCAATCCATCATTCCTAGCTGGTGAGGAGCCCCTATGGGCAGCTTGAAAAATATCGCTTCTCTCTTTGTGAAACTGGACGACGAAGAACCCGAGGAAAAGCAGCCCCAGGCGACGGCTATGGTGTCGGCTCCAACACCGCCACCGCCAACTCTGCCCACACCTGCGCCGCCCGGCGCCACCACGG
>JANXXC010000263.1 GCA_025350765.1 Holophagaceae bacterium | reverse complement strand
GGTCGTCCACCACCAGCAGGCGGAAGTCTGGAGGGAATGATTCCTCAACCTTTTCGCCGTCGCCATTCACGCCGCCAAGTCCATCAATGGGCTTCAAACTGAGGGTGAACCAGAAGGTAGAGCCGCGCCCGGCCTCGCTGTCCAGGCCGATGGCGCCGCCCATGGCCTCCACCAACCTTTTGCTGATGGCGAGACCCAGGCCCGTGCCCCCGAAGCGGCGCGTGATGCTGGTATCGGCCTGGCTGAATTTTTCGAAGAGCTTGGCCTGCTTGTTTTCAGGAATGCCGGTGCCGCTATCCACCACCGAAAGCATCAGCGCGTGGCGATCCTCCTGTTGATCCGTGACGCGCACCGTGAGTTGCACGAAGCCCTTTTCCGTGAACTTGATGGCATTGCCCAGCAGGTTGAGCAGCACTTGTCGGATCCGCTCTGGATCGCCGGAATACCGTGGATTCCCGCTCGGTTCGAAGCGCAGCACCAACTCCAATCCCTTCTCCTGGGCGCTGACACTGAGGAGATCCATCAGGTCCTCACAGAGGCCTCGGATATCCACGGGGACCTCGCGGAGCGCCACTTTCTCGGCTTCGATCTTGGAGAAATCCAGAATGTCGTTGAGGATCGAAAGCAGGGCCTGACCGGCGCGGCGGATGCTCTGGGCGCTGTCGCGCTGCTCGCGGGAGAGCGAGGAATCCAGCAGCAGATCGGTCATGCCCAGGATGGCGTGCATGGGGGTGCGCAGCTCGTGGCTCATGACCGCCAGGAATTCGCTCTTGGCGGTGTTGGCGCGCTCTGCTTGATCCAGAGCGGTCTGAATTTCTTCAGTCTGGGCTCGCACCAGATCGCCCAAGGCCTGGTTCTTGGATCGCAGCACGCGGGTTCTTCGCCGCACCGCAAAATAGATGAGCGCCAGGGCCGTGGTTGCATAAAATGCAAGGGCCCAACCGCTACTCCACCAGGGCCCCAGCACCTTGAAGTACACCCTCGACGGAGAGCCCCAGGGCGAAGCGCCCGCGCGGCTCCGCACCTCGAAGCGGTAGACTCCCGGCGGCAGGCCCGCGTAGTTCACTTGGGAGGAGGCGATGTCGCGCCATTCGTTCTGAAAATCCAGCAGACGCACCTGGTGGCGCACCTTCGCGGGATTGAGAAAGGACATCGCTGAAAAGCGGATTTCCAATGAGCGGCGGTCACTGGGCACGCGCACCATTTGATCGAAGCGTCGGATGGCATCCCCAGGATTGGATCCGAATCGCGCTTCACTGATCAGCGTCCCGGGCGCCGGGAGGGCGCCCCCTTCACCTTCGGTGTGAAAGCGCCCCAGACCCGCAGTGGTACCCACCCATACGTCGTTGCCGTCACAAAGCAAAGCCCCGAAGATGCAATCTTCGCCGGGCAGCCCTTCGATCTTGCCGAAGGTATCCAGCAGCTTGCCATCCCAACGCGCCACCCCCAGCGCCGTGCCCATCCACAGCGATCCGCGGGCATCGCAGGCCAGGGCGTTGATCTGAACTTTCGCGAGGCCGCGCTCTTCGCCGACGTGCTCCATCACCTGCAAGGCCTCAGAGCCCAAAGAGAGTTTCGTGGCCCCCATGGAACGCCCGTAAGCGATCCACACGGCGCCGCCAGGGGTGGCGGCGATGCAGCGCACCTCGGTGTCCATCAATCCGTTCGCGGCCGTGAACCTGAGCCAGCGGCCATCCTCCAGCACCGCGAGGCCATCGCTGCCGCCCACCCAGAGCCGTCCTTGAGTGTCTTCGGCGATGGCCCAGATGCTTTCTTTCGCGGAACCGCCCGGCAAGGCCACGGGCTCCGCTTCCATCAGGCCCGACGCGCCGGGGCGCACCCTGCGCAAGCCGTTATTGCTGGTCGCGGCCCATAGCGTTCCCGCCCGATCAAAGCAGAGATGTCGCACCACCGTGTCGCCATCCCCCAGGTCTTTGACGCGCGTCGAAATAAAGGCGCGACTGGCAGGATCAATGGAATAGAGCGTGGCGCCATCCCTGCCCCCGGCCCAGATGCGGCCGTCGGGCCCGATCACAAGGGTGAGGGGACCGGCGGGAAAATGCGTCGTAACGGCCTGGAACCCTCGGTCGGAAGCCTTCGCCACCCCGCGACTGGTGGCGGCCCACAGTCCGCCCTTGTGGTCCCGGAGCAGGGACCCGACTTGGTTGGACGGCAGCCCTTCCTGGCTTCGGTAGGAGGTCCAGGCCCCTTGGCCCAGGGCGCGGAAAAGCTGCTCACCCGCCACCCAGAGGCTGTCTTCACGGTCCACGAAAACCTGCCGGCAGTAGCCGAAACTCAAACCCGGATCAGGAAGCAGGGGCGCCAATCCGCGGGGATCGGCCATCACCAGGCCATTTAGGGTGGGGATCCAGACTCGGCCTTTGGAGTCCAGGCGCAACTGGCCTTCACTGGCCGTGGCGCCGGTGATGCGAGGTGCGAGATCCTCAAAGGCCTCACCCTCGCGCCCCCGCATCAGGTGGCTCCGGCTGCGGATCCAGATTTGTCCCGAAGGATCCTTCACCATCGAGAAGGCCCGCTCCCCCCGCAACTCCGGCAGGGCCACGACCGCCCGCCAGCGATTGCCATCCTGGCTCCACAGCTCGGCTCCAGCCACGGCCAACAGACCCGAGGCCTGCACCGCCAAAGCCGTGGGAGGGGCCGTGGACCAGCCCATCACCGGCTGGAATCCTCGGGCTACCGACCCCGCGAAAAAGCCGTCGGAGGTGGCAATCCAGACGCCCCCACCGACCGCGGCCAAGGACCTAACCGGGGCGCCTTCAACGCCCGGCAGGTGGATACGGCTAAAGACGGCGCCATCGAAGAAGAAAAGTCCCCGGTCGGTGCCCGCGAGGAGGCCACCCGCGCCGTCTTTCGCGAGCTGCGTCACCCAAGCTCTCGTCAGGCCCTGCTCGGGCCCCAAGCGCTCGAAGCGCCCGCCGCTCAAACGAAAAAGACCATCCTCGGTACCCACCCACAGGAATCCGCGATCGTCCTGCTCCAGGCTCATCACGGCGAAATTGGTGAGGCCCTGATCCGGTCCGTAGGGCTGGAACGCAACGGTGCCAGGGCCTTGGGCCCAGGCTGCCGCGCTCGTGCAGAGCCCCGCAGCGGCGGCCAGGCCGCGGAACCACGGTCTACCTTTCGGCATAAACATGAACATGGATAACATGAACCTATTATCAAAAGCCGGGCTGAATATGCCCCATCCGCATCGCGGGGTTGAGTGTCGGCCGCGAAACACGCATTCTAGAACCATGCCTCTTCGCATTGCTCTGGTGGACGATGAACCCGTGGCGCGCATGCGCCTGGGCCGCTTACTGCGTGAAGCGGGCTGCGAGGTGCTCGCGGAGCTTGAGGATGGCCACCAGCTGCTGTCCTGGCTGAGGGAAGGCCACAAGCTGGATGCCCTCTTTCTCGACATCGCCCTGCCAGGTCCCTCGGGGATGGAGCTGTTGGCGGAATTGCGCGATGGACCGCCGGTGATCTTCGTCACCTCGAATGCTGAACATGCCGTGGCGGCCTTCGAACATCAGGCTTCCGACTATCTCGTGAAGCCCGTCACGGCGGATCGGCTGGCCAAGACCCTGGCCCGCTTGGAAGGCGGCGAAGCCAGGAAGACCGAAGTCCCCGGACCCACCACCGGCGCGGGATCCACGCGTTTCCCCGTGAAAGCGGGCGATGGAAAATTGTTGCTGGAACTCAAGCGCGTGGCCTATTTCGAAGTCATCGACCAGGTGGTCTGGGCCTGGGCTGGCGGCAAGAAATTCCGGTGCACCTGGACCAGCCTCAGCGATGTGGAAACAGCTTTTCCGAACGTGGATTTTTTACGCATCCAGCGGAATCTCATGCTGAGGCCCGAAGCCGTATTGGGTCTGCGCACCCTGCCCACGGGCCGCAAGGCGGTGCTCCTGCCCGATGGCATTGAGCTGGAGGCCAGCCGCAACGCGGCGCACCATCTCAAGGAGAGGTTGGGGCTCTAAAGTCCGCCTTCTGCGTGAGTAGGATGTCGCCAGAGGCGCACCTGCATCGGAAATCAATTTGCCTTCGTCCGCGCCTTGGCGCCATTCACCCAGGAAAACGGGCCTTCGGCGGGGAATCAAAGGCTAGGGCAGACTTTGCCCTGAAGTTCGGTCGATGCTGGCCCTGGACATTCGCGGTTCTTCCTCCGGGAGCCGTGGGTGTCCTTCCTCCCCCCTGCCGCTGGATTTTCCGCCGGTGACTTCAAGGCCTCCGGTCATCTGGTGGGTCGGGAACGGGCCACGGCGGGCGGGGAGGCAGTCAAACCGGGGCCTCTACCGTTCATCAGGTCATTTGGACCGATGGTAAGGATGAAGGGTCCTGCCAAGGGCCTCGACTCCCTATGCCATCGAACATGGGCCGCCTGTTGCGTTGCCTAGCGTTCCCAAGCCTCGCGATTCCATTTTGCCTTGCTGACCCACCTGGAGCCCCTATGAAAACTTCAGCCCGCATCCTCACCTCCTTGCTGCTCACGGCCTTCCTCGGATGCGGTGGCGGTTCCTCAGGCAACGGCGGAAACTCAAGCCCAACGCCCGCTCCCACAATTCTGGTGCAGGCCAGCCCCGAGGCATTCCTCCTCTCGCCCCAGGGTCAGGCCAAACTTATCGCCTCAGTCGATGGCACCTCAAACCAAGAGGTCACCTGGTCCGCCTCGGCGGGTCTGATGACGCCCGACGGCATGTTCACGGCTCCCTCCGTCAGGGGCCCCCTCACTCTCACCGCCACCAGTGCCGCCAGTACTTCCTCCACAGCCCAGATCCAGGTTTTCGTAGAAGAGGATCCAGCCTCGCCCCTGTCTGCGGCCACGGCCTCCCTGCATATTTCGCCTCGATCCATGACCCTTTCGGCGGGGCAATCCGCCCTGCTCTTGGGCTACGGCGCCAATCCCGCGGATCTGCGCTGGTCCATGGAGGAAGGAGCTGGCGCCGGTACCGTCAGCTCCGAAGGTTCCATCTTCGGGCTGGCCTTGGCGCGTTATCGGGCCCCCTCCGTCGGTGGTGTCTTTCATGCGCTGCTGACCAGCGCCGTGGATGCCAGTCTCCACGCCCGCGCCACCATCACCGTGAGGGGCCCAGGACAGATCTCCGTGGCCGTCATGCCTGGCACCGCCTCCCTGCTCACGGGTCAGACCCAGACCTTCACGGCTCAAGTGACAGGCACACCGAATCACTCGGTAGTGTGGAGCGCCACCGCCGGGAGCATCAGCGCTGCCGGAGTCTTCACCGCCCCGGGGGCACCTGGCCCCGCAGTGGTAAGAGCCACCAGCGTCGCTGATCCCAGCAAATTTGCCGAGGCCTCCGTCACCGTAACCCAAGCGCCCCAACCGCCTAGCATTGCTAACTTCACGGCCACGCCGGCCTCCATCACGGCGGGTCAGAGCAGCACGTTGAACTGGTCCACCAGCGGCGCCACCAGCCTGAGCATCGATGGCGGCGTGGGCACCGTCACGGGCACCACCAGCAAGGTTGTGAGCCCCACCGCCACCACCACCTACACCCTCACCGCGACCAATGCTGTGGGTAGTGTCACGGCTACGGCCACCGTCACCGTCACCGCGGCGCCGCTGCCCCCCAGCATCGCCAGCTTCACGGCCACGCCGGCCTCCATCACGGCGGGTCAGAGCAGCACCTTGGCTTGGTCCACCAGCGGCGCCACGAG
>JANXXC010000250.1 GCA_025350765.1 Holophagaceae bacterium | reverse complement strand
CTGAGCATCTTTGAATGAAGTCAGAATGTGCGCATCAAATTCCTCGTGCTTGGCCCCGTCATGTGGTTTGGTCATAGCGAGCAATTTGGCTTCGCGGGTCCAGGCTCTCGCTTGAAGATAGTTTCCCCAGGCATGCATGGGCGACGACACGTCCTTGGCGATATTGCCGAAAGCGCTCCGCGCGGCTTCAAACTGTTCGGAGTAAAAAAGGCTCGCGGCAATCTGGTAATCCCGCTCTGCACGCAACCACTGAGGACTCCTCACTGGGTCAGGTATGGCTGAAGCGTCAGCGGTGGATTTGAAAACCATGTCCTGGCCTTTGATCCATTCCATCACGTTCGGATTTTTTGGGCCGTGAGCCTCGACCAGGGAGCGTAATTTTGAAGCGGCGGTCACGTAGGCCCCGGAAGTAACGCGGGCGTAGTTGTTGTAGTCCTTGAGGCGCGAATAAGGATTCAGAGTCGGTTGAGGATCCGGCAGGACTCCCGCGCGGGCCTTCAGGTACTCACCTGGATTAGGTTCTGGACCGCCTTCGTCGGGAGCATCGGGTTCCAGGAAAGAGGCCCTGGCTTCTTTATCCATGCCCCATCCAGCCAGGTGGCGATAGGCCACGATGAGGTTTTCCTCCGACATTTTGGACCGCACGATACCCAAATTACCATTCGCGAATTCCTTAGGGGTTGTGTCCATCTCCCCAAAATCCTCATACAGATAGGTGACTTCGTAGCCGCCGCCACAGGCCCATGCCCGTCGAACGGCCACCGTCGCGACAGCAGCCAATGCCGCGACGATGCAGAGCCGCCTAAGGGTTGAAATTCTCATGTGTACCTCGTGGTTACGATTTTCAAGTTCGCTTCATTCCAGGAATGGTGATTGAAAATATAAACCCGGCGATGCTCGAACCAGCCGCCAGGAAGTTTGGACGGAGGCTGAAGCAAGCCGATGCCAACGCTCCTGCGGGCCAATGGATCCCGGAAATCCTGCCCGCGGTACAGGCGGTCGCGGATCACTCGATCATCGCGGCCCATGTCGAAGCACATGGGCACGGCCTCATCCACCGGCAGGTCTCTGATCCAATCGTCAAAGAGGGCCCAACTCGCCAGCGCCGTCATGGACAGCGGCATTTCCGCATTCATGCGCTGGCGCAGGGTTCGCAGCAGGTCCGCGTAGAAGGGCCGCTCCAAAAGCTTGGCGTCGAAATCGATTTGAATGCCCCGCACGCCGGGCCTCAGGTCCTGCAAGACGGCTTCGATGATTTGGTCGCGCAATCCATCAGAAGCAGTGATGGGTGAAGCCCGATCCACTTCAATGCGCGTGACGGCCATGAGCCGCGTGCCGCTCGGCACCCTCAGAGGTTGCAACCGCGGTGCGCGAATCAAGCCATCACCGTGGATCGTGAGGGTCTGGCAAAGGTAGGCCACGCCTACTTTTGCGGGATCCAGGCTGCGCAAATCCTCCGGCCGCTCCCAAGCCCAGAGCATCAGCTTGGGAAAGGGTTTCATGCGCTCGGTTTGGGACGAATCACAGGCCACAGCAAGCAACAGCGCAATGACAACGCTAGACCCGGAACGAGAGGAAGACATCCCATAGTCTAACGTTCGCGATGAAGCTGGACGGAGCCGCTTACTTCTTCTTCATGCAGTCGCCGCAGGGTTTCATGTGGGCTTTTTTGGCGGCGGAGATGGAGGGGAAATCCACGCGGGTGCCCGCCTTTTCGATCTCCTTCACCCATTTGCAATCGGGCTCGTGATATTTCTTCGTGTCCGAGCAACCCACCACGGGATGTGCCTTGGGCATTGAGTGAGCGGCTGCTTTGGGTTTGTCCTCGAACCGCGGTGCGGCCATCAACAAGCCGGGAAGAAGCAGGCCGAAGGCCAGCGTTCGAATGGATCTCATAGATACCTCGCAGGAAAAGTCTAAACAGAAGATAGGCCGGGAAAGCGATTTCACAATGAGAAATTTCCTTCAAGCCAGAAGGTCCTTTCTCGATGTTCCGCTTTACCCCTTCACAGGGCTGATGTCCTGTATCTCGGTGGGCGGCGAGCATTGGTGGCCTGTTCAAAGGCGTAGGCTAGCTTTAAGAGCATGGGTTCGCTCCAGGCTCGACCGAAGAAGGAGAGGCCCATGGGCAATCCGAAGGCGAAACCCATGGGCAGGGTGATGTGAGGGTAGCCCGCCACCGCCGCAGGACTGGAACAACTGCCGCTGCCATCTCCACCGCCGTTCACCAGGTCCGTCACGGACGCGGGGTTCCCCGTAGGCGCCAGGAGCGCATCCAACCGATGCTTATCCATGGCGGCGTCGATGCCCTCGGCGCGGGAAAGGCGGCGGCAACTTTCCAGGGCCTTCAGGTAAGCGGCTTCGGTGAGGGGTCCCTTGTCCTGGGAACCCTTTAAAATTTGCTGGCCGAAGTAGAGCAACTCTTTGTCGGCGTGAGCTTCGTTGAAGGCCATGAGATCCGCGAGATTCTTAACGCCGCCGCCCCGCGCCACCAGATAGGCGTTGAGATCCGTTTTGAATTCGTAAAGCAGGACTTCGTACTCCGCGTCATCGTAGGCCTTGGTGGAGAGTTCCACCGGGTCCACCAACTCGGCTCCGGCAGTCTTCAACGATTCCAAGGCGGAAGCGAATTGTTTGGCGAGGTGGGGATTCGGCCCCATGAAACTCCGTACCACACCTAAACGCGCGCCCTTGAGGCCATCCGGATCCAGAAAGCGCGTGTAGTCCTTCGGCGGGTCGTTTTTTCCATGCTGAGTGGCTTCATCTCTTGGGTCCGGCCCCGCCAGCGCGCCCAATAGAATGGCAACGTCGCGCACCGTACGCGCCATGGGCCCGGCGGTGTCCTGGCTGTGGGCGATGGGGACGATGCCGCTGCGGCTGAGGAGACCCAAGGTGGGCTTCAGGCCCACGATGCCGCACGCGTTCGAAGGACTCACGATGGAGCCATCGGTCTCAGTGCCCACCGCCGCAGCGCAAAGACTCGCCGCCACGGCCACGGCAGAACCGGAACTGGAGCCCGAAGGAGTGCGATCCAGCGCATAGGGGTTGCGCGTAAGGCCGCCCCGTCCGCTCCAGCCGCTGGTGGAGCGGTCCCCGCGGAAATTTGCCCATTCACTGAGATTGGTTTTGCCCAAAATCACAGCCCCCGCCTCACGGAGTTTTTGCACGATGAAGGCATCCACTTTGGGCGTCGGCGCGTCCAGCAGCGCCAGGGATCCTGCCGTGGTCTTCATGCGATCGGCGGTATCAATGTTGTCTTTGATGAGCACCGGAATGCCGTGAAGGGGACCGCGCACATGACCCGCTTTGCGCTCCGTATCCAACGCCGCAGCGATGGTCAGCGCATCGGGATTCACTTCGATCACCGAATGCAGTTTCGGTCCCGCCTGATCCAGGGCGTGAATCCTCGCCAAGTAAGCAGTGACCAGGGCCTTCGAGGTCCAAGTACCTGCGGCGAGGCCCGTCTGAAGATCCGCGAGGCTCACTTCCTCCAAGCCCTTGGCGCCCTTGGATGGCCCTTTCGCGGAGAGCGGCCGGGCCAGGGCCACGGTGCCAGCCGCAAGGCCGAGGTGCAGGAAATCACGTCGGTTGAAACTCTGTTCAGGGGGTGAGGGCATGGCTGGCTCCGGATTGTCCTGGGGAGCATAGCGCCGTTGAAACAGAATATTCATTCATCACATAGGTGTGCGCGGCACTTGTGCCCTTCAGGGTATAAGGGGCCGTAACGGAATGTCAGTGAAAGGTATGGTTAATCCGTAACGGCCCCTAACGCCATGGACGGGAGTCGTTCACCGGCTAATGAAAGCCCTTCGCCGAAAAAGCCTGGACCTTGGCTCTATGCATTCAGAACCTGGAATGCGAAGGCCAGACGGAGGCGACATGATCAAGTTCCTGCTGTGGTGCATCCTGCTGGTGCTGTGCTGGCCCTTGGCCCTGCTGGTTCTGGTGCTCTATCCCCTGGTCTGGCTATTGCTCCTGCCCTTCCGCATCGTGGGCATCACGGTGCATGGCCTGCTCGCGCTACTGAGGGCGCTGTTCCTGTTGCCCGCGCGGGTGCTGGGGGCTTGAGTTTTGATCTCGGGCCCGTCAGTCCAGCGCCAACTCCAGCGCGTTCGCGTGAATATTTTTCAGCTCCGCCGCATCCGCATCCAGCAGCGGCTGACCGTCCACGGCGACGGTGACACGCACTCCGCCGGTGGTGCCGAGCTTGGCGAAGGGCACGCGATGGGTTTCGCACAGGGCTTTGAGGGCGCTCTCGCCTTCGCCGCTGTCTCACCACGATGCGGGTGGCGCTCTCGCCGAAGAGCAGGCTGTCCAGGCGCAGGTTCTGCTTCGTCAGCATCACCTGGCAGCCCATCTCGCCGCCGAAAGCGCTCTCCAGGATCGTGATGAGTAGGCCGCCTTCGCTGGTGTCGTGGGCGCTGCGGATGAGCCCCAGGCGGATGCCTTCGCGCACGCAGGCCTGAAGCCGGAATTCATCATCCAGGCGCAGCTCCGGGCAGGGGCCAAAGACCTTGCCGGTGCGCAGTTTTAGATATTCGCTACCGCCCAGTCCATCGCGGGTTTCACCCAGCAGAAAGATCCCGTCGAAGGGCGCCCGGAATGCTGAGCCACAAAAGCGATTGCCCATCTTCGCCAGTGCGGTGGCGTCTGGCGCGTTCACGTCCACGGGCATGGCGACATCTTCGATGAGCCCTACTGCCGCGATCATGGGTGTGGGGAAAATGCTCACACCTTCGGTGTCGTTGTAGAGGCTCACGTTGCCGCTGACGATGGGCGCGTTCAGCGCAAGGCAGGCCTGGCGGATGCCGAGACAACCTTGCTCAAAGGCCCACATATTTTCGGCTTTTTCGGGATTGCCGTAGTTCAGGCAATCACTGAGGCCGATGGGCTCCGCGCCCACGCAGGAGAGATTGCGGCAGGCCTCCGCCACGGCGTGGGCCGCGCCCCAGAAGGGATCCAAATAGGCGTAGCGGGAATTGCAATCGCTCTTCACCGCCACGGCCTTGTCCGTGCCCTTGATGCGGATCAGCCCTGCGTCGCCGCCGCCTTGGGGCAGCAGCGTGTTGCCCCGCACGGTGCTGTCGTACTGCTCGAAGATCCAACGCTTGGAAGCGATGGTGGGTTGCGCGAGAAGCTTGCGCAGGGTGAATTCCACGTCGTCGGCTTTGAGATCCGCGGGCATGGGCGCGGCATTGACTTCATCGAGATAGGTGGGCCGAGAGCGCGGGCGATCATATTTTGGCGCCGCGTCCGATAGGGGTTGGATGGGCAAATCAATGACCCGCTCGCCGTGCCAAGAGCCAATGAAACGGCCACTGTCGGTGACCTCGCCCACCACCACCGCGTCGAGGCCCCACTTATGGAGCACGCCGATGATGTTGGCTTCGCATCCAGGGCGAGCCACGAGCAACATGCGTTCCTGGGATTCGCTGAGCATCAGCTCGAAGGGCGTCATGCCTTCTTCGCGCATGGGAATTTGATCGAGACGCAGCTCCAGTCCGGTTCCAGCGCGGCTGGCCATTTCGAAGGAACTGGAAGTAAGGCCCGCCGCGCCCATGTCCTGGATGCCGATGACCCAATCGGTCTCGAAGATTTCGAGGCAGGCTTCTAGCAAAAGTTTTTCGGTGAAGGGATCTCCAACCTGAACAGTGGGGCGCTTTTCCTCGCGGCCTTCGCCGAATTCTGCCGAAGCCATGGAGGCGCCGTGGATGCCGTCGCGGCCCGTCTTGGAGCCGATGTACATGACCTTGTTGCCCACGCCGGAGGCGAAGCCTTTGAAAATCTTGTCGGCCTTCAGCACGCCCAGCGTGAAGGCGTTCACCAGGATGTTGCCGTTGTAGCAGGCGTCGAAGCTCACGTCGCCGCCCAGCATGGCGATGCCCATGCAATTGCCGTAGCCCGAGATGCCTGCTGCAACGCCCTTCACCAGGGATTTCATGCGGGGCGCGTCCAGTTCTCCGAAGCGTAACGAATTCAAGTTGGCCAAGGGCCGCGCGCCCATGGTGAACACATCCCGCAGGATGCCACCCACGCCTGTGGCGGCGCCTTGGTAAGGCTCGATGAAGCTGGGATGGTTGTGGCTTTCCATCTTGAAGGCCACCGCCCAACCATCGCCGATGTCCACCACGCCCGCGTTTTCGCCGGGCCCTTGGATGACGCGGGGCCCTTCGGTGGGCAGATTCTTCAGATGAATGCGGCTGGATTTGTAGGAGCAATGCTCGCTCCACATGGCGCTGAAGATGCCCAACTCTGGATAGGTCGGCGTACGGCCCTCCAGCAGGCGCAGCACCACCTGCCATTCATCTTTCGAAAGCCCCAGCTCCAGAGCCAGGGATTCGGTCACAACAGGATCGGTCATCGTGGACATGGGAGCCTCTAAAACACTACGCGGAGGGAAGCGGAGGAGCGGAGGGGAGCGGAAAAAGCATAGGGTTTAGGACGCGCTTGATGCCGTGGTCTTTCAGGGGCCAAGCCCAAAAATTTAGGATCAGGCCCACGCGCAATTGCCTGAAACGCAGGTAGGTCATGACCTGAGCTTCATGAACTGGAAGAATTTTTTCAATCGTCTTCAATTCAATCAGGATCGTGTTGTTTACGATCAGATCCATGCGATAGGCATTCGAAACGACTAGGGATTCATAGCTGATATCCAGTGGCACCTGGGTCTCAATCTTGAGCCCGGATTGTCTGAGTTCAAACGCAAGACAGGCTTCATAGGCCGATTCCAACAACCCATTGCCGAGGGCACGCTGGACCTTGATGGCCGCACCGATGATCTGCTCGGTGAGGTCCCCAAATTCCAGAAAACCTCCGCTACCCTCCGCCACTCTGCCACCCTCCGCGTAATTTATTTTATCTCTGTTTGAGCCGCGAAGATCCCTGTAATTCCAAGGCTTTTCGCCCTACACTGGAGTGCTGGCCGCTCATGACTCGAACGCTTCCCACAACGCTGCTCCTCTATTCCGCTCCCAAGAGCGGTTTTGGCGATGAGTGGATGACCTTCCTGCCCATCGGCCTGGGATTCTTGCAGGCGATGCTGAAGTCCAGCGGTTATCCGTGTCGCTTGGCGAATCTCAGCGGTAAAACGCGCAAGGAAATCATCACCTACCTTAAGCACCAGAATGCCGACGTGGTGGGCGTTTCCATGTTCACCTTCAATCGGAAACGCAGCTACGAATTGCTGCAACTGGCGAAGGAAGTGAATCCCCATTGCGTGACCTTGGCAGGCGGGCCGCACCCGACGCACTTGGCTTCCGAAGTGTTCGAAGATTGCCCCGCCTTGGACGCCATCGTGAAGGGTGAAGGCGAGCCCATCCTTCTCGGCATTCTCGAAAGGCTCAACACCGCGAAGGGCTCTAGCCTTTGGAAACGCACGCCGGGACTCATTCTGAGAGAGGGCGAAACCGCTTCGCAGCCGGTGATGGAAGACCTGGATGTGATGGGCGCGCCGGTGCAATATTTCGAGGCGGATTTCCTGGATGACATCGGCCAGATGGCCTACATTTCCACGTCCCGCGGCTGCCCGGCCACTTGCAACTTCTGCAACACGCCGGATTTCTGGGGCACGTCCATCCGTTTCCGCGGCCCTGACGCGGTGCTGAAAGAAATGCGGTTGCTGCGCGAAAAGCACGGCATCACCTACTATTCCTTCCGCGATGACACCTTCACCGGCAATCGCGGACGCATCCTCACGATGATGGAGCAAATCCAAAACTGCGGCCTGCATCCGCTGTGGAATTGCCAATCGCGCGTGAATCTAATCGACGAGGACCGGGCCGTGGCCATGAAGCGCGCGGGCTGCGAATTCATGCAATTCGGCGTGGAACACGGCTCCGAAAAAGTATTGTTGCTGCTGGACAAGGGCACGAGCATGAAACATATCCGGCAGGCGCTGGCGTTGGTGCGCAAGGTGGGCATGAACCTGGGCATCTACCTCATCACCGGCATTCCCGGCGAGACCTGGGAGGACATCGAGCTCACCGCCCAGCTCATCCGCGATACCAAGCCCCACGACTGCCAATTGAGCCCTCTGGCGCTCTATCCCGGCACGCGCATGTACGACCAGTACCGCGCCGAAGGCCGCATCACCAAAGAGTTTTACCGGGAGAGCGGCGACGCGGAAATCTTTGCGCGGCAGGACGCCCACACCGAAAAGGCGCTGAAATTTTTGTATGGTGAAATCGAAGCCGTGAAGCCCAAAGCCCGCTACACGCCCAGGGAATTCTCCGAACAGAAAAAGTGGCTGGGCTTCTGCGCCGTCACCAACGTCCTGTGTGGCGAAGCCGCCGAGGACACGGGACGCTTGGTGGAAGCGGAATCTGAATATGCCGAAATCATCGCCCGGGAACCGCAGAATCCCTGGGGTTTCATGAAGCGCGCTCTGCTCTTCGAGAAACAGGAATTGATGAAGCAGGCCAAAGCTGATCTGGAAGAAGTGCTCAACCTCGCGCCCGGCAATCCCGAGGCCACGGAGCTGGCGGGGCTATGGGGCCTGCGCCTCAAGAAGGCGCGCAAGGGCGGTCCAAGTCACGGTCCCGCCGCCGAAATGAAGGGCGCCGAAGCCTTCCTCACTCGGCCCAAGCACTGACCCAGGGCACGGGCGATATCGTTGCTGCACCCCATCGCGCAGCGGGCGAAACAATGGCTTCGGTGATCTCCGTCACAACTCGGTTGATCCATCCGCCAGTGCGCATAAAAATGAATATATGCCTCCGCGCGACTCTGTAACCGTCTTTCAGTTTCAGCCCGCACCGGGTGGGATGGCCTTGGCCGCAGGTCTTTCCATATTGACGACCCCGACAACCACTACCGCCGCTATTTGGTTTAGGGTGCGGGCCGTCTAGCCACCCTTGGTTTTCAGACGCCCCGCACCCCTAAGGCGCGGGGCTTTTTTTATTCATGCCTCGAAGGGAGAGCCCCATGGATCTCGCCGAATTGGAAGTCCTGGTCTGCCTTATCCAGGAGCGGAGCTTTTCCCGCGCCGCTGAAAAACTGCATCGCTCGCAGCCCACCATCAGCCAGACCCTCAAGCGGCTCGAAGAAGAGGTGGGCGGTTCCCTCTTCGATCGCAGCACGCGCAACGGTGCTCCCACCGCGTCGGGGCGGGTGCTGGCGAATTATGGGAAGCGCATGCTCCAACTGCGGGAGGAGGCCCTGGGGGCCCTCGATGACATGCGGGGGCGCAAGCGCGGGCACCTGCGATTGGCGGCCACGGAATGCATTTCGCTCTACCTGTTGCCGGAGCTGCTGCGGGCCTACCGCAAGGCCTTTCCCGGCATCCGCATCGAAGTGATCCGCAGCCGACCCGAGAGCGCGGGCAACAAGGTGCTGGATCAAATGGTGGATTTCGGATTCATCACCTTCGATCCCGCCCACCCAGAGCTGTCCTCGCTGCTTCTCGCTGCGGACAGCTTGGTTTTCGTGGCGCCTTCCAAACACCCCATGGCTCAGCGGGGCAGCGCCACCATCGCGGACCTGGCGCGGGAGCCAATCCTCACCTTTTCCGCCCGCACTCCCGGCAAAACGCGTTTGGGGGCATTATTCGCCGCACAGCGCGTGCCCCTGGCCTTCGCCATGGAACTTTCGTCTTTGGAAACCCTTAAGGTTTTTGTGCAGCAAGGCGAAGGCCTGGGCTTCCTGCCCCGTATGGCCGTGCGCGCCGAGCTGGAGGCGGGAACCCTCCGGGAGATCCCGGTGAAGGGCCTTCGGATCCCCCTTCAAATCCGCATGATCTGGAAGAAGTCCTCGACCCTCGGCGCGGCGGCCCAGGCCTTCCTGGATCA
>JANXXC010000239.1 GCA_025350765.1 Holophagaceae bacterium | reverse complement strand
CCATCCAGGCGCCGATGCCGTCCAGCAGATCATCTCCGGGGCCATAGGCGGGTGCAGAGCGCACGATAGACCAATGGGTAGCGCCTTTTCGGATGAACTCCTCCATGGCGATCTTGCTTTGGGTGAAGTCGTCCCCACTGGTGTGCAGCAAGGGGCTCAGATGCACAAGGCGCGAGGCTTTCAAGGTATCGGCCAATTCAACGATGGTCTGCGCAATGCGGGAATGGACCTCATATGCCTCGTGCGGATTCAGTCCTGGGGACTCTTTTGGCAGGCCCGCCGCGTTCACCACCCATGCGCCGGGTTCGATGTTGAAGCCCTGCCGCAGGATCTCGGGGTCCGCCCCCCAGGGCACGGTGCTGAGATTGGCCTGATTTTCCGTATCCAGGGGGAAGGCCGTGTCCCGCTCCGGGCGGATTAGCGCCAAGACCTGGTGATCCTGGGCGAGGGCTTCGCGCACGACCTGCTGACCCACAAAGCCCATGGCCCCAGCCACCACCACCTGCATCGACCACACCCCCAGGGACATGATAACGATCCCGGACCGCTGCCTTAGAATGGATCTCCTATGACCACCCTTGCCCTCAAGTACCGCCCACGTCTGCTTTCGGATCTCGTGGGACAGGAAGCATCCATTCATGCCCTCAGCAATGCGCTCAAACGGGCTCAAGTATCGGGTCGCATTCATCACCAGGCCTTTCTGTTCGCGGGCGTGCGCGGCACGGGCAAAACTAGCACCGCGCGCATTCTGGCGCGGGCACTGAACTGCATTCAAGGCCCGACGGCCGAGCCCTGCGGCGTATGTGATCCCTGCGTCGCCTCGGAGCGGCCCGACACCAACCTCGATATCGTGGAGATCGACGCCGCCAGCCGCGCTTCGGTGGAAGACGCCCGGGCCCTTCGGGAGCAGGTGCAGACACGCCCCGCTTTCTGCCGCTACCGGGTCTACATCATCGACGAAGTGCACATGCTCTCTCGTCAGGCCTTCGACGCCCTCCTGAAGGTGCTCGAAGAGCCCCCCGCCCACGCGGTCTTCGTGTTGGCGACCACGGAATTGCAGGACGTTCCCGACACGATCAAGAGCCGGGTGCAGATCTACCCTTTCCGCCTTATTCCTGTCGGGCTCATCGAAGGACGGCTTCAAAAAGTTTGCGAGGGCGAAGGCGTGCCCTTCGAAACCCACAGCCTGCGGTTGGTGGCGGAGGCGGGGCAGGGCTCCATGCGGGACGCGCTCACCACGCTGGACCGCGTCATCGCCGCGGGCGATGGCCAGGTGCTGGAAGAGGTAGTCCGCGAGCAACTGGGCATCGTGCCCGCGGTGCGGGTTCAGGGTGTGCTGGATTCGCTGTACCTCGGGGATACCCTCGCGATTCTGGATCACTGCCAGGCTCTTTCGAGCTTGGGGGCCGATTGGATCAGCTTCTGGCGGGAACTGATGCAGGCTTTCAGGGATCGGCTGGAAGCAGAGACCCGTCTGGATTCCAGTCCCCAAAAGATGCTGCGGTCGGCGCGCATCCTTCAGCTTCTGCTTCAGCGGGAAAGAGATCTCCGGGATTCCAGCCTGCCCCAGGTGGTGGTGGAGCTGGCGCTCCTCACGGCCGCCCAATTGCCTCATCTCTCCCCCTTGGATAGCTTGGTGAGTGGGGTACCGGGGACTGCGGCAACGCGCCCCCCAGCTCAGTCTGCGACGGCACCGGCGGTACCGGCGGCCTCTTCCGCGACAACTGTTCCGGCCCTACCCAAGGTGACGGCGGCGCCTTTGGCGCCGACGAAATTCCTCCCGCCGAGTCCGACGGAGCCCGCGAAGTCGGCGGTCCCACTTGTGCAGCCCCTCGCGACTCCCCAGGATGCCGAGGCTCTCAGGACCGGCCTCTCGGAGCTGCTGAAGTCCGGTCCTGGCGGCCTTCCATGGACCTTCTCAAGCCTGCCTCAGTTGGCCACGGAACTTCGGTGGGCGTCGCCGATCCTTCGGTGGCGATTCCCCGCCAACGTCCGCACTAAGGTGCAGGACCTAGAGCGGGAAAAGTCCAATCCGCACCTCCTCGAAGCCCTGGCGGGCCTTCTGCCAGGTCTGAAAGGCATCGCCATCGAGTTGGAGGAAGCCCCCCAAGAAGGCCCCGAAGATCAACTCCGCCGCGACCCCGCCTTTCAAGCGCTTTTGCAAGCCAGTGGAGGGGAGATCGTGGATGTGAAGCGGGAAGGTTAACCCCCGCTCACCGGCGGCATCAGCGCCACTTCATCCCCATCCATTAGTTCTGCATCGGGCTTCACGAACGCCTGATTCACCGCCACCAGCGCATCCTTGGGGAGATCCGAAAAGCGTGGGTCCGCCAGAAGTCCAAGCACGGTCCCAGTCTCCGGCATCTTGACTTCCAGCCGCTCGAAGCCTAGCAACGATCGGTAACGTGCGAACGCGAGCACGGAAATCATCGACGACCCGCCTTCATTGCGGGCTCCAGGTATGCCTGATTTCTCCGGTGAGATTCACCTCGTTGGCGTCTCCAAGGCTCCCGCCAAATTGTAGGACGTAGTTGCCAAAGCGCCACTCGGCTTTGCCCGTCCAGGTGACCAGGGCGCCCGCGCGGTGATAGGTGAAGAGCAGGGGTGTGCGGCGTCCTAAAATGTTTAAGCTCTTGCCTCCGGTGATGCTTACTTCCGGCGTTCCCGTGGCCCCCGTGCGCGGAGAGACG
>JANXXC010000061.1 GCA_025350765.1 Holophagaceae bacterium | reverse complement strand
TCAAGACCAAGGGGCTGGAACTGAATCTTTTCTCCAGCGCCGTGAAGCTCAACACCCAGTACATGCACAGCCTCTGGTTCGACCTGCGCACCAAACACGCCACGAACCTGGACGCGGTCAAAACCAAGATCAAGGCCAACGACCGCATCGCCGTCACCGAAAAGAAGGACGCCAACACCGTCTTTTCCTTCGGCCGCGATCAGGGTCATTTCGGACGCATTCTCAACCAGACCGTGATCCCCACCAGCACGCTCACCATGCCCAACGAGAACCGCCTGGTGGGTTTCTGCTTCACGCCCCAGGACGGTAACAGCCTGCTGAGCAGCCTCGCCGCCGCGCTGCGCTTCATCCATCCCACGGATTGGGAAAGCCGGATCCAGGTTCTGAAGCCCTTCTTCTTCGACGAAGTTTAGGCGCGACGAGTTGATCACCCTCTACCGCGCCCATCTGCTCTGGTCCGACTCGCCGACAGGCCTCCGTGAAGTTAAGGATGGCGGCCTGCTTGTGGCAGATGACGGCGTCATCATCGCGCGCGGAGTTTTTGATGAACTCGCAGTACTTCATTCCTCCGCCGTTATCCGCGACCTGCGCCCCCACTGGATCCTGCCGGGTCTCATTGACCTTCACGTACACCTTCCCCAGTACGAATCCGTGGCCATGGATGGACTGGAATTGCTGCCTTGGCTGGAGGCGTACATCTTTCCGGCGGAGGCGAGGTTCGCTGATGCGGCCGTAGCTCAACGCGCTGCACGACGCTTTTTTGGCGACCTGCTTTCCCTCGGCACCACCACGGCGGTGGTCTATTCCACGATTCATCAGGAAGCCACCGATCTGGCTTTTCAAGAGGCC
Organism: Holophagaceae bacterium; assembly: GCA_025350765.1. Lineage (GTDB taxonomy): Bacteria > Acidobacteriota > Holophagae > Holophagales > Holophagaceae > JANXPB01. Next base: position 14,090 of record JANXXC010000061.1, on the reverse strand, counting down.
GAAAGCTGCGGCATCCGCGCGGCCATCGGCAAGGTGATGATGGATCGCAACGCGCCCGAGTCCCTGCGCGAGGACACGGAAACCTCTCTGAAACAAAGCGAAGAGCTCATCCAACGATGGCACGGGAAGGCCCATGGGCGACTCAGTTACGCCCTCGCGCCGCGCTTCGCGCCCATGTGTTCCCCGGAGCTCATGCGCGGCGTGGGCCAACTTTCAGAAAAGCACGAGGCCTACATCCAGACCCATCTCAGCGAAAATGTTGAAGAGTTAGCTTGGGTCCAAAACCTTTTCCCCGACTGCGCGAACTACGCGGACGTCTACCGCCGCCACGGCATGTTGAACCGACGCACCCTGCTGGGCCACGGCATCCATCTCGATGACTCCGAACGCGCGATGATTCTGGATGCGGGCGCCTCCATCGTCCACTGCCCCAGCTCCAATGCCTTTCTGCAAAGTGGCGTCATGCCCCTTCGGCGGTGGCTGGAGGAGGGCCTCTCCATCGGCCTGGGCACCGACGTGGCGGGGGGACCGAGCCTTTCCATGTGGGATGAAATGGCCATGGCCTGCACGGTGTCCAAGCTCCGCTTCGCCTTGTTGGGGGAAGCCAACGCGACGGTAAATCCCGCCGAGGCCTTCCACCTCGCGACCCTGGGCGCGGCGAAAGCGCTGAGTCAGAGCCATCGCATCGGTAGTCTGGAAGGGGGCATGGATGCGGATTTCATCGTGGTGGACCCCCGCCGAACCGACCCCGCGGAACGTCTTGAAGACGCCGCGGATCGCGTGCTATCGAGGCTCATCTACCGCGCCGACCCGCGCATGGTGAAGGCCACTTTTGTGCGCGGGAACCAGTGCTTCGTCCAGGCAAGCTGATCCCTCGATCTTTCTAAGGGCGAGCTGGAGATCGGGTCGCTCCTGCTGGCGGGCCCGGGCCGGGTATCCCAAGCCTTGACTTCGCCCCTTGGGAACCCACCTTGCCTAGTGCGATTCTACTGAGAGCGGTGCGGCATGGATAAGGCTTGGATCCTGAGTGAACCCTTGGTCCTCCTCGACTCCGAGGACCATCCCTATCTGGAAAGTGCCCGTGGCAGACTCGGCGCGCATGAGGTGGCGGTGCATCTCGCCGGGGATTGGCACCGGAAGGAGCACTACCCGGAGTTCCGCGTCTTCCTGAACGGGTCCGAGATATTCGAATGGGGGGATCCCTCCCCTTCCAAGGAATGGTCCACCCTCTGCCACCAGTTGGGCTACGCCGCTGAGCGGCACTGGGACTGGGACCCGGCGCTCATCCTTTTCCAGCAGGTGATCCCCGCCCTCGCGCTGCACTGGCACGAGATCCCTTTGCCCTTCGGCCCTGCGGGCGTTCCGGCCGGCGTCACCTGCTTGGCCACGCTGCGGGCCAGCCTCGCGGATTGGGTCACCAAGCTCGAACGCCCGAACCCCAACCCGGTGGATGACCTCATGGCGGTGCTCTTCCTGAAGCTGCCCCTGCGGGCGGTCATCCTGCACGATGATCCCGAACGCCGGGTGGACTTCGTGGGCAATCCCCTGGACGCCCCCTACATGGGCGAATTCTTGTATCTGGGGGAAGATCGCGACACGGCGGCGGTGCTCAGCCGTATGACCCTCTCCAGCACCGGTGGCATGCGTTGGTCACCATGGCTGCCGGGCGGGGACTGGAGCCACCAGGGCCGGGAATTCGCCGCCACCCAAGGGCCCCGGCACTTCCTGCGGGCGGCCAGGCTTCCCGAGGCCGTGCCCGAAGGCTTCAACGAGGCCTTCAAGCGCACCCTCGATGCCCTCAGCCAATTCATGGAACCGCTGGTGGAGGCCTACCGCGAGACCTGCCCCACGGGCATTCCCTGGCATCGCGATCCCAAGAACCGTTACGTCAATCACATGGTCGTGGAGGCCCGCATGGAAGAGGGCCACACCGTGCTGGTGCTGGATGACGGCAGTGAGATCGTCGTCGCCGAACACCGCGAAGCGCCTGTGGCGGCGGTTCCGCAGGAAGTCTGGGGGGTCTGATCGAGGATCGCCGGTTGACTTGGCGGGATACTGGTTCGACGCCGAGGGGGAAAGATGGAGAAGGTCGTGGTCAGCAAGGGCCTTCTGATCGGACTCGCGGTGACGTGCCTCTCGGCTTTGTTCGCGCTCGTGTTTTTCGTCGGTCTGGAATTTGGACGAAAGGGACTGAGCCTTTCTCAAAACGGAGCCTCCGCATCTCCGCGAACAGCCGCCACCGCTGAGCCTTCGCCCATCTCCATCGCCGATTCCATTCCCAGAACTAGGCAAGGCCTTCCATCACCCCCAAACCCGGCGGCGATCCCAAGCAATCCCGGAATGCTCGCCGCCGATCCCCTGCGAGCTTCGGTGGTGGCGTATTTCGAGGCCGTTGACCACATCCAACCCGGCAAGCTGGAGGGGGACGCCCAAGGGATGGCCAACGAAATGGCCGCAGCGCTCACGAAGGGCGATACATCCGGTCTAGACGGACTGATCCAGCAATCGGAGTCGTCGAGAAAGCGACTCGCCGCCCTGTCGCCTCCGCAGCCCTGCGCCAGTTATCACCGCGAGAGCCTTGCGAGTCTCGATGAAGGCATTGAGATGATGCGGTCCATCAAAAAGGCGATGGATACCTCCGACGCCAACGCGCTCTCGGCGCTCACCAGCCGGGGCAATGCCCTGCGCTCGCACTCAGAGGCGTTGGAACGCGAAGAAAAGGCCATCCGGCAACACTACGGGCTGCTCCACTAAGCGGCCCCGTCACCCCGGCAGCTTGTTCCGATCCATGATCTTCGGCCCCGATCCCGCCGCTTTTTCGTAAGTGCCATCGCCGCGATTCACATATTTCGTCAGGCCCTTGGACGCGATTTCCGAATCGCTGAAATTGTCCTTGTGAAAGAAGCCATCCATGCGCTTGAGATCCGCAGGCAGGGACATCATGCGGGCCAGCGCACCCTCACAAACCGGGCACTTCGTGGGCTCCGGTTCGGACCCCCGCGCCAGGACTTCAAGAATCTCGCCGCAGGCATCGCAGCGGTATTCAAAGATGGGCATGGGACTTCCTCCGCAAAGCCAGTGTAGCAAAGCCTTCGAGGCGGCCTCATACTCAGGACTCCGCGCGATGCGCTCTCTCAAGGGAGAACGCGAATGCGGACATCAACCCCTGGGGGTGACCGGTTTCGACAGGTTATGACTCGGGTGAATGGTGCAGGCGGGGGTTGGACGGATGGCCCCCTTATCAATCCGCCCAAACAAAACTGCCAACGATAACTTCGAACTGGCCCTCGCCGCTTAATTTTTTTTAAGCAACGAGCGAGTCCCCGCGATCTCCTGGTAACGGGCTCGTAAAACCTTCCAAAGGGTGACCTCGGTCTGCCGGAGGAGGGAACAGGATGGGCCCGGCGAAACGCCCTCGCAGCCGGGTCGAGATCAGGGGGAAAGTCCTCGATGTGGGTCGTCCGCGATTTACCCCTAGAGGCCACGACAGCGGAACAAGCCTGTGAAGAGCCACCATCCGGCGTTTCTTGGACGAGGGTTCGACTCCCTCCACCTCCACCAAAAAAAGCTCCGCGCCGCGGAGCTTTTTTTTGTGTCGCGGCGGCATAGTTTGGCCATTTGGACAGACTATGGTTCCTCGACACACGAAGAGACCGAGCGCAGCCCGATTTTTTGTGGAGGTGGAAGGAGTCGAACCCTCGTCTGACGCGCGCGTGCGCGCGGCCCCGGAACCGACTTGATTCTCTGAGCCGCACTCCGTCCATAGGGTGAGGGCTCTACCCCCGCAGTACGTGGGAATTCCCACTTGTACTAATTCCCACCTGGACTATACTCGGCCTTGGAGGCTTCAGATGCCCATCCCCGAACCGCGAAAAACAGTTCGTCCGGATAGCAAAGGCAGGGTCACGCTGGGCAATCTGGCCGCTGGCGCGAGCAGCTTCAAGGCTTACCGGGACGCCAAAGGGCGGATCATTCTCGAACCACAGGTCGAGGTTCCCGCCGCCGAAGCCTGGCTGTGGCAGAACCCTGAAGCCATGATATCGGTGCAACGAGGACTGAGGGACGCGGCAGAAGGCAAGCTGGTCGAGCGCGGCAGCTTCGCCAAGTACGCACATGCGGCTCAGGCGGAAGAGTGACCAAGCTAAGGTTCACGGCGGAGGCTGACACCAATTTGTCGGACATCGAGAAAAACAAGAGCCTCGCCAAGCGCCTCAAGGCCGTTCGCAAGGCCCTTGGATATCTGGAAACCAACCCAAGGCACCCGAGCCTCAACACCCATCCATTCACCTCGCTGGAAGGCGACAACGGTGAGAAGGTCTTTGAAGCGGATGCAGAGAACAAAACACCTGCTGCCTTCCGAATCTTCTGGCACCGAGGCCCCGGAAAGGATGTGATCACCATTATTGCGATCACTCCACACCCCTGACATCCAGCGCCAGCTAAGGCTGACGTGGACCCCTGGCTCCCCCTGATCGTAGCTTCGAGCGCGCAGCGATCGCAGCGTTAAGCGCCGTGCGCAGCCAGCACGGAAGCGAGGATGGCCCCATCTCGGCTCATCCAGAGAGACGGAATGCGGAGCTTTTTTCTTTAGTGGAGGCGGTGGGAGCCTCGCCCTCGAAAGGGATGTCGCCGAGCCGTAAAATGTCCATTTTGACAGCTGATGGTTCCTATTCAGGGCTATGATTTGCCAAGTCTATGAGCACCCCAACCAATTCTCCCCATGATCCTCTGGTACCCCTTGAGATTCTGAGGGCGCAGGTTGCTTTGCTTAATTCCTTGGGGCGAAGTGTCTCTGACCTGGAGAAGACCCAAACGGGACTTCTCGATTCCAACCAGGCGCTGAGCGCGGAGTTGGAACCCCTTCAACGGAAGGCGATGGAGTGGGATTGGTTCTTCGAGAACTCCTTGGATATGCTCTGCATCGCAGGGGTAGACGGATGGCTCAAGCGCGTCAACAGCGCTTTCGAAAGGACCCTGGGTTACACGAAGGCGGAACTGCTCGCCGAACCCTACTACCACTTCGTACATCCAGAGGACCTCGAGAAAACGCATGAACTTGCCGCAAAACTCGAGGAAGGCGAGGACTGCCTTCGTTTCGAGAACCGCTATCGCCACAAGAATGGCGAATGGCGCTGGCTTGCCTGGACCTGCCCGGCTCCGGGTACGGAAAAGGGTACGGACTACATATTCGCCATCGCCCGAGATGTCACCGAGCAAAAGATCAGCGAGGGGGAGATCCTCTACCGCGCCCGGCATGACGCGCTTTCAGGCCTAATTAACCGGGCGGCCTTCGACGTGCAGCTCACCCTGGCCCTCGGACGCACGGAACGGAATCCATCAAATCAAGTTGTGTTGTTGATGCTGGACCTGGATAACTTCAAGGCCGTCAACGATACCCTTGGCCATCAGGCCGGGGACGCGGTGCTGAAGGAAGTCGCCAATCGAATTCTTCGTTACTGTCGTAAAGGAAATATCGCGGCGAGGCTAGGCGGTGACGAATTCGCCCTCATCCTCGAAGGACCATCGCCCCTACACCCCGAGGTCGTGGCCCTGAAGCTGATCGAGAGCCTCCGACAACCATTTCCCTTGGGTGATGATCGCAGTGCTCAGATCGGGTGCAGCATCGGCATCTCCACCTTCCCCGATTCCGCGCAGGATGAGCCGAGCCTTATCAAACAGGCAGACGAGTCCATGTACAGCGTGAAGCGCAACGGGAAGAATCTATTTCAAATCTATGGGGCGAAACTGAGTGCCTAAGGCGATGATCCTGACCGAGTCCCAGAAACAAGCATTCGCCACCGATGGCTTTCTCATCGTCAAACAGCTCATTACCGCCGACGAGGCTGCGGCGCTGATGGACGACTATGACGGGCTCACCTCAGGCAGGATCCGGCACGCAACCTGGAATGGCCGGCACGGGACGAGCGGAGCACTCGGGATGCGCCAGATCCCGTTCCCTTCGCGGGTGTTGGAACACTGGCAGGACCATGTCTACCGGCAGCGGGCGCTGGCGATCGCCAGGGAACTGCTGGGCGATGGGATCGACTATCTGTTCGATCAGATTTTCATGAAGCCACCTCGCTGTGGGGTGGAGGTGCCGTGGCACCAGGACGCGGCTTACTGGGGAGACGTGGGGAGCGGCCTGACGTGTTGGCTGGCGCTCTCCGACGTCACGCGAGCCCACGGGTGCATGGAGTTTGTGCCTGGGAGTCACCTGCGCGGAGTGCTGCCCCATGCGAAGGCGGCGCTCCAGGATGAGTACGAAGCCAATCCTGAGATGGCGCGCAACCACTTAGTCGCCGAAGGTGTCGATGCCCAAGCGGCCGTGTGCGTGCCCCTCGAGGCTGGGGACGCCACCTTTCATCATTACAAGACGCTCCATCATTCAGGCGGCAACACGACCGATTCCACAAGGCGCGGCCTAGCCACCCACCTCAGCCTGCCCTCCCCCCGGATCGTCCGCCACATGGCTCGCCTGGCCGACTATGCCAGCGGCCTGGGCGCTGAACTTCGCCTAGGGTGATTCTCCTGCAGTCCAAAAGCGGTCCAACCGTTCTTGCGCAGCCACCACGGAAGCTAGGATGGTGCGCGGGTAGATGAGCTGATTCAAAACTTGACGCGTTTCTTCCCTTTGTCCGTCGCTTTGAGGAATTTCACGAGCCCTGGGAAATAGGTCTTCTGGTCATCCCACATGGACATGTGACTGCCTTGGGGGCAGAGCAGGTAGCTGCCCTGCTGCACCTGGGTAGATACCCACTTCATGTGGACGGGGTCCATGGTGTCGTGGGTGGCACCAATGACGAGGGTAGGCATGGCGAGGTTCTTGAGATCGGCCTTGCGGTCCCACTTCTCTAGGCGGCCTGAGGCGCCAAACTCGCTGGGGCCTTGCATGAGCACGTAGATGTCCCTGTTCAGCCGGGCGAAGGCGCGGTTCAGGGGATCAGGCCACTCCGGCAGGCGGCAGATGTGCTTGGCGTAGAAGTTCGGCACGAGGAGTTCCATGTAGCGGGGGCTCTCGTACTGGCCCTTGGCCTCCAGTTCCTTGATCTCCTTCACCACCGCCGGGTCCATCTGTTTGGCGAGCACCTTGTCGGCATAGCTCACGTAGTCCGGGATGCTCATCATCATGTTGGAAATGATCAGCCCCTTGAGGTGGGAGCCGTACTTCAGGGCGTACTCCACGGCGAGGATGCCGCCCCAGGAGTGGCCGAGTAGATAGAAGTTCTCCTTGTCGAGCCCTAGGGCCACGCGGACCTGTTCCACCTCCTCGACGAAGCGCGCCGTCGTCCAGAGATCAGGCTCCTTGGGCTGGTCGGAATAAGCGCTGCCGAGCTGATCGTAGTAGATGAACTCGATGCCCTCCGCGGGCAGGAAACCCTCTAGCGATTCGAAGTACTCGTGCGTGGCCCCGGGCCCGCCGTGGAGCAAAAGCACCTTGATGCGCGGGTTGTGGCCGAAGCGCTTGGTCCACACCTTGAACTCCTCCTTGGGGGTCTTGATGGGAATGAGTTTCGCCCCGCCGGTTTGGACCCCGTCCTGATGGGCAAAGTAGCCGCGGAGCGTGGTCGCAGGCGCAGGTGTTGGCGATTGCGCGTAAGCGAGGGCGCCCATCAGCAGCGGGGCGGCCAACACAGCGAGAGCGTGACGCATGGCTTCCTCCAGAGATCCGTCCTTCGTCATACGCCCCCCGGGACCCCGGATCAAGCAGAGAAACCCTGCTTACCCTTCGCACCTCATCCCTCGCTCGCGGCCCATTCCCCGCTAACCTATTTTTTTGGGTTCCCTACCATGCACAGTCATCCCGGGAATGTTTTTGTCATCTCGGCCCCTTCGGGCACGGGGAAATCCACGCTCGCCAATCGTTTGGTGGCGAGCCTGGAGGGGCTCATGTTTTCCACCTCTTTCACCACCCGACCGCCGCGGCCCGGAGAGGTGGACGGAAAAGATTATTTCTTTGTGGATGACGCCGCCTTCGATGAGATGGTGCGCCACGACGAATTCGTTGAGTGGGTGCAGGTCTACGGCCAGCGCTATGGCACGGGCCGGGAGTGGCTCCGGGGCGTGCTTAATTCGGGCAAGGACGTGCTCTTGGACATCGAGACCACCGGCGCGCTCAATCTGCGCCGCGCCATCTCCGACGCCGTGATGATTTTCATCCTGCCACCCTCAGCCAATGAGCTAGAGCAGCGTCTGAGGGGCCGTGGCAAGGATTCTGAATCCCAGATCCAGGCCCGGATGCAACACGCGCGGCACGAGCTGGAGCTTTACCACGCCTACGATTTCCTGGTGGTCAACGAAGACCTTGAATCCGCCTACCGCCAGATGGAATCCATCGTCTGGGCCACCCGGGTGCGGCGGGAGCGCATGGTGGGCCGGGCCCAGGATATTTTGCGCGAGTTCTGATCCCGGCTTTCCGGTCTACCCCTTGGCCCAGATCCCTTGGGAAATTGGTTCTATGATTAGGGAACGGGGTCGGCCATGGCGGCACCCAAGCAGGTACAGCGAACAGGATCAGACATGGCCCGATGGGTTTCGAAGAATTGGATGTGGGTGATGGTGGCGGGCACCACGGCGATCTACGCGCCGCTGGCGGGCCGCACGGGCGATGAGCGGGCGCAAGCCCGGAGCCTGGATACGCTCACGGAGATCATGGGCCTGCTGGAGAAGCAAACCGTCGAACCGCCCACGCCCCGCCAGCTCACCAAATCCACCATCCAAGGCATGCTCCACACCCTTGATCCCCACTCGAACTACATGGACGAGAGCGAATTCAGGATGATGCGCGAGGACCAGCGAGCCTCGTTCTATGGCATCGGCTCCATCATCAGCCAGCAGGCGGATGGCATCGTCGTCATGTCCACCGTGCGCGGCGGGCCCAGCGAGAAAGTGGGCATCCGGCCCGGCGACTACCTGCGGGAAATCGACGGGAAGAGCACCGAAGGCTGGACCAACACCCAGGCCGTGCAAAAACTCCGCGGCGAAAAGGGCACGCCGGTGGAAGTCGCGGTGCAGCGGGCCGGCTATCCGGAACTCCAGCGCTTCTCCATCACCCGGGGCGAGATCCCCACCAACAGCGTGTATTACGCCTTCATGCTGGACAAGGAGACGGGTTTCATCCTCATCAAAGATTTCGGTGAAGTCACCAGCGAGGAATTCGAGCGGGCCGTTGAAAAGCTCAAGCGCCAGGGCATGAAGAAACTCTTGTTGGATCTGCGCAACAACGGCGGCGGTGTGCTGGATGCCGCGGTGGGCATCTGCCGCCAGCTGGTGGGCCCCGGCGAACTCATCGTCACCCAGAAGGGCCGCGACGGCCGCGATGTGATTGAAACAAGGTCCCCCAAGGGGTCGGTGATGGATCCCTTCCCCATGGTGATCCTGGTGAATCGCGGCACCGCGTCGGCCTCGGAGATCGTCACCGGGGCGGTGCAGGACCATGATCGTGGGCTGGTGGTGGGCACCACCTCCTGGGGCAAGGGCTTAGTGCAGAGCGTCCTCACCATCGGCCGCAGCCGCGGCCTGGCCCTCACCACGGGGCGCTACTACACGCCTTCGGGGCGCAGCATCCAGCGGGATTACATGCACGGCCTGGACGACTACTACAACCCCGAAGAAGACGCCAAGGTGCCCATCAAGCCCGAGGGCCCGCCCTTCAAAACGGACCTGGGCCGGACAGTCTACGGCGGCGGCGGCATCACCCCGGACTACATCGTGCCCGCGGCGCTGTTGAAGCCCTTTGTCGGGACCCTGCGCTTCCGCACCTCCGCCTTCTTCAAGTTCGCCGTGCACGAGAAGGAACGCTTCGGCGTGAAGCCTGACGTCGGCGCCGACGACGTGGTGCTGGCGCGCTTCAAGGCCTGGGCCCTGGAGCAGAAAGTCGCCATCACGGACAAGGAGTGGGAAGAGAACAAGGAGGAGATGCGGGATCAGATCTCCTACGAGATGCAGAACCTGGCCTTCGGGTTGGACGCGGGTTTCAAGTTCCTTTGCACCAAGGATCCCCAGGTGCAGAAGGCGCTCTCGGTGATGCCCGAGGCCGCAGGGCTGGCGCAGAAGAAGATCCTCGTGCAGAAGCTCGTACCCAGCGACACCGTCGCCCATTACTGAGACGCCGTCGCCCAGTACTGATTCTTTCCGCCAGGCTCATTAGCATACCTTATGCATCCATAAATACTCCGTGCGGACGAGGCCCAGGCTGGATAGGCTGGGGTTTTGCCCCCGCGAGGATCCATGGATTTCACTCTTCCTGACCACGTTGAAGCCCTCCGCCAGGAGGTCCGCAAATTCGCTGAAAAAGAGATTCGTCCCCACGTCATGGAATGGGATGAATCCAAGACCTACCCCATGGCGGTCATCAAACGCTTAGGCGAAATGGGAATGCTCGGCGTCATCTTCCCTGAGGAATACGGCGGCGCGGGCATGGGCTACATCGAGTACGCCGTGGTGGTGGAAGAACTCTCCCGCGTCTGTGGCAGCGTGGGCATCAGCGTGGCGGCCCACAACAGCCTTTGCGCCAACCACATCTACTCCATGGGTAGCGAAGCGCAGAAGCAGAAGTATCTGCGGCCCCTCGCCAGCGGTAAGGCCATCGGCGCCTGGGGGCTCACGGAACCTGGCGCGGGCAGCGACGCGGGGGCCCAGATCACCAGCGCCCGCAAGGACGGCGATCACTACGTCCTGAACGGCACCAAAAATTTCATCACCCACGGCACCGTGGGCGATATCGCCGTGGTGATGGCGCGCACCTCTCCCGGCAAAGGCACCGATGGCATCAGCGCCTTCATCCTGGAAAAAGGGATGCCCGGATTCCGGGCCGGCAAGCAGGAGAACAAGCTGGGCCTCCGGGCCAGCGATACCTCGGAACTCATCATGGAGGACGTGAAAGTCCCCGCTGAGAATCTCCTGGGCGAAGAGGGCGTCGGATTCCGCCAGGCCATGAAGACCCTGGATGGCGGCCGCATCAGCATCGGCGCGCTGGGGCTGGGCATGGCCCAAGGCGCTTTTGAGGAATCCGTGAAGTACGCGAAATCGCGCGTCACCTTTGGCAAGCCCATCAGTGAACATCAGGCCATCCAATTCAAGCTCGCGGACATGGGTGTGCAGATAGAAGCCGCGCGCTTGCTGATCTATCGCGCCGCGAATCTGAAGGACCAGGGCCTGCCCTACGCCAAGGCCGCCAGCATGGCCAAACTCTTCAGCTCCGAAATCGCCTGCAAGGTCGCCGACGAAGCCGTGCAGATCCTGGGGGGCTATGGCTACGTGAAGGACTACCCGGTGGAAAAGTACTACCGCGACGTGAAGCTCTGCACCATCGGCGAAGGCACCAGCGAGATTCAGCGCACCGTCATTGCCCGCTATATTTTGAAAGAGTTTTAAGCGCGAATAACGCGAAATGAAACACCCGCGGGCCTCTCGGCCCGCCCGTTATCATTCAGGAGACATCATCGGAGTTTTCATGCGTTCCATCCTCCGGCCCCTGGCCGCACTCCTCGCGCTGTCCCCGGCCTTTGCGGGCCGACCCATGCAAATCTCGGATCTCTTCAAGGTGAAGCGCGTGGCGGATCCCCAGGTGTCCTCCCTGGGAGACATCGCCTACCAGGTAGGCACGGTGGATCTCGACACCAACAAGATCACCACCCACATCTGGCTTCAACGCGCGGAGCGGGAGGGCCTGTCTGGCTCAAAGGAGCCCATGGAGCTGAATCTTGGCGAGGGCTCCCAGTCGCATCCTCGCTTCAGCCCTGATGGCACCAAACTTTGCTACGAATCCAATGGCCAATTGTGGATCCAGGAAGCCGCTGGGAAAAGCCGCCGCCAACTCACCTCCGTCTCAGGTGGCGCTTCGGGCGCGGCCTGGAGCCCCGACGGCAAGTGGATCGCCTTCACCTCGGCCATCGTGCCCTCCGGCGATTGGAATCAGAACGGGAATTACCTTTATTCCAAGAACCAGGCGAAGACCCAGTTGCGCCGTTACACCGCGCTGATGTTCCGTCATTGGACCGAGTATTTCGATCCCATCCAGAGGCAACATCTCTTCGTGGTACGGGCCGACGTGCCCCCGGGGCCCACCGAACAGCCCCGCGACATCACCGCGGGCTTCCCCTTCGACATTCCCAACTTCGCAGACGTGGCCGCGGGCGACGAATACGCCTGGTCGCCGGATTCCAAGTCCATCGCTTTCGGCGCGAATCCCCAGCAGGATCAGGCCGTGAGCACCAACGGCGAGATTTTTGAAATCGATCTCGCGGGCGGCCAACCCAGGGTGCTCAGCCAGAATCCCGCCATGGACACCACCCCGCGCTACTCGCCGGACGGAAAATACTTGGCCTGGCGCGCTCAGCGCCGGCCTGGGTTCGAGAGCGACAAATTCGAATTGTGGGTCATGGACAGAGCCACCAAACAAGTGGTGAAGACCACCCAAGGCATCAATCTCAGCGCGGGGAATTTCACGTGGAAGGGTGATGGGCTGATCTTTTCCACCGATGTTCAGGGCCACGTGGATCTCTATGCCTGGGCGCCATTCGGGGATGGGAAGGCGCGCCGGTTGACCCATGGCCTGCATGTGGAAAGCCTCGCCCTGATGCCCGGCGGGGAGACGGCGCTCTCCTCCTCGAGCAGCACCCACGCCCCCGCGGATGTCTACACCGTGGATCTGAAATCCGGAAAGGCCGAGCGCTTCACCCATCACAATGAGCCGCTCTCCCTGGAAATGGGCCTGAATCACGCGGAGTCTTTTTGGTTCAAGGGCGGCGCGGGCAAGGACGGCAAGGCGCCCCAGGTCCAGGGCTTCATCATCAAGCCGCAGGGCTTCGACTCGGCCAAGAGCTATCCCGTGGCCTACCTCATCCACGGCGGCCCCCAAGGCGCGTGGACGGATTCCTGGAGCAACCGCTGGAATCCGCAGGTGTGGGCCGGCGCGGGCTTCGTGGTGGTGGAAGTGAATCCGCGCGGATCATTCGGCTACGGCCAGACCTTCACCGACGAAATCAGCGGCGACTGGAACGGCCTCGTCATGAAGGATCTGATGAACGGCCTGGACGCGGCGCTGAAAAGAGTGCCCAACGCCGATCCCAAGCGCGTGGTGGCCGCGGGCGCGAGCTATGGCGGCTACGCGGTGAACTGGATCGCAGGCCACTATGCCGATCGCTTTGCCGCCTTCATCAGCCACGCGGGCATCTACAACACCGAGTCCATGCAGCTGGCCACGGAGGAGCTTTGGTTCCCCCGCTGGGAATTCAAGGGCTGGCCCTGGGAGAGTCCACAGACGAAGTCGCTCTGGCAGCGCATGAGCCCGCACAACTCAGCTCAGCATTTCAAGAAACCCATGCTGGTCTCCCACGGAGAACTGGATTACCGCGTGCCCTTCACCGAAGGCATCCAGCTCTACCAGACCTTGCAGCTGCGCCATGTGCCCAGCGAATTCCTGGTGTGGCCTGACGAGGGCCATTGGGTGTTGAAACCCGGCAATAGCAAGGCTTGGCATGAGGCAGTGCTGGGCTGGGCGCAGAAGTGGACGAAGGCTGATGCCGGAAAGTAAGGCGCCCAACAGCGCCGTTCCAAGCCTGTGGTCGCGTTACTGGGCTTTCTTTCGAAAATTCCCCTGGTTCGGGGATTCCGAGGAAGAAGTACAGCAGCGCTTCGCCTGCTCCAATGCCCAGTTGATTCTGCTCCACCTCATCAGCATCCTGCTGAGCCTCATCATCACGGCGCTCTGGGCCTTCGAGCCCATCCGCGCCATCCCCATGCCCACCTGGCTTCAGGCCTCGCTCTTTGTCCTCGCCACGCTGCTGCTACGGCCGGTCTTCATGATGCTGTTGCAGACCGTAATGCCTCAGGAAAGCGACGAAGACGACGACGATTTCTGAACCGCGAAGGATGGAATTGGAACCGCGAAAATTCGCGAAAGAACGCGAAAAATGAGAAAGCGAACAAAGCTGAGCCACGGATTGCACGGACCTATCCAAATTTCTGTGTGTGAGCGATTTTCATGATGTTTGATCCGGGTCAGTAGGTCGAGGGTTCCATCCGGGTGGGGTAGAGGATGGCGAACTGAGTGAGGGCTTCTTTCCAGGCTCTTTGGGGCATGGTCCATG
>JANXXC010000208.1 GCA_025350765.1 Holophagaceae bacterium | reverse complement strand
CAGCAGGGAGCCGCAGTAGGGGCAGCCCACGCGCTGGGCTTGATCCGGGCTGTGGAGTTTGAGCGCGCCGCCGCAATGGGGGCATTGCAGATTTATGGCCTGGAGCTTCGGCCCCGCGGTGGGATCGCTGCTGGCCTGGCGGAGCTTCAGATCGTCGAGGCTGACTTCACGGCCCACATAAAGGGTGGGCGCATCTCCACCCGCTCCGTAGTCCAGAGTGGCGAAGGCGCCATGGGCGCCGGAAAGATCCGCGAAGCGATAGGTGGCGCCGGGGCTGATCTTCCAAGGGATCTCGCCTTCGGCCGAAGCGAAGGCTGCAAAGCTGGCTTCCGCCACCACCCAGGAAACTTCACCTACCCGAAGGACGGCTCCAGCCTGCAATTGTTCAAAGGCGGGGACACCAGCGCTCAGCTTCTCGTCGAAGGTCAGCAGGAACTTCCCCTGAGCCTCCGCTAGCCACCCCCAACGGCCATCCTCGAAGGCCAGGTACCACTCGTCCCAAACTCCGCCCAAGGGGTGAGACATCTGCACGCGCCCCGCCAAGGCGAAGGCTCGGCCCGCATAGCGTCCCTCTACGCCGGTCTTCAGCGGGGAACCCGTATCCACCAGCGCGGCCATCTTGCCGATGAGTTCAGGATCCCGGTCGGTGCGTGCGCTCAATGAACCGCAGGCTGAGCAGACCGCGACCATGGTTCCAGGCCGGAAGCTCAAGGGGGCGCCACAGGTTGGGCAGGAGGTTTGGTTGGCCATGGGAGGTGGGGGGATCAGTCTACCGGGAGTCTTGGAAGGATACGCGAGATGCCTTCGCGAAAAATATCCGGTGGGGTGAGCAGGCTCAGCACGAGAAATCCATCCGTGGGCAGATCAAAGAAATGGCCCGGATGCACCAGGGTCGACGTCTCCTCCACCAGCCGCAGGGCGCAGTCCCCGTCATCTCCCAGGGCTGGCCGTCGCAACAGCACGGACCATCCGCCTTCTACCGGGAGGCGTGAAAGATGGGAATGCGCCAGCAATAGGTCATCCAGGCAACGCAGATTGTCCCGGGCGCGAAGGAGCACCTGATCCCGCATGGCTTTGGCCGAGCCCAAAATCGAAGGAGCCGCCGCTTGGGCCGAGGCGGAAACGGAGAGGTATTGATCGGCGATGAAAACCAGAGAGTCGAGATAGACTCGGGCGCTTCCGTGGAGCAGGATCCAACCGAGCTTCAGTTGGGGTAACAGGGCCACCTTGCTGAGCCCCGACAACACGAAGACTGGGCAGGGTGGACTTTCGTCCAGCAGGGCCGTGGCCAAGGCATCCCCTTGCGGCTCCAGGACAAAATCCGCGAAGACCTCGTCCACCAGCAGGGATAGGCCGCGTTCAGCGCACAGGTTGGAGAGGGCTCGCCACTCCTGCTTGGAGAGGAATTGCCCCGTGGGATTGTTGGGATTCACCACCACCAGGGCCCGGGTTCGCGGCGTGCAGGCGGATTCGAGAGCGTCTAGATCCAGGTGCCACCGCTCATGGAAATAGGCGGGAACCTGGATGGGACGAAGGCCTTCCATCGCCGCGAGATGCTCGAAGAGGGGATAGCTGGGACTGGGCACCAGCACTTCGTCTCCGGGATCGCACAGGAGTTTGAAGAGCCACGAATAGGCCTCGCTGGTGGAGGCCGTGAGCAGGATATCCTCCGGCGGCAGGCCATGCCCGTGATGGGCCGCGATGGCCTCCCGGGCGGCTCGGCTACCTTGAGGGTCCGCCGCGTAAGCCAGGATGCCGGGTGAGTCCAAAGCCTTCCGCCAGGAGTCCTCGAAATAATTAAATCCGCATCGCGTCGGATTGGACACCGTGAGGTTCAGGAATCCGGGAGACCCGCGCCGGGCTTCCACGAGCTTCGAGAATGCCGTGGGGCTCAAGGAAGCGGGAAGCCGCGACGAGATTCTCATGCGCTCAGCATAGCGGCGGCATACTGGGGCAGCATTTTTCAGGAGGCTTTCATGGCCAAGGTTCTGGACGTCGCGGTGCTGCTGGCGGGCTGTGGATACTTGGATGGGGCAGAGATCCGCGAGACCGTACTCACGCTGCTGGCGTTGGATCAGCACGGCGCAAAGGCCCATTGCTTAGCCCTGGACGAAGACCAGCACCATGTCGTGAACCACCTCACTGGCCAAGTGGTGGAAGGGCAAGGCCGAAACATGTTGGAGGAGGCCGCGCGCATCGCCCGCGGGCAGATCAAACCGCTGTCCCAGGCGGACCCCGCGGATTTTGATGCGCTCATCATGCCCGGTGGATACGGGGTCGCGAAGAATCACTGCGGGTTCGCCTTCGAGGGCACCGATGCGGATGTGCATCCTGAGGTGCGGACCTTCGTGAAGGCTTTTTTCGATGCGAAAAAACCCATCGGCGCGCTCTGCATCGCACCGGCCCTAGTAGCGCTTTGCCTCAAGGACAGCGGCCTTCACGCCACGCTCACCATCGGCACCGATGAAGGGTGTTCCGCCGCCCTCAACGCCCTTGGCGCGAGGCATCAAGACCGCGCCACCGCCCGGGAGATCGTGGTGGATGATGCCTTGAATCTCATTACGACCCCGGCCTACATGTTCAACGACGCGCGGCTCTCCGATGTATTCGTGGGCATCGAGCGGACCGTGGCGGAAGTCATCCGGCGGGCTTGACTTAGGCTCCGCCCAGCAGGATCTTCTCCAGCGCCGTCCTCAGGTCTTTGTACTGGTAGGGCTTCTGCAGGAAGCCCGCGAGGCTCCCGCGGATGAAGGGTTCGAGGGCTTCTTGCTGGTTGTAGCCGCTGGAGAGGATGACCTTCGCCAGAGGGTTCATCTCGCGGATGGCATCGAAGGCATCCTTGCCGTCCATGTGGGGCATGGTGAGGTCCAACAGAACCAGGATGACCTCGCCCTGATGGCTTCGATATCTCTCCACCGCCTCCAGCCCGTCCGCAGCCTCCAGCACTTTGAATCCCAGCGACTCCAACATGGCGCTGGCGGTGGTGCGGATGGCGGGCTCGTCATCCACCACCAGGACCGTGCCAGTGGGTAGGGCCGCTCGCGCAGGGGGAATGGGGGGCGCCGGGGGACTCACGATCACCTCGTGGGCCGGGAAGTAGATCCGGAAGGTGGAGCCTCTCCCCACTTCCGAATAGATGCTGATTCCGGCTTGATGCCCCCGGAGAATGCCGAGCATGGCGGAGAGCCCCAACCCCCGGCCTGAGACCTTCGTGGTGAAAAAGGGATCAAAAATTTTTGCGATGGTTTCGGGGCTCATACCGCAGCCGGTATCGGCTGCCTCAAGGATGACATGGGGACCCGGGTTCACGGCCTGTCCGGGCAAATGGACCGCGATGAAGGCCTCGTCCAACATGGCCGTCCTGGCGGTCAGGGAGATCGTCCCCTCCTGGTCGCCGATGGCCTCGGCGGCATTGATGACTAGGTTCATCACCACCTGCTGAATCTGGGTCGGATCCGCTTCTAGGGCGGGCAATCCGTGGGGGATCAAAGCCTGGAGGGCCACTTTTTTGGGGATGGACACTTCCAGCAGGTGGGCCATTTCCTCCACCAGCCGTCCGAGATCAACCGCTTGCACTAAAAAGCGGCCTTTGCCGCTGTAGGCGAGCATCTGGCGCGTGAGATCCGAAGCGCGCAGTACCGTGCTTTCGATTTTTTTCAAATAGGGCATCACGGGGGATTCGGCAGAAAGATTCATTTGGGCCAGGTTCAGATTCCCCAGGATGGCCGTCAGGAGATTGTTGAAGTCGTGGGCGATTCCTCCGGCCAGCACCCCCAAGCTCTCTAGCTTCTGGGCCTGCCTAAGCGCCGATTCGGCGCGGACCTGGTCCGTCACGTCCCGAGCCACCACACAGACCAAGTCCTGGTCCAGTTCCCGCAGGTGGTTGGCGCTTACCTCCACCTCGCGGATCCTGCCGTCTTTGTGGCGATAGCGGCGGCGGCCCACCGTGTAATGGTGCTCGGACACCACGTGCGCGATGTTGCGGTCCACGCTCTCCGCGCCGGCATCCACAAGGTCGTAGAGGGTCAGGCTTGCCAGGTCTTCGTGGGAATAGCCCAAGGTCCGATGGAAGGCGCCGTTGACCTCGACCATGTGCTTGGTGGCTACGTCGAAGAGAAAGATCATGTCCCCAGCTTGTTCGACCACGGAACGGTAGCGCGCTTCGCTGCGGCGCAGCCCTTCAATCAACGTAAGTTGACCTTCGGATTCCTCGTTGTCAGGTCCAGAGCTTCCCATCGGGGCCTTTTAAAAATGTCTAGGGGATTATAAGCAGAACTCATCAAGCACTGCCTTTGAGTGGGCTCTGGCCATGCGCCGCAAGGCTGGGTGGCGGAGGTTGGTGGAGATCTGAAGTCTTTGATCGGGCTCCAGCACTTTGATCCAATGGGCTCCGTGTCCTAGCACCACCAGCGGTTCGGGCATGCGCAAGGTCTCGTCCAGCAGGAGAAGGACGCGCCTCGCCACGGCCTCTTGCTCCTTCCAAAGGGACCCTTGCAGGGCGGCAAGTTGGAGTGGATGCAGGGGGACATGGAAGAGATCTAGCAGGCCCTGCTCATGGAGTCGCGCGTTCTGAAGGAAGGCGGACAGGACGCCCGGATCGTGTACCTTCCAGATGAGGCGCCAGAGCGGTTTGGGAGCCAGGGCCGCCAAGGCGCGACGTTCGCCTGTGGAGAGTCCGGGCCAGAGATTTTGCAGCCGTTCGGTGGCAAAGGTCCTGGCCTGGGGATGGGCCGAGGCATCCTGAGCTACTGCCGCCAGCGCGCGCCATGGCAATCGGGGAAGCAGGCGAGCCCGGAGATGGGCCGGAGCTTTGGGATGCTGGGCGATCCAGCGCAGCAACAGGGGGCGCTTCTGCAGATCTTCCAATTCTGCCGCGGCCTCTAACCAACCCCGGGGCGGCGCGGGGTTACGCAGCAGCCGCAGAAATTTCGGCCATTCGATGGCGGGGGGAAGGGGCCAAGTCATCGAACCCAAGCCTATCTGGATCCGATGGCACACTGTTGTTATGGCAGTGGAGTTCAGCATTCTTGGGCGAGGGCGGGCGGGGCGGGCCCTTGGGGAGGCCTGGAAGGCCTCCGGGGCTATGGTGGCGCTGCGGCCCCACTCCGCCACTCCCGATGGCTTGGTGGTGCTTGCGGTGCCGGACGATGCCGTGCCGGGCCTCGCGGCCCTATTCCCAGGCCGCTGTGCCCATCTATCCGGGAGTCTCCATCTGGAAGGCGTGCCCTGTGCCCATCCCCTCACGAGCTTTGATGGCCGATCCGCTGATTGGCGAGGTACTCCCCTTGCTCTGACTGGGGAGGTGCCGGAAATTCTGGTCTCGGCGTTCAGCCGCCTGGGCTTCATGCCCTTTCATCTTGAACCCCGTCTCAAGGCGCTTTACCACGCTGCGGCGGTGCTCACTTCCGCGCACACTGCATCCTTGTGGCTGGGCGCCGCAGCGCTGCTGCGGGAGGCGGGCGTGGCGCTGCCGGGCCGGGGCTTCGTGCCCCTGGCGGAGGCGACCTTGCGGAACATCGAGCGACTGGGAGCCGAGGGCCGCACGGGGCCCTTCGTCCGAGGTGACGAGGCCACCATTGCTAGGGACGCGGCGGCGTTGCCCGAAGACTGGCGGGAGATTTTTTTGAAGCTGGGGAGGCTCTAATGTTCCGACCGCCGTTGCCGCTTCGCGCGGAAACCCCCCCGGCGTGGGCAGAGGCCGCCCTGGCCGACCCCGAAGGCCTGCTGTCGGACCACGCCCACTGCGAGAAGAAGGCCGCCCTCACCGCGTTATCCCTCATGCACGCCTTTCCGGGAGAAGTGCGCATTCCGTTGCTGCTGGCCAAGCTGGCGGAAGAGGAATTGAACCACTTCCGTCGCGTGCTGGAAGCCATGCAGGGATTTGGATGGGCCCTGCGCTCGGATGCAGGGAACCGCTACGCCCAGGGCCTTCTGGAAAATCTAGAGAAAAGAAAAAGCAGCGAGACCCGACTGCTGGATCGCTTGCTGGTCAGCGCCCTCATCGAGGCCCGCTCCTGTGAACGGCTGCACCTGCTGGAGGGCGCCGCCACAGGGCATTCGGAATTGGGAGAGGCGCCCTGGCTGGCCTTTCTTGTTGAACTGGAACGCTGCGAAGCGGGCCATGCCCTGGTCTATCTGCGCATTGCGGAAGAGCGCTTTGGCGCCGCGGTGCAACCCCGCCTCGACGAATGGCTGGATCGGGAAGCGGACGTGGTGCGAGGCCTCCCGTGGCGTTCCGCCGTCCATTGAGGCATCGTGGAAGGAGTCATGAGCGCGACACCTAACCACGGAACTTCAGATATGCAGCCGGTCTTCAGCCCGGAGGCGCTGGGCGTCGCGATGCCTGGCGTGCGGTTTCGCGATGCGTTGGAACGGTTGAGCGCCCAGGGAGAACTGAAAGCTAAGTTGCTGCTAGTGGCCTTGGACCATTTTGCCAAACGCGGCTTCGATGGGGTTCAGGTGCGTGAGGTGGCTGAGGAAGCGGGTGTTTCGAAGCCCACCCTCTACTACCACTTCGGCAGCAAGGAAGGGCTATTCCGTCAGCTCTGCCTTGTGGCGCAAGCCGTGATGGAAAGGCGCATGGTGGATTTGGTGAAGCCCTTGATGGCGCCCGTTCCCGCTGGGTCCCAGGCGATCCGCGCATCAGCCTTGCGCTTGGCCCGGGGCTACGTGGACCTGCTGCATGAAACGCCCGAATTCACCGGGTTCATTTTTCGCGCCATCGCCGTGCCAAGCCCCGATAGCGGATTCAGGGATCTCATGCCCTTGGTGGAAAGGGCCCTGAGTCCCCTTGGCCTCTACTTCCACGCGGTCTTCGGGGTGAGCCTGGAACAAGCGCGGAAGGAAGTCCTGATCTTCACCGCCATCTTCGGAGCCTTGATCGAAGAGGGCTT
>JANXXC010000169.1 GCA_025350765.1 Holophagaceae bacterium | reverse complement strand
GAGTATTCGGCCCGTTCTTTTTTTGTGGTTAGGAGCCGTTTCTTCCGCCCAGAACCATTCGATTAATTTGGAGTAACGGCTTTTCCGCCCGCCGGAGATTCAACCCATGAGAGACCAGCTCGAAGCCCTCGAATCCAAATTCCTGGAGGTAGAGGCGCAGCTCCAGGATCCCTCCATCGTCAGCGACTCCAAAAAGCTGAGGGAATTGGCTAAGCTCCGCGCCGAATTGGAACCCGTGGTGGAAGCCTGGCGGACCCAGGCTAACCTCCAGAAACAAATGGAAGAAGCCGAGGGCATCCTTGGGGATAAAAGCATGGAGCAGGAATTGCGGGACATGGCGGCCCTGGAGATTCCAGATCTGAAAGTAGCCATCGAAAAGGGCGGGGCGGAGCTGCGGAACCTTCTCATTCCCAAGGATCCGAAGGACGACAAGAACGTGATCCTGGAAGTGCGCGCCGGCACCGGTGGGGAGGAGGCGGCCCTGTTCGCCGCGGAGATCTTCCGCATGTACGTGCGCTTCGCCGAACGCCGGGGTTTCAAGGTCACGGTGATGGATGAAAGCGAAGCCGACGCGGGCGGACTCAAGGAAGTCATCGCCGAAATCCAGGGGAATGGCGCGTATTCACTGTTCCGCTTTGAGAGCGGCGTGCATCGCGTCCAGCGGGTTCCGAAGACTGAGACCCAGGGCCGCATCCACACCTCAGCCTGCACCGTGGCGGTGATGCCCGAAGCGGAGGATGTGGACATCGAGATCCATCAAAAAGATTTGCGCGTGGATACCTTCTGCTCAGGGGGAAAGGGAGGCCAGAGCGTGAACACGACCTACTCTGCGGTGCGGCTCACGCACTTGCCCACCAACACCGTGGTGCAGTGCCAGGACGAGCGCAGCCAAATCAAGAACATGGCCAAAGCCATGACCGTGTTGCGTTCACGGCTATTGCAACAAGCCCAGGACCAAGCCGATGCCACCAGCTCTGCGATGCGGAAAAGCCAAGTGGGCAGCGGCGACCGCAGCGAGAAGATCCGCACCTATAATTTCCCTCAAGGCCGCGTGACGGATCATCGGGTGGGCGTAACCCTTCACCAGCTCGACGCGTTCATGCAGGGCCAGATCGAACCCATCATCGAGCCTCTGCGTTCTGCCTTCGAGGCGGAGCGGTTGCAGCAGCTAGAGGCTTGAAGAAGCCAAGAGGTCTGAGCAAAAAAAACGCGCCCTAGGGCGCGTTCGGAATTACAGCTCATATTGGCTGGAGGTTGACCGTTTGTTACTTGATCGTCACTTTTTCAGGAGCTGAAAGGGTGAAGATCACGGGGGTGCTGGCCTTGATGCGGACGACGGTGTCGGCCGAGGCCGCTGCCGCAGCGGTGCCTGCGGCGGCGCCGATGGCCGCGCCGCCTAGGGCGTGGTCGTTCTTATTGTTCTTGTCCGAGAGAATGCCGATGAGAGCTCCCAGGGCCGCGCCGCCTCCGATGATCTTGGCATTGCGCTCCCCGCGCTTATCGCCCACCACCAGGTGGGTATCGGCGTCCACGTCATTAGAGCCCACTTCCGTGAGCTTGATGGCGAGCCCGCCCTTTCCATTGGCGAGTCGGCCAAGGGCCGCGCTTTGAGACACGACGCCATGCACGGGAGTTCCGGCGCGCCAAGCGGTACCGCCTGCCGTTCTCACATCGCTAACAAGGGTGCCGGTCCAAGTGTCACCAGCCTGTTGTTTGTCCGTGCTCAGATCCTGATCGAGCCTCACTTCCAGAGTTGTACCCGCGGGCACTTCCACCACGGTGGCCTTGTAGGCATCGGGTTTCGGAGCGGGTGCCGCGGCCAGCTGTTCGGCTTCGCGCTTCTTGGCTTCGGCCTTCTTCTTCGCGGCTTGAAGTTGGTGTTCGATGGCTCTCTGCTCGCTCCTCGCCACGTGATCCAAGGTTTCCTTGTCGGCTTCCTTCGGGGCATGCTTGCCCGTCTTGAGGTCGGCTAGCTGTTGTTCAAGTCGTGCCACGCGGTCATCGGCGGATTTCGTGGCTTCTTGGGCGGCGACAGTTTCAGGGCTGAGCTTTTTCTCACAAGCCACCCCACCGAGAACTGCGATGGAAATCAACGCAATGGGGAGAATGTTTTGGTTGCGCATGGAACCTCCGGTTCAAGTTATGCCCTATAGTAACTCAATCCCTGAGAGGCTTCCTGAACTGCCCTGGAAGCCTTTGTGAGAGCGTGTTTCAAAATGAGACGTGGCCGCGCTGGGAGCGCCGGGCAAGCGAGGCAAGGCAGCCGACCACGGCATATCGCCCATACGCCACGGGAGGCTAACGCAGCCCTGCGACGCCCGCCGCCCCAGCCCGAAGGGACGGGGCCAGCCGCGCACATCGCGGTGTCAGCGACCTTGTGCGTATCATCTATACGCAGCTACGGCCCCTTCCTTGCGCTGTATCGCGGCTGACCTCCGTCGCGGCCGCGCCTCATTTTGAAACACGCTCTTCAGGCTTGGTGAATCCCTTGAACGGCTCCCTTGACCCTCGCAGCGAATCGGTTCTCAAGACCCTCATCGAGACCTATCTTCTCGAGGGAGAGCCGGTGGGGTCGCGCCTGCTTTCAAAGCGCTTTCCCGAGGCTCTGTCCTCGGCGACCATCCGCAACGTGCTGTCGGATCTCGAAGATGAGGCCTTGGTGGCGCAGCCTCACACCTCCGCAGGCCGCGTGCCGACGGAACGGGCCTATCGCTACTACGTAGATCGCTGGGTGCATCTCCAGGAACCGGACGATGCCATGGGCGCCCACCTGCGCACGTCCCTTGACGGGATTGAGCAGGATCCGGAATCGTGGCTTCGCCACGCGAGCCGGGTGCTGGCAGAAGTCATGGGCGGTGTCTGTGTGGCCTTGCCCCACCGGCTTTCCCACACCCGGCTGGTGCGACTGGAATTCGTGCCCTTGGACCGCCATAGGCTGGTAGGTATTTGGGTCGGCAGCCTGGGCGAGGTGGAACATCAGATCCTCGAAAATACGTGGGATTTCGATTCGGCCACGCTGCTTGAAATGGCAAATTTCGCCTCCGAGCAATTCAGGGGAAGCACCCTTGCTGAGATGCGCCAAAGGTTGCTGGCGGCGCTTCAAGAAGGAGCAGGAGAAGCCCGGGCCCTGCAAGCGCGCCTTTCCGGACTGGCTGAAGCGTGGCCGGATCACTCGGAGCCCAGTGATCCGCTCGTGGTGGTAGCCGGGCTGGGGCAGATGGGGCAGATCCCCGAATTCGAGGATCTGGACCGCTTCCGTTCCCTGGTGGCCGCTTTCGAGGAGCACGAACGATTGGCCCGGCTCTTGAACGCGTTTGGGCAATCAGCGTCCCTTGAAGTCCAACTGCTTTTGGGTTCAGAAAACCCGTTCTTGCAGTCCATGCCTTTGGCGACCATGGTCCGCAGCGTGCCGATCGGCGGGCAGACGTGGGCCACCTTCGCGCTCGTGGCCCCCCTCCGCATGGACTACAGTCGGATCCTGGGTGGCTTGGCCTGGTGGTCCCAGGCGGTGCAGCGGCGGACCACCGGATTGGATTGAGGCTTCCGAAAGTGAGCAGTTGGGCTGAAGGGGAAAGTTTGCCTACAATGAGTCCATGATCCCCGAGCCCAATGAACTCCCGGACAACCCCCAACAGGTTGATTTGGTGCTGGACGCCAACACAGTGGATTTGAGCCTGGATGACTCCGGAGCCATTGATCTCCAGGCCCTCGCCGACGAGGCCGCGGATGCGACCCCGGAGTACATGGTCGTGATGGACGACGAAGAGTCCGCCGAACTCGAACCCATCCTTCTGGATCCAGAAGTGCCGGCCTCAACCGCCACGGCTGAGGACTATCAGCGTCAGCTGGCTCGCGCCCATAG
This sequence comes from Holophagaceae bacterium, assembly GCA_025350765.1. GTDB lineage: Bacteria > Acidobacteriota > Holophagae > Holophagales > Holophagaceae > JANXPB01. Next base: position 5,703 of record JANXXC010000169.1, on the reverse strand, counting down.
CCAGATCGGGGAAGTGGAGAAACGCGAAGCCGATGTTCTGGACCACTACAAACGATTGAAAGCGGAGTATCTGAATTATCGCGATCGATCCGCGCGCGATACTCAGGTGGCGCTCAACCAAGGTGATCGCAAACTGCTGTTGGAAATCCTTCCGGTATTGGACAACTTTGAGCGAAGCCTCGACGCCACCTACCCGGACATGGAGGCCTTCAGGAGCGGAGTTGAACTCATCCGGAAGCAGTTCCTGGACGCCCTTCGCCGGGTGGGTGTGGAGTCGGTGGGCCTAAACGTGGGCGATCCCTTCGACGCACTTCATGCGGAGGCCCTCACGACGATGTCCAATGGGGATCTCGCGGATGGTGCCGTCGCGGCCATTTACGAGCGAGGCTACACGCTCAGAGGCCAGCTTCTGAGGCCTGCCCGGGTGGTGGTGAACCACAATCCCGATGCCGATACAAACCCCGGCGGCGAGCCTAAAGTATTCCCGGAAGCTAATCCAATGGCTCCGGAACCTGGCACGGCATTGGAATAATCCGGGCGATTCCACTGGCATTCCAGCCAGACACCAAGCATTCGAGGAGAAGCACCCATGGCCGGAAAGCTCATCGGTATTGACTTGGGAACCACCAACAGCTGCGCCTGCGTTATGGAATCCGGGGACGGACGAGTCATCCCGAACCGGGAAGGCAGCCGGACCACTCCTTCGGTGGTGGCTTTCACGGACAAGGGCGACGCCCTGGTAGGACACATCGCCAAACGCCAATCCGTCACCAATCCCCAGCGCACCTTGTTCGCCATGAAGCGGCTCCTGGGCCAGCGTTTTCGTTCTCCAAGAGTGCAAGAGGCCATGGGTCGGCTGCCTTTTCCGGTGGTGGAGGCTCCGAACGGGGATGCCTGGGTGAAGGTCGGTGATCGTGAATACGCGCCCCCGGAAATCAGCGCCATTGTGCTGCGGTCCCTGAAACAGAGTGCCGAGGCCTTCCTCCATGAAGAAGTCACCGACGCCGTCATCACCGTGCCGGCCTATTTCGATGATGCCCAACGCCAAGCCACGAAAGATGCGGGGCGTATCGCGGGCCTGAATGTGATCCGCATCATCAACGAGCCCACGGCCGCCGCGCTCGCCTATGGCATCGACAAGAAAGGAAAGCGGCAGACCCTCGCGATCTACGATCTCGGCGGAGGCACCTTCGACTTCACCTTGATGGAGATGAACGACGGCGTTTTCGAAGTGCTGGCCACGAGCGGCGATACCTTTCTGGGCGGCGAGGATTTCGATCTTGTCATCATGTTGTGGCTGGCGGAGCAGTTCAAAGAGAAGACGGGCATTGACCTCAATGGCGACCGCATGGCCTTGCAGCGGCTCAAGGAAGCCAGCGAGAAGGCCAAGTGCGAGCTCAGCACCCTCGACAAAGTCGAGATCCGCCTTCCCTTCATCGCCCAGGGCCCCAGTGGGCCGCAGCACTTGGAAGCAACCCTGACCCGCGATCTCCTGGAGGGCATGGTCCAGGAGCTGGTGGACCGTACCCTCGAGCCCATCCAAGACGCCTTGGACAGCGCCCGCAAGAAACCTGCGGACGTGGATGAAATCATCTTGGTCGGTGGCCAAACTCGCATGCCGATGGTTCAGCAGGCGGTGAAGGGCTTCTTTGGCAAGGAGCCAAACCGGAACATCAATCCTGACGAAGTCGTGGCCACGGGCGCCTCTATCCAAGGCGCGGTGATGCGCGGCGAGGTGAAGGATCTGGTGCTGCTGGATGTGACTCCCCTTTCCCTCGGCATCGAGACCCAAGGCGGTGGTTTCGTGAAGATTATCCAGCGCAACTCTACGATCCCCTTGAAGGACAGCCGCACCTTTACGACGGTCACGGACAACCAGAGCCGGGTCGAGGTGCACGTGCTTCAGGGCGAGCGGGAACTGTCAGAGCACAACAAGAGCCTGGGCCGATTCGATCTGATCAATCTGCCCCCACTGCCCAAGGGCGTGCCGCAGATCGAGGTCTCTTTCAACATCGATTCCAATGGCATCGTCAAGGTCAGCGCCCGGGATCTGATGACGAACCTGGAACAGACCATGAGCATTCGCCCCAGCTCGGGCCTCTCCGAACTCGAGATTCAAAGAATGGTCCGGGAGGCTTCGTCCAATGCCGAAGAGGACCTCAAGAAGCGCGACGAGTTGAAGTATCTGGCTTCGGCGGAGGGGCTTCTTTTCTCCTGCGACAAGAGTTTTGTGGATTGTGGCAAGTACCTTCCACCTGACAAACAGGAGTTCGTGCGAGACATCCTGAATAAGGTGCGCACCGGCGTCGCGGAAAAAGACGTGGATGTGCTCCGGAGCACTGAAGGCGATTTGTTGGAAGCCCAGAAACTATTGACGGACGCCGTGCTCTCCGCCAGCGAGGCCATGATGTCGGCGCTCGATGGAGAGAGTGGGGGGAACGCTGTCAATTAGCCTGAGCGGCGCGCCGAACGGGGCGCCGATGGGTTAACATGGTTCAATGAAACGGGATTACTACGAGGTGCTGGGCATTGACCGCTCGGCGCCGCTGGACGAGATCAAGAAGGCCTATCGAAGACTGGCCATGCAGCACCACCCGGACCAGAATCCGGGGGACAAGGCTGCCGAAGAGAAATTCAAGGAAGCGGCAGAAGCCTATGGCGTGCTCTCGGACGCGGAGAAGCGCAAAGCCTATGATCAGTTCGGCCACGCCGGGGTAGGGGGCGCGGGCGGTGGGCAATCCTTCCAGTTCGACCCTGGGCAGTTCACGGACTTCGAAGATATTCTTGGCAGTTTTTTCGGGAGCGGAATTTTTGGCGGTGGCCAGCGGCGGCGCTCTGGACGCGGAGAGCCCGGTTCGGATTTGCAGTACACCCTGCGGATTTCCTTCCGGGACGCGGTGTTCGGGTTAGAGAACCAGCAGATCGAGGTTCCCCGCCTAGAGGGCTGTGACACGTGCGGCGGCAATGGCTGTGCACCTGGAACCAGCCCCCAGGGATGCCCTCAATGCCGCGGCACCGGGCAGGTGGCCATGCGACAGGGATTCTTTCAGATGGCCATGCCCTGCCCCCGCTGCGAGGGTCGAGGCAACATCATCCCGAGTCCTTGCACGACCTGCCGCGGCCAGGGACGAGTTCAGCGCCGCAGCACCGTGACCTTCCGGATTCCTCCGGGGGTAGACCGGGGCATGCGCCTGCGGCTGGTGGGTCAAGGCGAAGCTGGAGTAGGCGGAGGATCCCGTGGGGATCTTTACATCATCTGCGATGTGCAAGAGGATCCCCGTTACCAACGCGATGGCCAGGATCTCCACGCCAAGCAGGAGGTGCCATGGCCTCTACTCGCCTTGGGCGGGCGGCTGAAAGTCGAGACGCTGTATGGCGATGACCACATCAAGATCGAACCCGGGACCCCTTCGGACACCGTGGTGAAGCGCCCGAACGCCGGCGTCCCCCGGACCCGGGGCGGTGGCCGGGGTGATCTCTATCTCCACCTCCGCGCCGCCGTGCCAAAGACTCTGAGCCCGGAGCAGGAATCCCTCGCGCGGCAAATGTTGGACGCTTTGCAGGGCGACGAAGACAGTCCCGCCGCAGAAGCGGAAGAAGGCTTGCTGGCCAAGGTCTTCGGGAGCAATTCTAAGAAGAAGAAAAAGAAAAATTGATGATTTAGGTGCCGTCGAAGATGACGACCCTACCCTTGCCAAGACTCTTAGCTTTCAAGAGGGCCTTATCGGCACGTTCGATGAGTGTGTCGGCTCCATCTGCATGGGTGGGATAGGCGGCGATTCCGACACTCAGCGAGATGGGAACCCGGTTCTCGCCCACTTGGAGTTGAGTGGCCGCAACGGCTTCGATCAGACGCTCACCCAGAATGGACGCGCCTTTGGGGTTGGCACTCCGCATCAGGATGCAGAACTCGTCTCCGCCATAGCGATACAAACGGTCCTGGGCGCGCATGAGTTGTCTTGCCTCGATGGCGACGGCCTCCAGGACCCTGCTGCCGGTGGGATGCCCGAATTGGCTGTTGAGGATTCTCAGGTTGTCCACGTCCAGAAAGAGCAGGGCCACCGATTCCTGTTTGGAGGCTGCATCGCGGATCACCGCGGGCAGTTCAGCTTCGAGGCATCGCCGATTCTGCGCCACCGTGAGATCGTCCTTGAAGGATAGCTCGCGGCTCTGTTCAAGATTCCAGGCATTGAGCAGCAACGGCTCCAATTCCCGGAGCCAATCGAGGGCACCGTTAATGCCTTTGGTGGGATTTCTCAATCGAACCAAGCCGATCCATTCAGGTTGGCAGAGCGTGATGGCAGCCCCCGTTTCGATGAGGCGCGTGGCTTCAGTCAAGTCCAAGGGCGCTTCGGCGAATCCCGAGCCCGCGCGCTGGTAGAAGGCCTCGTCCTTCCGCAGCCAGATAGCGCCGGCGCTGGCTCCTGACAGACGCAGGCACTGCACCAGGATGGGCCTAAGGAGTTCATCCAAGGTTGCCAGATGGAGCAGCTGCTTGAGCCAGCCATCGGTGTCCATGACTCGGCCCTCGAGATAGAGGAGGGCATCCCGGACTTCGCTTAAGGGAGCCGACTGGCGGATCACCCAGCCCGCTCGCTGAGCGAGTACCCGGCTGGTTTCCTCGGGGGATCCATCCTTCACCCACCAAAGGACTGCGGTGGCTTTTTCAGGAATCCACCGTGGGTCCGGCCGATCCGCCACGATGAGCAAGGTGGATCCTTCAAGTCTTCCCGCCAGGGAGTAGCCCCATTGGGCGAGCGCGCCCTTCAACTCCCCAGCACTCGAAGAGGGATGCACCTCCAGCCAGTGGATGTCAGACATGGGGCGTCAATTCAGCGCAGCGTCGAGCCGCATGGAGAGTCGCTCCAGATGAGAGCCCAGCATTCTAAGTGCCCCCGCTGAATCTTTGGCGCCGCGCTCGGCGCGGACCCATCGCTTGAGCAGGGAAAGGGCTTGCGGGTCCCGTACACCTAGGCGCTTAGTGGTCTGGATGAGTTTATGGGTCAACCGGGTCCGCTCGGAGCTGCCACCGGGTGCCGCATCGATCTGTTGGCAGAGCTTCAGGGCCTCCCGGGAGATGGTCAGGTCGTGGCGAATGAGGGGGACGCGGGCGTTGATTCTCAGCAGGAACTGTTCAAGGAATCGCAGCAATTCGCTTGAGAGTTCCGTGGCGTCCTGGAGAGACCGTTCCATATTTTCCGGGTCGTCCAGACTTCGGTACATCGCCGCGGAGATCCGCTCGAATTCATGGCGGTCCGGCGTTCGGATCAAGAGGAATTCCGGGCTTCGCCGAAAGGATGCGACCTGGAACTGGGTCTGAGAAAGCATCAGCGCGAGCCGCGGCCAGTCCTTCAACTCCAGATTCAGTTCCAGTTTGTTCACCACTGGATCGAGGAATTCCCAGAGCCGGTGCAGGCGCTGGCGCAGCCGATCGCCTTCTTCGGTGAGGGATGGAGAGTCCGGGAACAACCGCTGCCGCAGCTCCGCCGAGAAGAGGCCTACCAGATCGCCCATGAGCTGGCGCTGATGATTCAGTAGCAGCGCTCTTAGGTTGTCGAGGATCTGAGCGAGCTGGTCCACATCGTTCTGGGCGAGGGTCTGCTGCAACAAACCACGGATGGTGCTCTGATCCTGAAGAAGACTCAACACCGCCTGACGTAAGAAAGCGCCCAGCAGCAGTTGTTCTTCGCTCCCTTTAGGCAG
>JANXXC010000158.1 GCA_025350765.1 Holophagaceae bacterium | reverse complement strand
TCCTTGGCCCAGGTCGCCAGCCGCAATGCGGTAATCAGCAGGGCGCTGGACCACAATGAAAAATCCGGCGAAATGCCGGATTTTTGCATCAGCAAGTACGCCCAACATCCGGCGAATGCACAAATCGCATAAGGCTTTCCGTCGCGCAGTACCATCGGGATTTCATTGCAAACGATATCGCGCAGCACGCCGCCGAAGATGCCGGTGATGACGCCCATCATCGATGCGATGAATAGCGGCATGTCGGCTGCCAGCGCTTCCGAAACGCCGAGGGTGGGGGTGGGATTCAATCGCACGTTGCGGACCAGGGCGTCCGTGGTGTCCCGCACCTCGCCATTGCGCATGTGGAGAATGGCCTCGCCACCGAAGACCTTCACGCCCTGGACGAACTGGTCCATGCGGATGTGATCCTCGCCCAGCTCATCAGAAAGGACAGTCCGCAGGGCGAAATCATGGGAGCTGTCTAGCCCCAGGTCGAAGACCCGCGCCTGAAGGTGTTGGCGGGCATGGCTGCCCAAGGGCTCGGCATCAACGGTTCTTCCGGCGTCCTGGGCATAGATCACCGAGAGCGCCGAGGCGATACCGGCAGAGGCGATAAGACGGAACGCGAGAGAGGATCGCATGGACACCTCGAGGTGGGGGCAGTCGCCCCAAATGGAAAAGGCCCCAGGAAACAGAGCTTCCTGAGGAGAAAAAACTTCGGTGAAAGAACTTGGGGGATGAGATCCCAGGCTAAAGGTGATCAGATTGGGAAGGCATTAATTTTTGTTAATTTTTCCAGAACCAGGTTTCAAGACCTCCGGCTGAGCCCGTTCCCTTGCCGTTCCCCCGGAGCGGACCTAGCCCTCGCTACTCCGCAGCAATTTGAAGGCCGCGAGACCCAGCACCAACACCAGCAGGCCCACCACCCAAGCCAGCCAGGGGCGGGTCTGATCGCCCTTGTCCAGGATGATGCCAAGGCCCTGGATGTCAGATTCAGTCACCCCGAGCTTCAAGGGAGTCCGGCCATAGACCACGCGGCTAGGGGGCAGGGCGCCGAGGTTGCCGGGGGCTTGTTTCGCGCGGCCGCCGAGGTGCAGGAAGGTGGGCTTGGATGCCTCCGCCGGAAAGAGCAGAACCTCGTGGCGGATGAGCAGCTTCACGGAGTCCAGCGCCACGTTTTCCGGCAGCTCAAGGCGAATTCGATCCGCGATGCCAGGGCTCAGTGCCACGCGGGTGGCCCGGGTTTGCAGGGCCGGGAGGTTCCAGACCGTGCCGCCACCCAGGGACGTGAGGACCGGGCGCTTAGCACCCTCGCTGTCTTTATCCACCGCGCCTAAGGACACGTAAACCGGCGCCACAGGTGCCTTCAGCAGCACGTCCGCCGCGATCACGCGTTCGGCGCTAGGGAGATTCAGTGTCCAGACTTCCCCAGCGGTTTTAGAGATCTCCCGGGTCATCCCCGGGGTGATGACTTCATCGGCCTCCAACTGTTCGGGCCAGGTGCTGGCGGTCACGCGCAGACCGCGCAGTTTCGGGGCCTTGCCTTGGGTGGTGACCAAGGTCATGCGATAGCGCTCGGCGTCCCAGGGCAGCGTGATCTGCGCGGTGTGGCGATCATTGGAGAGGTCATAGACAAAGTAGGGGGCATCCCGCTCCAGGGTGAGAAATCCGCCGTTCTCCATGCGCCGCGAAATATCCACCCGGGCCACCCAAGGCGATTCGCCTTCCAGATCCAGATCCAGGCGCAACTGCTCCCGCTCGCGCACCTGCCAGCCGCTCGGAAACTTCAGTGCGAACTCCGCTGTGGGATTTCCTTTCGCATCTTTGCCCGAAAGGTAGTTCGTCGTTTCCAAAATCTGCGGGGACCACAATCCTTCGCGCTCGATCATGAAGGGGATGGAGTTCCCCTCCGCGTCGCCGATCCAGAGTCCACCCATGTTCCGCTGCGCTTCGCCATCCAGACGCACCCGCGCCCAGCCACTGGTAGGTGCGGCATCAATGGGCCGGCGCTGAAGGTGGGAACGGTTTTCGGAGGCGCAACTGAGCAACAGCAATCCTGCCGCCAGCGCGAGTGCAGATCCCCTCATACGGCCTCCTCGGGCGCACGCTTCATGTGGTTCGCCAACAGGGCCACGCCCAGGAAGATCCCGCCCACCGCGAGGAAGGCCAGGGCGCGGATGCCCGTGTTGGCGTGGGCCATGTCCACCGCCAGCAGCTTGAGGCTGGCGATGGCCAGCCAGACGTAACCGGAGGCGGCGAGGGCCCGGCGCAGACCCTTCTCTTCCGCCGCGAAGCTGCGCAGCCACTGAACCGCACCGCTCAAGGCCCAGACCAGGGTGACCGCAATGGAGGCGGCGCGATTTTCCATATAGGTTCCCGCCGAATCCAGGTTCGCCGGGAGACCGCTCGCCTGAACCGCGTGGACGATGCGCGCCGCTTCCAGAGCCAGGGTGAGATTTGCCGTGATTTCGAGCGCGATGAAGGCGAGCGCCGCCATGGCGCCCTTGCGCCGCGCCATCAACATCCAAGCGGCGGAGACGAGGATGCCTTCCGCGAAGACGCCGTTCAGCACCGGCGTTCCCTGGGCCTGATAGGTGTAGGAAAAGGCGTGGTCCCACACCTGCACGCTGCCCACGAACCAGCGGATGGAAGCCAGCAAGGCCATACCGAAGGCCAGGCGGCGGAGCGAGGCGCTTTCCGATTCATCCCAGCCTTCCATGCCTTCGGCGCGGCCCGCGGCCCAAGCCAAGCCGAGCGAAAAGGCGCCCCACATGGGGCCCACCCACTTCCAATGCATGGCGATGGGAATCGCCAAGGCGAGATGCCCCGCCGCCAGTACCAGCAATCCGAGATCTGCCTGCTTAGAATCCAAACGCGCGCGCAGGGGTTTGACCATTCCAAGATTCACCGCGGCGAACAGCAACACGGGTCCCGCGAACCACTCGGGTGGCCAAGTCGATCGCTTCCACAGAGCCCATGCAAGGCTTGTCAGGCCGAGGGAAACCAGAAACCAAAGAATGGTCGGGGTGCGTGGCTTGGCCTCCGCTTGACCCGGCAGCCAGATCCAAAGGCCCGCCAACAGGGCATGCAGGCACAGGAGCATGAGCATCGTGGGGGCGTCTTCCGCCACCGCGTTGAGCGAGGCCACCGTCAGCATCGCCCACAAGCCCAGGATGGCCACCCAGCGCGTGGCGCCCCATTGAGCGCCCACCTTGGCGAGGTAGGGAACGGCTAAAGTCGCGGCCATGAGCACCGCCAAATAGATCGTCAAGGCGACTTCGTGATGTCCGCCTTGCCTGAAGGCGATGGGGGCCCAGAAGGCGGTGAGGAGCGCCACGATCAGCGCGCCGCCGGATTTCGCGCGGGCCGCGAGACCCCCGCCGAACACAATGGCCAGGCCGATGCCCGCGAATCCAAGGCTCGGCGAAAGCAGCCGTGGATCGGTGCTGGTGCCGTAGTAGAGGGTGAGCAACAGCGTGCCGAGACCCGCCGCTAGCACGCAGACGCCGAGCTTGCGCGTGCCCTTCAGAACCAACATCGCGGCGCCGAAACTCATGCCGCTCCCCACCACCAGCCCCAGCAGCAGCCGAGGTCCGGGGCCCAGATAGCCCTGTTGGATGGACCAGCCCAGGAAGAAGATCGCCCCCAGCAAAAAGATGCCCGCGCCGATGCCCGCGATCCAGAGAGTGGGATTGCTTTCCGTGTCGGGCTTGGCCGGTTTAGGCGGTCGAGGGGGTGGCATGGGCCGAGCCGTGGGATAGGGCGCGGGCCGCGGCGAAGCCTCGGGAGGCGCAGCAGCGGAGGGGTTCTTCACCTGCGCGGTGAGCCAGGCTACCTGGTCTTCGAGCTTCTTCACGCGCTCCGAAAGCTCGGGATCGCCAGGCCGTTCTTCCATGGGGTACTCCGGTATGTTGGAACCATCATCCCAGGATTTTCGCCAGCCAATCCGAATGGATGGTCCAGCCCAAGAAACCGGCGAGTCCCAGAATCGTCCCGACTAGGCTGAAGCCCACCGCCACGCCTAGTAGCCATTTCTTCTTGGTGAGGGCGCTGATTCCATACAAGGCGAGAGCCACTGATAGCAAGGCTTCGGCGGCGTCGAATTGATCGTCGTGGACATTAAGGTCGGTGTACTGCTTCTCGAAGGCCTTGGCATCGCGCTCGGCCTTGGCCTTGTCGACCTCGTATTTCTTCACCTTGCCTTCGTACTCTTTGATCTTGGCGTCGAGCTTGGCGAGCTTCGGGGCGTCGAGTCCGATGCCGAGATCCCGCTGGAGGCTCAGGTTGTCCACCATGTTCTCGGCCATGTGCTGCTTGGTGCTCTTGCTCTGATACATCGACCAGGTGTCCACGGCGTTGGACTGGGCCTGCATCATGCCCTGCACGATGTTGCCGTCCTTCACGTTGCAGAGCGCCATGAGCGTCGCGCTCAAGGCCACTAGAATGGCGATGATGTTATTGAAATGGCCACCGCTGTCCCCGGCGTGCTCAACGGCTTCTTGGGCTTTGTCACTGATTTCGCTCATGATTCCTCCATCATCAAAATCGCGCGCACGGGCGATGCGTCGGCGTCTTCCAGTTTCAAGGGCAGCGCGATGAGCGTGTAGTTTCCAGCCTCCACGTGATCCAGCACGAGGCCTTCCAGATTGCGCATCCCCGTGCGCGCCAAGGCCTGGTGACTCTCCAGGGGTTTGGAATCGAAGGGATCCACCGAGGGCGTGTCCAGACCTACGAGAACACAGTCCAGAGCGTGCAGGTGCTCGATCAGCTCCGGCGAAAGACTGTTGAAATCCTCGTTGAACACCTCGGGATCAGGGTAGGAATCCGTGCGGAAGAGCACGCGCGGAGCGGTGATTTTTGCCGCGATGTGATGAGGTTGGATCCGTTCCCCCCGGGGCAGCGAAACCCGCAGCACCTGGCAGGGACCAACGTAGGCCTCCAGCTCCACCGAGGCCATGCCCGAACCTGCGCGAACGTAGTGGGAGGGCGCGTCCGCGTGGGCCCCCAGGTGCAGGGTGGCGGTGATGGAACTGAGGTCCAAGTTCGCACCCTGGTCCATGGCGCAACTCAAGGATCGCGAAAAGGGCACATCCCCCGGCCACACCGCGAGGCGCGGCGAGATGAGTGGCGAGATATCGAGGATGCGGGCCATCAGCCATCTTCTCGCAAGTGGCCTTTCTTCCCCAGCTGCCGCGTCTCGTCCCCATCCGGAATGAGCGTCATGTCTTCGTGGGAGGCGGGGGTGCGGTCTGAAGAACTGTGGCCCGAAGACGGAACGTCCTGCAGATCCTCGGGCCAGCCTTTGCGGTCGAGACGCACCAGGATCAGTCGTTTCGCCAGCTGCTCCGCCCAGGCCAGCACGCTGTCGGGCCGGCGCCAGGGCTCCTTGCAGAAGGCCGCGTTGAAGGCCGCGCTAACCTTGTCTGGCAGACCCGGAATCAGGTCCCGCAAGGGCTTTGGAGATCCTTGGGCCACTTCCACCAGAATCTCCGGCAGCGATTTGGATTGCACCACGCGCTGCCCCGAGAGCGCTTCGTAACCCACCACCGCCAGGGCATAGAGATCGCTCCGCGCGTCCAGCAGCTCATCGCGGATTTGTTCGGGCGACATGTAGAGAGGCGTGCCGATGACCACGCCCGTTTGGGTGAGGGTGCTGTCCACGGCCATCTCTTTGGCGAGCCCGAAATCCAACAGCTTGAAGCGGAGGCCATCGGGCGAGGGCGCGGCGAAAATATTGTCGGGCTTGATGTCGCGGTGGATCAGGCCTTGGGTGTGGGCCGCGTCCAGGGCATCGGCGCATTGAAGCAGCATGCTGCCCACCTGCGCGGGCGTTCCGGGACCGAAGGTGTCCAGCAAGGTGCGCAAGGTCGCGCCCAGGAGCCGCTCCATCACCAGGTAGATGGTGCCGTCCTCCAGCTCGCCGCTATCGTAGATGGCGATGACGCCGGGGTGCTGAATCTGCGCCAGGGCCCTCGCCTCCTGTTCGAAGCGGATGCGTTTATCAGCGCTATGGAAGTGTTCGGGCTTGATGGCCTTGAGGGCCACGCGGCGGCGGAGTCGTTCGTCCTCCACCTCGAAGACGAGGCCCATGGCGCCCTCCCCCAGTAGGCGCGTGAGCCGATAGCGGCCCGCAATGCGATAGGGAAAGATGCGGGAGGCATCCAGCGCTGACTGGTCCACGGCGCAGGCAGTCACGGTGTGATCAAAGCAGCGGCGGCATTGGGGACAGACTTGCAGCAGCCCGGCGCCTTGCTCGATCAAGGCCTGGCGGGTGGCGACCTTGCGCTGGGTGGCGGCTTCCACCTCGGCCCTCATCCGGGAGAGTTCCAGCGCGCCCCCCAGCTGGTTGGCGAAGGTGGCGAGCAAACGTTTTTCGGGCTCGCTCCAGGGACCCTTTTTCCCCTTCACCACCACCACGGCGCGCAGATCGCCGCTCATGCCGGACACCGGCAGCACGACGTCTTCACCTTCGGTGAACAGGGGCGCATCGTGCAACATGAGTTCCAGGCGGCGGAGATCTGGCGGTTCCCCGGTGCGAGAGGTGAGCTTGGTGAGGCCGCCCTCTTGAAGGCGCCAGACCTGCACCGAACCCGCGTCCAGGGAGAGTGTCAGCTCCCCAGCCATGGCCTCGGACCAAGCGCCGGGATCCCGCAGGGCATGGCGGGAACTCTCGGTAAGGCGGTGGACCCGGGCCTGGGCGTCCTCGAGCTCCGCGGTGCGATCCAGCACCCGCTGCTCCAGGGTGCGATTGAGGGCTTCGGTCTCGGCGTGGGCGCGGGCGTAGCGGTTGGAAACCGAGACCGCCATGCTCACCAGGAAGGCCGCGAAGCCGAAGGACAGCGTGCCCGCGTAGGGCCACCAGTTCAGCCAATAGCCCAGTTCGTAGATGCCGCCCAGGATGATCATGAGCATGCCGGTAGCGATGGTGCGGGCTTCCGCGACGCCCTTCCACGCGGCCACCGCCACCACCCAGGCGCCCAGCAGGGCCGTGGGCAGCCCCCAGAATGGGCCGATGATCCGCGTGACCGGGAGCGCCATCCCCAAGGGCAGACAAAGCACCAGCACCGGAATGATGAAGGAGGCTTGGTAGACCCGCAGCCAGAGGGGAATGGGGCGATTCAGGAAGGGCCAGAGAAATTGGATGAAGGGCGGCGAGCTGCTGAAGAGGAAGAACCAGGAGGCCCAGAAGATGAGGACGGGATGGCCGAAGGGGCCGATGGCCCAATCGGTCATGGTGGCCTCTCGCAAGCCCATGGAGATGGCCACCAGGCCAAACCAGAGGTAGTAGCGCGCGGCCCGGCGCCTCGAATAAAGCTGCAAATGGAAAAGCCCCATGATCATGAAAATGATCACAAGGGCCCAATGGCTCTGGTCATTGCGCAGGCGCTCAGCTTCAGCCTGAGCGTTGGCCTGGGCGACATAGGCTTGCACCAGTCCGACGGGGCCGAACCAGACCCCCGGCCCCAGGGCCGACCCGCGGCCACCCTCCATCTGGCGATAATCCCGGGGCAGGTTGGTGCGGAGGGCAAGCGTCAACGCGCTTCCAGATTTCGGATGCGGTATCACATAGACCTGGATCTCCGAATCCATAGGGCCGGAGGGCGGTGGCCCCAAATCTCCAATGCTGCCCACCTGGCGCCCATCCGCGTAGATCTCCACCGCGGCGAAGGCGCGGCCGAAGGCCAGGGCCCACTCGCCTGGCCCGGCACCCGGCGGCAATTGCACCCTGCGGCGGAACCAAACTGGCCCGGATGGATTCAGACTCCGGAGTTTCCGCAGGCTCGGAATGGCCGTCCAACCCTCATCCTTTAGACTAGGCTGGGCCCAACTCGCGTCATCCCCGGCGTGATAGCGCCAGCCGGAATCCAGGGACTGGACGCCCCCAGGGGGCGTCGGAAAGGGGGGCGCTTGGGCCGAGGCCACCGCCCAAACAAGCGACAGGAGGACCCAAGTCCCCCATCGCAAGAATGTGCGGAATTGGCCGAGCATTGACATGGTGCATCCACGAGCTGGGTGCATTGTGGCACTCAGACGCCATATCCGTCCGCCCCCAGGTGGCTGCGTAGCTCCCAGAGCAGCGGGAAATAGCGGATCTCCACCCGCCCCTTCAGGTAGATCACGCCTGGATCATGGAAGGCTTGGCCCGCCTCGGTCGCCGGCAGCCCGCCCGCTCCAAAGGGACAGCCGGAGGCACCGGGGGCGGAGGGTTCGGGCTTTGTCCCCAACCCCGCTTCTTCGGTGTGGGCCACGCCGGTGCCAGGCTTGAAACCGATCATCCGCTCGGCCATAAGGTAGTGGCGGAAACGCCAGATGCGGAAGGCTTCGTCGAATTCCAGAAGGGTCTCGGCGATCTGGTGCAGATCGAGGAATTCTCGCTCCGTGTAGATTCGCACCAGGGATTTCAACTGCGCTTCGCGATGGTCGGTGTCGAATCCCTTGACCTTCAGCAGCTCGCAGAAGGCATCCCAAAGACTCGGGGACGCGAAGGCCTGCTCAAGGGCCCGGCGCGATTCCGGGTTGCCTGAGTGGAGCTGGATGTAGCGGGGATCCTTGGGGCCGCAGTGGTATTCCAGCACCCGGAACTGCACGCTCTGTAAGCCCGACGCGGGTTTCAGCACATCGCGGAAACCCAAGAAATCCGAAGGGCTCATGGTCTCCATCACATGGATCTGTTGGATGAGCACCCGGCCGATCTCGATGCAGCGCCGCAGCAGCCACTGGGCTTCACCGCCTTCGCCCTGCCGCATGTGGTGAATGGTCGAACGGACCTCGTGAAGCAGCAGCTTGAACCACAGTTCGTAGACCTGGTGCACGATGATGAACTGCAATTCGTCGTGGGCTTCGGGCTTAGAGAGCGGCTCCTGGAGCGACAGCAGCTCCGGTACCTTTAGATAGGACTCGTAGGAAACGGCTTTGGGATCGATGGGCATGGAGTGATTGTAGAACCTCCCCTCATCTTCACCTGGGTCAGTTTGTTCACCTGTGGCAGTTTGAAGGAATGGATGCACCGCTTCTTCTCGCCCTCGCCCGCCATCGCCTGGCCCTGGGCGCTTCGGTGGATGCGATCCATGTTTCACCGCGCGCGATGTTATTGGTGTGGAGCCCATCGCATCAATCTGGCCAAAGCTCCGGCCGCGGCTGGGCCTGGGCCTTCCTTCTGAATCCGAAACCCCAGCTCTGGCTGCTGCGGGAAGGAGATGAAGCTTTCAAAATCCTCAAGGCCGAAGCCAAGGTGGAGCTCTCCCGCCGCTGGGGCGTCGAACTGAAGGGTTCAAGGCTCGAAGCGGTCCACGGTGATCCCCGCGAACGCTGGCTGGGACTGGATTTCCGGCGCCGGGTATTGACGGGCCGCATCGAGGGAATGCGCCTCGCCTTTCAAGCCATCCCGGGCCGGGCGGGATTGCGACTGGATGGCCTGGACCTGAATTCCATCCGCATCGGCTTGGGCGCGCCCTTTCCTAGCACCGCGCCGATTCCCCAGGGAGATCCACCCCCCTTCCTGCGCTGGCAGGAGAGGTACGGAGAACGCCTGGAATTGGCCCTCTCCGGAGCTTTAGAGGACGTGATGGAAGGCGAAGGCGCCTTGAACGCCCGCCACCACGCCTGGTCCCTAGCCCAAGCGGAGCGGTGGCTGCTGAATCCGGCCAAGGTCGCGGTGGATCGCCGCCTAGCCTCCGAGCGCGCGCGGCTCGAGCGCCTGGGGGATGCGCTCAAGAAAGATCGAACCCGCCATCAGGCTTCCCTCGCCTCCAAGGAAATGGCCGCCCGCCTATCAGCGGAGCTGTATCGACTCAAGGGGCTGTCGGGCCCGGTGGAGCTGCTGGATGGCAGCAGACTCGAATTGCCTTCGGGGATGAACGCAGAAGATGCAGCGCAGCGCTGGTTTGCCGTCGCCAAGCGCGGGGAGCGGGGGTTGGCGCGGGTCGCGCACTTGGAAGCCGATCGGCTGCGACAATGGAAAGGGCTCGAGTCCGGTGATGTCCCACCTCCTTCAAAACCGAAAACAAAGCCGCCCATGACTCCGAAATCCATGCGGGAAGAGAAGCGAGCAGGTGGCAAAGGCCAAGCCTTCCGCTCGGTGATGATCGAGGGATTCGAAGTGCTCGTCGGCAAAGGCGACGCCGACAACGACCGGCTCACCTTCAAGGTGGCCGCGCCCCTCGACTGGTGGCTGCACGTGGCCGGCGTGCCCGGCAGCCACGTCATCATCCGCAATCCCGACAAGCTCAGCGAGGCCCCGAGAGAGGTGCTGGAGCGGGCTGCGGAACTGGCCGCCTTCCACAGCAAGGCCCGGGTTGGCGGCAAGGTGGAAGTGCATGTGTGCCGCGTGGCCGATGTCAGCAAGCCCCGCGGCTTCGAGCCCGGCAAGGTGATGCTGAAATCCTGGAAGGCCATCCGCGTATACCCGAAGGCGTGATACGGATTCGCATTCAAAAAGAAAAAACAATTGGCCACAAAGAACTCAAAGAACTCTTTTGTGTACTTTGAGTCCTTTGTGGCTGATTTTCTTTGGGATCCTTGTGGCCTTTTCTTGGGAGCCTACCGGCTCAAGGTCAGGGTGTAGGGCGTGACACTGCTGTAGCTGGCGTAGCGGTTCACGCGGATGGAAATAACCTTGGAGGCGGTGGTGTTGGTGTTTTTGTAGGTGACGTGTTCGGTAGTTCCTGCAGCCGTGGAGGAGGCCAACTGGGTGCCGGTGCTGCTGAGCAGGAATAGATCGTAGTCCTGGGCGGAAGCCGTGGGCCCGACCATGTCCACGGTGAGGGTGTGGCCCGCCAGCAGTGTCACGTTGAAGTAGTCGTTATTGTCCGAGGTGGATTTGAAATAGCCGACGATCTTGGTGACCGAATCCCCTGCGGCATTGGCCGTGGCCTGGGTGTCGTTGGGTTCCACTTCATTGAAAGTGGTGCTCACTGAATTGTTGATGGTGAAGCTTACCGAAGCTGAAGTGCCCACGTTGTTGGCGGCGTCGTAGGCCTTGGCGACCAGCGCGTGGCTCGCATTGGTCAGCGTGGTGGAATCCAACGACAGGGTGTAGGGAGATGCCGTGTTGGTGCCCTTCAGCACGCCGTCCACATAGAACTCCACCTTCGTCACGCCGACGTTGTCGGTGGCGGTGGCATTGAAGGTGATGGTGCCGCTGGTACCGCTCTCCGTAGCGCTCACCGTGGGTGGCGTGGTGTCCGGAACGGTGTTGTTGATGGTGAAGCTCACCGCGCTGCTGGTGCCCACGTTGCTGGCCGCGTCGTAGGCCTTGGCGGTCAGGCTGTGGCTGGCATTGGTCAGGGTCGTGGAATTCAGGGTCATGGTGTAGGGCGACGCGGTGCTGGTGCCCTTCAGCACGCCGTCCACATAGAACTCCACCTTGGTCACGCCGACGTTATCCGCGGCGGTGGCATTGAAGGTGATGGTGCCGCTGGTGCCGCTTTCCGTGGCACTCACGGTGGGCGGCGTCGTGTCCGGAACGGTGTTGTTGATGGTGAAGCTCACGGCGCTGCTGGTGCCCACGTTGCTGGCCGCGTCATAGGCCTTGGCGGTCAGGCTGTGGCTGGCATTGGTCAGGGTCGTGGAATCCAGAGCCATGGTATAGGGAGACGCGGTGCTGGTGCCCTTGAGCCCGCCGTCCACATAGAACTCCACCTTGGTCACGCCGACGTTGTCCGAGGCGGTGGCATTTAAGGTGATGGTGCCGCTGGTGCCGCTTTCCGTGGCACTCACGGTGGGTGGCGTCGTGTCGCCGCCGCTTCCTTGGGTCACCCACACCGGCGCGGACCACATCAGATCGCCATTGTCCTGGGTGATCTTCGCGTAATAGAAATGCGCGCCTGTGGAGGGCGTGAGGGTGGTTACGGCGGTGCTGGAGGCCTGGCTCACGGTGGCGCCGCTGCCGGGCACGCCTTCAAAGACCTGCACCTGCGAAGCCGTGTGGCCATTGGCGCTGGCGTAGTTCACGGTGAGGGTCAACGCGCCGCTGTTGTTGAAGCGCTCGCCCATAACGTGGCCGTTGGCGGTGAGGATGATCTGCGCGTTCTTGTCCATGGTCGCATAGACACGGCGGGCCTTCACCGCTTCCAGGAAGGACGTCATCGTCAGCGGGGTACCCGTGGGAATCAGCACACCGGTGCGATTGGTGTAGCTGGCGCCCCAGTTGGCGCAATGATTGTCCTGATCCGAGCTGGGCGCTAAGTGGTAGCCGTAGCCCAGCAGGGCGTTCCAGGTCTGTTCCCAGGTGCTGTGGCCCGTTTCAGTTTCGGTGGTGTTGCTGGAGAAGGCCGATGTGTTAAGCACTTCGCAGAGGACCATGGCTTCATCGCCGTCGGCCGTGTAGGCCAGCGCCGTTCCGCCCACCACGAATTGCCCGGAGAGCGCCGGATGGTTGAACTGGCCCACCCAGCCCTTGGACTTCATCAGGGTGTAGAGCCCCGCGTAGTCGCCTTTGGGGGTATTGTAGTCGCCGATGAGCTGGCCCGAAGCATTGGTCTCCCAGCCGCATAGGCCATCGGCGTTGAAGATGTTCATGTGGCCGCCGCCGCTAATGACGCCCCACTCCATGCCGTAGATACCCAGGAATCCTGGATGCGCCGCATTAAATGTGGCGGCTGCGGAAAGGCCTGACTGATAGAGATTGTGGGCGACGACAGGATCCGCCGCGGTGTTAGTACCGGTGGAGCCATCGAACAAATGGTTGTGCTCGGAGCACATCAGCATGTCCAGGCCTTCGGTCAGCGCGAACTGGTAGGCATCGGCGGGCCCGTAGGCGCCGCCTTGAGGGGCCTGGGCGCTGGTGCAGGTGCTTACTGCGCCGCCGCCATCGCTGTGGTTGGTCTGGCTGTGCAGGTTGCCGAAGTAGACGGTGTAGGGGAGCCCCGCCGTGGCCACCCGTGAGGCCTCCACAGGGGTGTCTGATTTCGAGGTGGAGGCCAGCAGGGCCTCACCAGCCGCACTCACGGGCAGGGCGCGGAAGGCAGGCATGGCCGGGCGCGCGGGATGGCCGACCTGGATCTCGAAGGTCTGGTCTTCGACATTTTCAACCGCGGTGGCCAAGTGGTGCTCCACCCGGCCGGCCTGGTCTGGTTGCAGCGCCTTCCGGAATTCCGACTGGGTCATGGAGCTCGCCATCAGGCGGACTTTGTAGAATCCGGGGGGTAGGGCGCGGCCCCGCCGGTCGAGGCCGTCCCAGGCCACGCGCACGGTGGCCTGGGTGTCGGCCATGGGGGCTTCCCCCCGCCAGGTGCGCAGGACGATGCCGCGAGCATCCGTCAGTTCCACGCGCCACGCCGCCACCGCCAAGTCCTCGGCGTCGGGGAAACCGAAGTGCAGCGTGAACACCCGCGCGTCGCCATGGTCGCCAACGAAGGGTGCCCGCAGCGAGCCTTCGAATTCACTGTGGTCAGGATGGTGGATCCGCGGCGCCGCCGATTGGGCCGAGAGCGCGGACCCAATGAGCAGGGTGGCGAGGAGAGAAAGACAGGGAAGGTGCATTCGCATGGGACCTCGATGGTCTGATTCCCTTAAGAATCAGGGATCCCGCGGAAAGTCTGTGGTTAAGGTTTGTTAATTTTTCAAGGCGTGCAAGACGGGACCTATCCAAATTTCTGTGTGTGAGCGATTTTCATGATGTTTGATCCGGGTCAGTAGGTCGAGGGTTCCATCCGGGTGGGGTAGAGGATGGCGAACTGAGTGAGGGCTTCTTTCCAGGCTCTTTGGGGCATGGTCCA
>JANXXC010000150.1 GCA_025350765.1 Holophagaceae bacterium | reverse complement strand
CTCCCTACGGCCGCGGCGGTTCTAGGCTTCCTTCCCTCCTCCGCTCGCTGCGCGCGCTCCCTCGGTCAAAGCGGAAGCCGAGAACTCGCCGTTCAATTCCGTCTCCACCAATGAGAACAGGCCCTGGGCTCTTTTGATCGGACTGGTTTGCCCTGGACGGAATTCCTTCAGTCGGCGCTTTCGCGCCTCCCTACGGCCGCGGCGGTTCTAGGCTTCCTTCCCTCCTCCGCTCGCTGCGCGCGCTCCCTCGGTCAAAGCGGAAGCCGAGAACTCGCCGTTCAATTCCGTCTCCACCAATGAGAACAGGCCCCAAAAGGGGCCTGTTCTCATTGGTGCCTGGAGACGGAATTGAACCGCCGACACATGGATTTTCAATCCATTGCTCTACCAACTGAGCTACCCAGGCGTGGAAATTTAGGCTAGCAGAGGGCAGGCGGATTTCAAGTGGGAAGTCCGGTGGGAATGAGGCAGACTGAAGGTTTGGAGGCCGGCATCATGGCGACCCCTAAGTCTAAAGAGATCCAGGTTCAGAAGCCCGCGCAGAGCCTTGCTCACTTCCAACAGAAGATCGAGCAGGGCCAGGACCTCCAGACTGGAATATTGAAGCCCTTGTTGATCGGCGCGGGCGTGGTGGTGGTGCTGGTTGCGGGGTACTTCGGATTCAGCGCTTGGCAGGACAACCGGGTGGAGATTTTTGAGGGGAGCCTCGCTGAAATCAACCAAGGGCTCGATGGCGCTGGGCCGACACCCATCGGCGCGGATCAGCTTGAAAAGACGATGCGTGAACGCTTGCCCAAGCTTGAAGCGCTGGTAAAGTCTGCGCCGGGTCCAAGGAAGGCCTCATCCGAAGGCCTATTGGCGTCCTGGAGGCTTTCTCTGGATGGCAAGGCTTCGGCCCCCGCTCCTGCGTCCAAGGACCCCTGGTCCCGCATCGCCCAAGCGGAACGCGCCATCGCCCTGGGCCAAGGCCAGGAAGCCCTGAACCTTCTGGCGCCCTTGCGTGGCGACGCCTTCCCCAAAGAAGCCTGGGCGAACCTTTATTGGAATACCCAGGTCGAGGCGGATCGGCTCACGGGAAACCGCGACCAAGCCTGGAAGGATTTCGCGGATTACAAAGACCGCTTCAAGGACCGTGCCGTGACCGTGCTGATGGAGCGCACCCTCCAGGGCATCTGAGATCCCAGTATTCTTGTCCCATTCAAACAGGGGCAAGCGATGCGGATGTACGATCTCATTCACGCCAAGAAATCAGGCCAGGCTCTTAGTCCAGAGCAAATCGCCTTTTGGGTGGCAGGCGTCACCGATGGCAGCCTTCCTGATGAGCAAAGCTCCGCCCTGCTCATGGCCATTTGTTGGCGGGGAATGGACACGTCTGAGACCCTCGCGCTGACCCTAGGCATGCGTGATTCGGGCCACCGGGTGGATCTCTCTTCGATCCCCGGCATCAAGGTGGACAAGCACAGCACCGGCGGCGTCGGCGACAAAACGACGCTCATCCTGGGGCCCATCGTGGCCGCGTGCGGATTGAAATGCGCGATGTTCAGCGGTCGTGGCCTGGGCCATACGGGCGGCACTGTGGATAAATTTGCGGCCATCCCGGGAATGAGGGTGGAACTCACCGAATCCGAGTTCATCGCGAGCTTGGCCCAACTGGGTTTTGCCAACTCCGCCCAGACCGGTGACATCTGCCCCGCGGATCGCAAGCTCTATGCCCTGCGGGACGTGACCGCCACGGTGGAATCCATTCCCCTCATCACCGCCAGCATCATGTCCAAAAAACTGGCGGGCGGCGCCGACGCTCTGGTGCTGGATGTGAAGTGCGGCAGCGGCGCATTTATGAGGACGTTGGAGGATGCCAGGGGCCTGGCGCGAAGCATGGTGGACGTCGGGAAGGCCCACGGCCTGAAGATCAAGGCCCTCATCACCCGCATGGAAGAACCGCTCGGCTGGGCCATCGGAAATTCCCTGGAGGTCATGGAATCCGTGGAGATTCTGAAGGGGATGCACGGGGACTCGGTACTCGCGGACATGAGTTTTCGTCTCGCCGCCGAGATGCTGCTGCTCGGGGACCTCGTCCCGGATCTGGATTCAGCCCTCGCCAGGGTCCAGTCCGTGGTTGCCGATGGCTCGGCCTTCGCGCTACTCAAAAGATTCGTGGCCCTTCACGGCGGTGACGCCGAGGCCTTGGATGACTTCACCCGCCTGCCCCAGGCACCCCGGCGGATTGAGATCAAGGCCGAGCGAGCGGGCTTCGTCCAATCCATCGATGGCCATGTCCTGGGAATCCTAGCCATGGAACTGGGCGCCGGGCGAAGGAGCAAGGATGATGTCCTGGATTACGGCGTGGGAATCCGGGTACACCATTCGCCCGGTGATCCCGTAGCCGAAGGTGAATTGCTCCTGACCCTTTATTGTTC
>JANXXC010000057.1 GCA_025350765.1 Holophagaceae bacterium | reverse complement strand
GCAAGACCATCATGGTGGTGACCCACGATCCCAAAGCCGCGCACCATGCGCGTCACCAGATCCATCTTGAAAAGGGCCTGCTCGACAAAACCATCGAGGTGAACCGTTGAAATGGATCGTCATGGTTCTCAAGACCATGCGCCGAGCCAAGCTGCGGACGCTTCTGATCCTGGCCACCATGACCTTCGGCGTGATGGTGGTGGCCATTCTTCAGAGTTTTCTGAGCTCCCTGAATGCCG
Organism: Holophagaceae bacterium; assembly: GCA_025350765.1. Lineage (GTDB taxonomy): Bacteria > Acidobacteriota > Holophagae > Holophagales > Holophagaceae > JANXPB01. The sequence continues at coordinate 3,851 of JANXXC010000057.1, read as the reverse complement.
CCGCGAACAATCCCAATTCATCGAATCGCATCGTGGTGCGCCATAAATCGGGCCTCACGCAGATGATCCCCCGCAGCATTGAGTCCTATCTCAAACAGCAGCCGGAAGTGGAATCCGTCGTTGGCATGCAATGGTTCGGCGGTTTCTATCAAGACCCGAAAAATTTCTTCGCGAATTTCGCGTCGGATGAGCAAAGCCTTTTTCAGGTCTTCCGGGAGGAATTCGGAACCTCCGGCGTGAGCGAAGAACAGCTCAAGGAGTACGTCCGCGATGGCTCCGGCTGCATCGTAGGCAAATCCCTGGCGGACAAATTTGGATGGAAAATAGGCGACACCATCCCGCTTACGGGCACCATTTTCCCCATCAGTCCGCGCCTCACCATCCGCGTGATTTTCAAGTCGCCCAGGCCCAGCGACGAGAACGTGCTCCACTTCCACTACAAGCTGCTAGAAGAAAGCGTCCCGCGCATGAAGGGGCGATTGGGGACTTTTTTCGTACGCACCAAGACCGCCGACGACATTCCGAAACTCTGCGAGCGCATTGATCGCAACTACGCCAACTCCGCCGCCGAAACCTTGAGTGAAACGGAAAATGCCTTCCAGCTCAGTTTCGTCAAGATGATGGGCAACATCAACACGCTGCTTCAAGGCATCTCCGCGGTGGTGCTGGTGGCGCTGCTCTTCGTGGCCTTCAGCACCATGGCCATGGCCATTCGCGAACGTACGACGGAGATCTCCGTATTTAGGGCACTGGGCTTCACCGCCGGAAGGGTGATGATGCTGGTCATTGGCGAAGGCTTGCTGGTGACGGGCGCGGGCGGCTTGCTGGGGCTCGGTCTGACCTGGCTGATCGCGACGGTGCTGCGGCCCGTCTTGGGCGCGATCTTCCCCTTTTTCCAGGATTTTCGCGTGACCCAATCAACCTTCCTGGTCTGCTTTTTTGGGGCCTTGGTGGTGGGGTTCTTCTCCACCTTTATCCCGGCCTATCAAGCGGTGCGAAGGCCCATCACCGAAGGGTTGAAAACGCTCTGATGGCGATTCTGCTGCTCATCCTATCGCCCTTTCTGGCCTACCTCCTCTGGCTGGTGTGGGCGCTCATCGCCTACCCCATTCCCATCAGCTACAACTTGCGTTCCCTCTGGCAGCGCAAGGTCGCGACCTTCACCACGGCGGGTGCCATCGCGCTGGTGGTGGGCATCTTCGTGGTGGTGCTGTCCCTGGCCCAAGGGCTCTCCGTGGCCTTCGTGACTTCGGGCCGCGAGGATCAGGCGATGGTGTTGCGGCCCAACGCGCGCTTTGAATTGAACTCCAGCATCGAGCGGGGTCGCATGAGAATTCTCAAAGTGCATCCGCTGCTGGCTCGCGATGAACAAGGCCCCATCTGCTCCGCCGAGGTTGTGGTGGTGAAGCTCTTTCAAAAGGCCGATGGTTCCGATACCAATGTCACCGTCCGCGGGCTGGAACCGAGAGGACTTTCCATGCGCCCCCAGATTCATTTGGCGCAAGGCCGCTGGTTTCGCCCTGGATTGTCGGAGGTGGTGGTGCCCGCCAAAATGCAGGGCCGCTTCAACGGATTGGAACTGGGCCGCAGCGTCAAGATGGGCGGGCGTTCCTGGGACATCGTCGGGACTTTTGAAGCGGGGGGGAGTTCCTTTGAAAGCGAGATTTTCACCGACGTGAACGACGTGATGCAGGCCTTCAAGCGGGAAAGTTATTCCAGCCTTTTGGCGCGCTTGGAATCACCGGAGCGCCTGACCGCCTTCACGCAGGCCGTGGATGAAGATAAGCGGCTGAAATTGGAAGTCGTCGGCGAGAGGGCCTATTTCAAGGAGCTCACCAAGGCGGGCGACCCCATCCGCATCCTGGGGAATATGATCACCATCATCCTCACGGCGGCGGCCATTTTCGCGGCCATGAACACCATGTACGCGGCGGTGGCGAATCGGACGAAAGAAATCGGAACCCTGCGCGCCATCGGATTCCGCCAGCGGGAAATTATGGCCAGCTTCCAGTGGGAGGCCATCCTGCTTTGCTCTACCGGCGGCATTTTGGGCTCCCTGTTGGCGCTCTTCGCCAACGGCATCCAGACCGGCACCACCAGCTTCGACACCTTCAGCGACGTGAGCTTCGCCTTCACCATCACGCCGGGCCTGATGTTCCAAGGCGTGGCCTTCAGCCTCATCATGGGCCTGCTGGGGGGCTTCCTGCCCGCCTGGCGGGCGAGCCGCATCCCGTTGACCGATGCGATGAAAGGGTGATGGTGAGGTACGAGGGATGAGGTCGAATCGATGCGGCCTTTGGCCGCGACCTTATTGAACCTCATACCTCATACCTCGCACCTCACCATCACCCCTTGCCCCCATCGCCTTGCGAGGTAAACTGGAGACTAAACCGGGAGATCCCATGGACCGTGAACTTCTGAAAGGAAGCACACCCATTCTGCTGCTTTCCTTGCTGACCGAAGGGCCCATGTACGGCTACCAGATCATCGAGACGGTGCTGCAGCGCACCAACGGCAGCTACACGCTGAAGGAGGGCGCGCTCTATCCGGCCCTTCACAAGCTTGAAGCGGCTGAATTCATCTCCTCGTATTGGCAGACTCAGGCCAATGGCCGGGACCGCCGCTACTACTCCCTGCTTCCCGCGGGCACCGCTTTCCTGGAAGCGAAGAAAAAGGAGTGGAGCCTCTTTGTGAACATGGTCGAAGGCTTCGTCGGGCCTGCTGGATCCAAGGGATGAAAAGGGCCCTCGCCTCCTATCTTGGTGAGGTTGAGCGAGGTCTTCAGGCCGTGCCGGTGCGCCGCCGGCGATTGGTTTTGCGCGAGTTGGAAGCCCACTTGATGGACGAGGCCGAGTCCAAGGGCATTTCCGACGAGGCGTCCATGTCGAGGCTCCTCATGGATAAGGAAAGCCCGCGGGAACTGGCCTTGGAGCTTTCGAACGGAGATGTGAGGGACCTCGGCCACCGCCATGTGACGTCGCTCGCCGCGGGTGCCTTGATCGGGGCCGCCACAGGAGGCCATCTCTGGGCTCAAGGATGGCCCTGGTTCATCGCCTTGGCCTTCGCCCTAGCCCATGGCTTGGCCGTGGGCGCAGGGTTCTTCTGGGTTCGCCGGCATTGGCAGCGATTGGATGGTGGATGGCGACTCATCATGGCCATCAGTTTCACGGCCCTTCTGTCCATCCCATTGGGTTTCACCAGCACTCGGGGTTTTGTCATCACGCGGACCTTCTATGGGGCCTACACGGGGTACCTGTTGGAACGTCACGGACAAAAACGGCCTCTCTGGCAGAGTGCGGTGGAGACGCTGGTATTCACATCCTTCATGTTCTTCATGGAGGTGGTCGTGCTTCAGCGCGTCCATTTCCACTGGAATAATCGGGGCCTCTGGATGGTTCTGGGGGAACTGAGTTTCAACGTGGCCCTCCAACTGGGGGTGTTGGGGGCGCTGCGGCTCCAGCGGCTACTGGCGGAGCGATGGGTTCTGCGGCCCCAGAGTCTTTGAGCCCCCAATAAATCGGGGCTTGAGGCTTTCCCTCTTTTTGGTAAACTATCTCTCTTACGTGGACAAGCCGCGTGCCGCTTGAGCATCCGGTCGGTCACAGGAGGAAGACATGAAAGCCAACATCCATCCCGAATTGAACGACGTGAAGGTTCACTGCCAGTGCGGCAATGAGTTCATGACCCGTTCCACCAAAAAAGAGCTGCGCGTGGAAGTCTGCTCCGCTTGCCATCCCTTCTACACGGGCAAGCAGAAGAACATGGACACCGCCGGCCGCGTGGAGCGCTTCAACCGCAAGTACGCCAAGAAGGTGGAAGTTCCAGCCACTGCCGAAGTGGCTGTGGAGACC
>JANXXC010000077.1 GCA_025350765.1 Holophagaceae bacterium | reverse complement strand
AAAAAGACCGAGGGCGCGCAGGAAGGTGGAACCCAGGAACTTGCGCTTGCGGTCGATGCGCGCGTAGAGCAGGCCCTTGGCGTCCAGCTCGAATTCAATCCAGGAGCCGCGGTAAGGAATGATCTGAGCGCTGTATTGGCTCTTGTCGGGGCTGATGGAAAAGAAGACGCCGGGGCTGCGGTGCAGCTGGCTTACGATCACGCGCTCGGTGCCATTGATGATGAAGGTGCCACGGTCGGTCATGGTCGGCACGTCGCCGAAGTAGACCTCGGATTCCTGGCTCTGCTTGTAGCGGCGGTTGCCTTTGTCGTCCTTCTCGAATTGGTTCAGGCGCACGCGGATCTTCAACGGGGACGCCATGGTGGCCCCGCGCTCGACGCACTCTTCCATGCTCATCTTGGAATGCAGGCTCACCGGCTCACTGCAGACGTCACAGATGGTGGCGGCGTTCTTGTTGCGCGTGCCGCACTTGGGGCAGTCCACCGTGGGATCCTTGGGGTGATCCGTCACGATGTGATGGTTGCAGCTCTTGCAGACCGTACGCAGGTGGTCGAGGCCCACGAATTTCTGACACTTGCAGGCCCAATGGCCCACGGTGTAATCCAGGAATTCGATCTCGAGGGTCGCGTCAGTGCCATCGGCGTTCTTGCCGTTCTGCACCGGAAACATGGACTCGAAAACCGACTTCAGGCCGCGGTCATCCCGCTCGCCATGCAGCAGGTTCATCTGCAGGAACTCGTCATAGCTCCGCTTCTGGATGTCAATGAGGTTCGGGATGGGAACCAGGGAGCGGATCTTCGAGAAATTGTGCCGCTGGCGATAGATGTTCTGTTGAACGCTCATGGGTCACTCCAGGGGAGCTGCAAAAGTCAAACTGCAAATGTCAAAAAGGTGCGTCGTACGTGTTGCGTCCTGGTGCGATAGAGCACTAGAGCGCAGGCCGATGGCCAGCCCCCGACTTACAGCGTCGCTGCGTCGGAGACCGGCTCGAAAGGGATGGTTCGGGTGTGCGGGTAGGATCGCAACCGGGGCCTTTTCGGGATGGCTGGGTGGGTCGAGTGCGAGCACTCGAGTGGCCTGAACCGGAGATCCTAGTTCAAGCGCAAGGAATAAGCATACCACTTCGACGGAAAGACGCAAAGCGTGAAGGGCTTCATTGACCCCCCACGCTCTGCAAGTCTTCCGGATGGGCCGGTTACTTGACGGTAACCTTGGCGCCAGCGGCTTCGAGCTTTTCCTTGATCTTGGCGGCTTCGTCCTTGGACACGCCTTCCTTGACCACCTTGGGGGCGCCGTCCACCAAGTCCTTGGCTTCCTTGAGGCCCAAGCCGGAAACGATTTCGCGGATCGCCTTGATGACGTTCAGCTTGTTCGGTCCACCTTCGGTCAGCTCGACATCAAACTCGGTCTGCTCTTCACCGGCAGGGGCGGCGGCAGCGCCACCCGCGGCGGGGGCGGACATGGCCGCGGCGGAAACGCCGAACCGCTCCTCCAGGGCCTTCACGAGATTGGCGAGGTCGAGAACGGTCATTCCTTCGATTTCCTGGATCAGCTGATCAGCTGTGAGAGCCATGGAATTCTCCTTTGATTCAAAATGTTGAGATACGGAATTCAGGGTTGAGGGTCGGAGGATCGAGGGTACGGCCTAGGCCGCGCCTTCCTTCTGCTTGCGGATTCCGTCCAGGACGATGGCCAGGCCAGAAATCGGATACTGCATGAGGTACAGCAGCTTGGCAATGAGTACTTCGCGGCTGGGAAGCTCGGCGAGGGCCTGAAGCTCCGTAGCGCTGAGGGCCTTGCCGTCCATGATGGCGGCTTTGAAATTGACCGCTGGGTTGTCCTTGAGAAAACCCTGCACGGCCTTAGCGAGCGCGATCCCATCCTTTTGGGTGGTAGCGACAGCGCTGGCACCTTGGAACAGGTCCGAAAAACTCTCGAAGGCAGTTCCCTTCACCGCGAGGCGAAGAAGGGTGTTTTTCGATACGCGATACTGGCTCTGGCTCTCCCGGATGGTCTTGCGGAAGGCCGTGTCCTTAACCACGGTGAGGCCCTTGAACTCCACGACCACCGCCGTGGTGGCGGAGGAGAAGGCGTCCTTGAGCACGGCGACTTCAGCGATCTTTTTGTTCTTTTCCATGTCAGCCTCCCTTACTTCTCAGCCGAGACGGCTGCGACGGTGATGGAGGGGCCCATGGTCGAAGCCATGTGGATGGCTTTGACGTATTTCCCCTTGGCGGCGGAAGGCTTCGCCTTCAAGACTGCATCCATGAGGGCTTGGGCGTTTTCGGCGAGTTTCTCAACACCGAAGGACAGCTTGCCAACACCGGCGTGAATGATGCCGGTCTTGTCGACGCGGTATTCCACTTTGCCGGCCTTGATTTCCTTGATGGCCTTGGCCACGTCGAAAGTGACCGTGCCGGTCTTCGGATTCGGCATGAGGCCACGGGGGCCGAGCACCTTACCCAGGCGTCCGACGCCCTTCATCATATCGGGGGTCGCCACCAGCGCGTCGAACTCCAGGTATCCGCCCGCGATCTTCTCGACGAGATCATCGCCGCCGACCACTTCGGCGCCCGCGGCTTCCGCGTCCTTGATCTTTTCGCCCTGGGCGATAACCGCCACCCGCATCGTCTTGCCCGTGCCATGGGGCAGGACAAGGGTTCCACGGACCATTTGGTCCGCGTGGCGGGGGTCGACACCGAGCCGCATGTGAACCTCGACCGTCTCGTCGAACTTGGCGAAAGCCGCGTCCTTGATGACAGTGAGAGCCTCTTTTAGCTCATAGGGGCGATCTTCGATCTTGGCCGCGGCAGCCCGGTACTTCTTTCCGGTTTTTGCCATGTTGGCTCCTATCCTTGATCTGCCGCGAAAACGGTCGCGGTCGCCGGGGACTTAGCACGCTGCTTCGTCGCCATTGAAAAAACTAATTGATGACTTCGACACCCATGGAGCGCGCGGATCCCGCGATGGACCGCATGGCGGCTTCCAGGCTGCCAGCATTCAGGTCGGGCATCTTGACCTTGGCGATCTCTTCGATCTGAGCCTGGGTGATTTTGCCGACCTTCACCTTGTTGGGGGTGGCGCTGCCTTTATCGAGGCCGATCTTCTTCTTGATCAGCACCGCAGCGGGCGGAGTCTTAAGGATGAAGCTGAAGGAACGGTCAGCGAAGACCGTGATGACCACCGGAAGGATGGTGCCCTTCTCCACGGCCGTGACGGATTTCGCGTTGAACTGCTTCACGAATTCCATGATGTTCACGCCGTGCTGGCCGAGGGCGGGGCCGACGGGAGGGGCCGGGGTCGCTTCGCCCGCGGGCAGCTGCAGCTTGATATAGCCAGTGATCTTTTTTGCCATGATGTCTTCCTGTTCCGCGACTGATTCCGGCGCATGCCGGCGACTGCCGCCTTGAAGGGTGGGGCGCCGGGATTAGCGCTTTTCCACCTGAATAAAATCGAGCTCAACGGGGGTGCTGCGACCGAAGACCGTCACCAAAACCTTGATGGTGGAGCGCTCTTCGTGAATCTCATCCACATCCCCTTCAAAATTCGCGAAGGGGCCGTCAATGATACGGACCTTTTCGCCCTTCTCAAAGTGGTATTTCGGCTTGGGCTTCTCCTGGGTTTCTTCCTGGTGGTTCATGATCTGTCGCACTTCCTCATCGGTTAGCGGCGTGGGGCGTTTCTTGTTGGCCCCCACAAAGCTGGTCACCTTCGGAGTATTGCGGACCAGGTGCCAGTCGGCGTCTTCCATCTCAGAGCTCTCGCCCTTCTTGGTGACCGCGATCTGGACTAGGAGATAGCCAGGGAAGGACTTGCGCTTCTTAATGACGCGCTCTTTGCGGCCAGATTTGGCATCGACCTTCATTTCTTCATAGGTCTCTTCCGGAATCTGGATGTCCCCGAAATGTTCTTCCCGCTCTTCCATTTTGATGCGCTGGCGCAGGTGCTCCATCACCTTGGCTTCGTAACCGGAGTAGGTGTGGATGATGAACCAGGCGAGGTGGCGCCCGACAGCGGGGTTCGCCGGCTGTGCGGTGGGTTCTGCCAACTCGGTCGTCTCGGTCGTCTCAGCCATCGGAGCCTCCATTAATGGGTCGGGATGATGAACTTGAGCAGTTTAGCGATCCCTAGATCCGCGGCCCAGAGGTAGAACCCAACCAAGATGGAGAGGATCACCACGGACCAGGTGTATCGCATGACCTTTTCCTTCTTCGGCCAATCCACGCGGTTCAATTCCGCGATGAGGTCCTGAGCCTGAGTCTTGAGGGTCGAGATCAAAGGATGCTCCGGGATGGGAAGAAGGGCCTTCGGAGAAAAACGCGGCCCCAGCTTAGTTGCTGGGGCCAGACCAGAGTGGCAGGGGAGACAGGGAT
>JANXXC010000054.1 GCA_025350765.1 Holophagaceae bacterium | reverse complement strand
CTGCCTTCTGAAATCGAAGCCATGAAGACCAGTCAAACCACCCACCCCATGGATGCCAAGAAGGCCCTGGCCAGAGAGGTCGTGACGCAATTCCATGGTGCCTCTGAAGCCGTGGAGGCCGCCGATCGCTGGGTAAAACGTTTCTCCGAACGGAAGACCGAAGACGCGCCGGAAGTGGAAGTCGCCGCCACGGTCGGCGAGATTCAATTGGCCAGGTTGCTGGTGGAACAGGGTCTCGCACCCTCCCGCAAGGAAGCCGAACGCCTCATCGCGCAGGGAGCCGTGAGCCTTGATGGCGAAAAAGTTTCGGACCCATCCTTCCGCCTAGCCCTGAAGACCGCCATGAAGATGCTGGTGAAGGTCGGGAAATTGAAGCTCCAGCGATGGGTGGTGAAATGATGCCGCTCTCCTCGCTTCAAGACCTCTTTCAGCGCCACCGTGAAGGCGCCACGGGCCAGTGGCGCTTGGGCAACGATCCCCAGCGAAACATTTTTTTCGACCAAGGCCGCATCATCTTCGCCCAGAGCACGCATCCCCTGGATCGCCTCACCCATCTTCTGGTGGAAAAGGGTCGCCTCACCCAGGACCAGATGGACTACGCCATGTCCAATCTCCAACCGGGAATGAGCGTGGGAAAGAACCTCATCCAGTTGGGCTTCCTCACCCAAAGGGATCTTCTGGACATGGCCAAGCTCCAGGTGGAGAGGGTCGTCTGGGGAGCCATCGGCACGGCGGATGGAACCCCGGAATTCGTCGCCAAAGTTCTGGACAACACGGTAGTGCGCTTGAATCTGGATACCCCGGCCCTGCTGCTGGGAGGCCTCCTGAATCTGCAGGATCGGGAGCGCCTGCTGGAGTTGCTGGGTCCACTCTCCCAAGTGATGGTGCTGGATCGGCTGAAACTCAATGGACTGGGGCTGCCCCCGGATCTGGAACGAGTTCCTGGGCTCATCAATGGGCGCCGGACCCTTCTTGAACTCAGCCGGGACGCCGCCGCGGAGCCCGTGCGCCTCGGAGCCTTTGTGCTCTTCCTGCGAGAGATGGGTTGGGGCCACTTGCAAGCACAGCCTGAACCCTCCACGCAGGATCTTCTGAACCTGCCCCTGGGCGGCGAGGAGGGCTTGCTCACCCCCTTGACGGTGCCCACATTGCTGCCCGCCTCGCTGGATATGGAGCCAGAACATCCCGGATTGATTCCACCCATCATCACCCTCTCGGAGGTGCCGGCGCCTCCCGAAGAACCCTCCCTGGAAGTCCCGCCCCTCTTCCACAGCATCCAGGCTGCATCCTCCCCCACCGCAAATCTGGGGCATTTGTCTGAGGCTCTCGATCAGGAAGAGACCCACCGGGAATCGGGGTTCCCCCTGGAACCCGACTCCCCAGAGGAACTCGAAGACGAGGAAGAACTGGCCCTCCCAGCGCCGGTCTTGAAAATTACCGCCCCCATCGCCTACACCCTGGAGTCTGGAAGCGCCGTGCTTCCCACCCCACGCTCGGGACTGTTGCCGCTCCCCCCGCCTTTGGAGTGGTCCGACTCCGCTCCCACGGCCTTTGGCGAGGGACCGGGGGAAGGGACTCGGCAGAAATCTCGCTGGGGTGTACTTGCAGGACTCCTCCTCCTCATCGGAGGGATCGGCGCCTCCACCTGTTACTGGTGGATGCATCGGAAACCTGCGGATCTTCCGCCCCAGGAGTTGAGGGTCCCCTCTCCGGACAGTCAGGGTGGAGCCTCGAATCCAACGGCTTCGCTTTCAAACCACTCTATTCCGCCCGTGAAAAACTCTTCCCCCGCTCCGGCCCTCGCCCCGGAACCCAAAAAGCCTGCACCGCTAGACCCAAAGGTCGTCGCAACACCGCCACCCACACCCCCACCAGCCAAGCCTCAGCCGGTCCCAGCACCACCTACGCCAGCCCCAGCAGGCCAGGATCCCCTGCTCACCCGAGCCCATGCCCAAGGCCAGGCCCATCGCGTTGGCCTCCCCAAAGCCTCCTGGACCCTTCGTCTCGAAATCGCGTGCCAGGTTGAGACCGTCCAGCACGCCTCCAAGCTGCTGGAGGGCACTGGCGAATCGCCCTTCTCTCTCCCCATTCGAATGAAAGACGGAAAGACCTGTACTCAAATCTTCAGCGGATCCTTCAAGACTCGTGAAGAGGCGCAAGCCCACATCAAGAGCCTTCCGGCGGCCTTCCTTTTGGGGGGCAACAAACCCAGTCCATTCCAGGTTTCGGAAATCCCGGATAAGCAATGAACTTGCCGTTAAATGAGGTCCATTTGGGCATTTTTGCTTTACTTCACAAGGCCTTCCGATAGACTAATCGGATGGGCCGTGTTGACGGTTTCGAATCCGGAGATGCATGTCCTACCCCTCGGCCATGAACGGAAATCCCCCGGGTCTGGTTTGGGCCCGTCTGGTTGAGGTCCGTCTGGCCAGGCACACGGTCCGGTCTACCCAGTCCACCCTTGCTGCTCTGTCGGCTCGTAGCGGCCTCCTATGCAAGGTGCGGCGCTTCACGCCTTCCTCAGCCGCTGCGCTGGGGCTGCTTTTCACCCTTCACTGCACTCGCATTCCGGTTTCCAGGGCCTCAAGGGTAGCCAGCCCAAGGGGGAGTGCTGCGATCGCCAGTGAGCGGGAATATCAGGAATCAGGCGAAGCCAGTTGGTATGGCGGCAATGGCGACGGTTTCTCCGGCCGGCCCACCGCCAGCGGCGAAATTTTTAATCCCAAAGACCTTACCTGTGCACACCGGACCTTGCCGCTCGGTACCTACTTGGAAGTCGAAAACCTCGACAACGCCAAGAAAGTGATCGTGAAGGTGAATGATCGCGGGCCCTTCGCCAAGGGCCGTATCCTGGATCTCTCTAAACGATCCGCCATGGACCTGGGATTCCTAACCGAAGGATTCACGAGAGTTCACATCAGGACCGTGGATGTCTCCGGGGCCCCCAAGAACCTGGACCCCGCCCTGGATCAGCTGAATCCTTACACCATCCAGGTCGCCGCCTTGACCGAGAAGGTGAACGTGGATCGCCTTAGCCGAGAGCTTGAGCAGGGCTCTTTTGGCCCCGTGAGTCTGCTGGACGGTGTGGCCCGAGACGGGCGCCCCTTGAAGCGGGTCCGCGCAGGCAATTACATGCAGCTCTCGGAAGCCGAACAGGCAGCGGATAAGCTCGCCAAGTTCTTCAAGGACCGTGGTGTCGAGCCCTTCATCACCCGCCAGCGCTAAAGTTTATCTAGTGATCCCCGCCGGTGGCCGGGGGGAACGCATGGGCGGTGGCACGCCCAAACAGTTTCGAGATTTCCAGGGGAAACCCCTTTTGAAGGTCACCATCGAGGCCTTTCTCCAGGCGGGTATGCCCGGATTGTCGGGGATTGCCATGGCGGTCCCACCTACCCGCGTCCAGGAGGCCAAGAGCTGGGATTTCCATTTGCCCTCTTGGGTTGTGGAAGGTGGCCCGTCCCGCCAAGCCTCGGTGCTGGCGGCCCTCGAGGCCCTTCCGGATGATCCGGATTCCATCGTGATGATCCACGATGCGGTCCGCCCCTTTCCGCCGGCGGGGCCAATCTTAGAAGCCATCGCGGCCCTGGAATCCTGGGATGGCGCCCTGTTGGGTGAAGTCTCCACCGATACGTTGAAGCGGGTGGATGGCGAGGGCCAGGTTCTGGACACCATCCCCAGGGAGACCATCTTTCGGGCACAGACCCCCCAAATCTCCCGTTTGGGGACTTGGCGCCGCGCCTTCGAATGGGCTCGGAAGACCGGATTTTCCGCCACCGACGATGTGGCCCTTCTGGAAGCAATGGGAGGAAGGGTCAAGATGGTGGCCTCACCCGCCTCCAACTTGAAAATCACGACTCCCGAAGATTGGGCCCGAGCCACAGACTGTGGGCGTTGAAACCACGTTTATTGGTCCGAGACTTCGTATTAAGATTATACAAATCAACGATAATACTTTTGGCATGAATTCGGCTTGCTAACTCGCTATGTCGACTTGGAACCGCAACCATCGCCCCCAGACCCTGGCGGCACCCGTGAGCCTGAGTGGCAACGGACTGCATGGAAACCGATCCTGCACGGTCCGGCTGGTGCCGGTAGATCGTGCCACGGGTCTGGTCTTCCGCCACCTGCCCTCCGGCACGGACATCCCCGTGGAGGCTCGCAACGCTGGGGACCTCACCCTAGCCACCACCCTGGTCAAGGATGGCATTCGCCTTCAGACCGTGGAGCATCTGCTCTCGGCCTTGGTGGGCTTGGAAGTCGAGCATCTGCTCATCGAACTTAGCGCCGAAGAATTGCCGATCCTGGATGGCAGCGCCGAGCCATGGGTGGCCGCGATTCTTCGCGCTGGAGTCCAAACCCTCGCGGGTCGTCGCCGTTTCATTAAGATTCTGCGCCCCGTAGAAGTCCGCCAAAACGGCAAGTGGATTCGTGTTCTGCCCACTGAGGGTCTGGGTCTGCGCATCCGCTACACCATTGATTTCGACCACCCCGCCATCGGCCGCCAAAGCCGTGAGCTGAGCCTGACGCCCGACAAATATCGCCGGGAACTTGGGGCAGCCCGCACCTTCTGCCTGGAAGAAGAAATTGATTACATGCGCGCCAGGGGCTTGGCTCTGGGTGGAAGCCTCGACAACGCCGTGGTCTTCGGAAGCGATGGCCCTCTGAACGAAGTGCTGCGTTTTGAAGATGAGGCAGTGCGCCACAAGATGCTGGACCTCATCGGCGACTTGGCCTTGCTGGGCGCCCCCCTGGCCGGGCTTGTGGAAGCCCACGCGGCGGGTCACGCGCTCCACGTGGCCTTGGCCCAAGCCATTCTCGATCAGCCCGAAGCTTGGACCTGGGCAGAGATGCCGGAAGAATCAGAACGAAAGATTCAGCCTCACCGCAGCTTCTCACCCGCTTTTGCGGCCCAGGCATAATTCAGCTTGATCTAACCTTGGTCCCCTGAGAGCATTCAGCCTTCGCCTTTGAGGTGCACAGGTGTTACTTCATCTCCTCCATCCGACTGAATGACCGGGCCAAGCTGCCCGGCGGGATTCCCGATCTGGTGGCGCGACTCGGCAGGGATGCAGAGGTAGAGCGGGAAACACAGGAGCGGGTCGCAGGGATCCTGACGGACGTGCGCCAAAATGGGCTGGACGCGGTGCTGCGCTACACCGAAACGTTCGATGGCCTGAAGCTGGATCCGTCCAACCTGCGGGTTCCACAATCGAAATTATCGGCTGCGCTGAAGGATTTACGTGCCTCCGATCCGGGCCTCATCGAAGCCCTGGAAACCCTCATCGCCAACGTGCGCCGCTTTGCTGAAGGCCAGCGAAATTGCCTCTTAGATTTGAGTCTGGACCTGCCGGGTGGCGGCAGCGTCGGCGAGCGCTGGGTGCCCCTCGATCGGGTGGGGCTCTACGTTCCCGGTGGTCGCGCCTTCTATCCTTCGACCCTGGCCATGACCGCGATCCCCGCCCAGGTGGCGGGCGTGCATCGCATCGTGGCAGTGACGCCGCCCAAAGCCGGGGGCCCGGATCCGCTGGTGCTGGCCACCGCGGCTCTACTCGGACTCGATGAGATCTACACCCTTGGCGGCGCCCAGGCCGTGGCTTGGCTGGCTTTTGGGGAGCCCTCAGTGGATCTCATCGCGGGGCCGGGCAATCGCTTTGTGGCCGAAGCCAAACGCCAATTGCAGGGACGCTGCGGCATTGATTCCGTGGCGGGTCCGACGGAATTGCTGGTCATCGCCGATAGCAGCGCCGATGCTTCAATCCTCTCGGAAGATCTGCTGGCCCAGGCCGAGCACGACCCCGACGCCGCGGCCGTGCTGGTTTCAGCGGATCAAGACCTGCTGGACAAGGTCGCCAAGGAACTCGAAATTCGCGTGGCCACCTCCCCCCGCCGCGCCATTCTCGAACAGAGCCTTAGCGCCCACGGCCAGCTCATTCTTGCAGACCGAGAAGATGCCATCGCCTTCGCCCAAGCCTGGGCGCCTGAGCACCTGGAGCTGATGGTTCGCGATCCCGAAAACTGGACACCCTTTCTCACGGCCGCGGGCGCGCTCTTTCTAGGCCCCAGCAGCGGCGAGGCCTTTGGCGATTACGGTGCTGGCCCCAATCACGTGCTGCCCACCAGCCGCAGCGCCCGCTATTCCAGTCCTCTCGGGGTGGCCACCTATCTCAAGCGTCAAAGCCTCATCAAATTGGAACCTGCAGATGCGGCCTCCATGGCGCCCTGGGTTCAGCGGCTGGCCCAGGCGGAGGGGCTGCATCATCACGCCATGAGCGCCGAACTGCGGCGGCATTAATAGCTGGCCGCAGGTTCAAAAAAACTCCACACCACCTTTTCGTTCGCTCGCGGATTTGCCATGACCTTCCTCCGACCTGATCTCGAAGACACCCCCGCTTACACGCGGCCTGAAGAACCCGTCAACCTCGTTGGCCTCGTGCGCCTGCACATGAACGAGGCCGCCGCCGACTGGCCCGCCGAAGCCAAGGATGCCCTGCTGGCGAGGCTTCGCGCCCTTCCCTTCCAGCAATATCCCGAACGCCAGGTGGAACTCACCGAGCGGCTTCGCGTGCGTCTGGGCGCGCCGGAAGGCGGCGTGTTATTGGGCCCTTCCAGCGGAAACCTTCTGGATCTCATCGCCCTGGCGGGCCTCCGCCCCGGCGACAGCGTGGCCATTCCCGATCCGGGCTTCAGACTTTATCCGATGCTAGTGCGACGCCACATGGGCAAGGTAAGGCCGCTGCCGGTGGGCACGGGCTTTCCACTGGAACCCTGGTTCAAGGCCCTAGATTCCCGTCAGCTCTGGATCACGCTGCCCAATAATCCCACCGGCGCCTGGGTTTCGCCTGATGAGTTGGAACCGCTCTTGGAAGCCGCCGCAGCGCAGCCGGAACCGCCGCTAGTGGTACTGGATGAAGCCTACGCGGAGTTTGCGCCGCTCACCCATCGGCTCGCGGTGGATCGCTACCCCAATCTGCTGCTGCTGCGCACCTTCAGCAAAGCCCTGGCTTCAGCCAGTTGGAGATTGGGCTACGTCATCGGTGATCCCACGCTTATCGGCAAATTGGCGACGCTGCAACTGCCCTATTCCATGTCATCCGCGAGCCTCGAAGCGTTGGACGTGGCCTTGGATTTCACCTTCGATTTCGAAGCGGAGATCCGCGCCACCGCCGCGCGGCGGGACCGTTTGAGACGCTCCCTGTCCCATCATGATGTCGCCGAAAGCGCCGCCAATTTCCTGCATATTTCACCCGACCCTGCACCAACGCTGAGGCAGGCTGGCCTGCTCGCTCGGGCGCTGCCAGGCGCGAAGTCCGCTCGCGTGGGGATCGGCACGGAAGATGTCGTTCAGCGCACCGGCAAAACGCTGAATGCCACTGTTGAATCTGAGAAGCCAAAGCCCCGGCGGGAACTGCTGGCGCTGGATGTGGACGGCGTGCTCATCGAGGCGGAGCGTAGCTTCATGGAGGCCGTGAGCCGCGCGCTTTTTGAGCTGTTGCCGGGGTTGGTTTGGACCGACGAGCACTTTCGCGCCTTCAAGCGCGTGGGCGGCTTCAACAACGATTTCCGCCTCGCCGCAGCGGCCTGGGTATTGGCGGAGCGCGGTGAAATGGATCGCCTCTGGAGGGCCGAGGGCCTTGGTTTTCCCGACTTGGAATCAGACATCCAATCGCGAGAGCCGCAGGCCCAAATCGTGGTCCAAAAGCACTACGCCGAGACCTGTAAATCCGAAAAACCGCTCATCGAATTGGGGGCGCTGCGAAACCTCGGTTGCGATCTCGCCATTCTCACGGGTCGGCCACCCGAGGAATTGACCATGGCCTTCGAGGTGCTCGGCTGGAAGTTGCCTGCCATCTGCGACGCCGCGAGCCACCTTCGAAAACCCGCTCCCAATGGGCTTCTTCAGCTTGCCGACGCTTTCCGCGCCGAAGTCATCACCTTCGTCGGCGATACCCGAGACGATGCGGCGTGTCTTCGCGCCGCGCGAGCAATTCGCCCCGACCTCACGTGGCGCTTCGCCGCCGTGGGGCCCGACCGCAACATCATCTCCGAACCGGATGATCTCGTCGCTCCCACCCTTCTCGCCCTTCTTCCAAGCCTTCAGGAGCAGCCATGAGAAAAGCCACGCTGAACCGCGCCACCCTTGAAACCGACATCAAGCTGAGCCTCGACTTGGATGGCGGAGAAGCCCGCATCTCCACGGGCCTCGGCTACTTCGACCACATGCTCATGCAGCTCGCCAAGCACGGTGGATTCGCATTGGACATCGAGGCCAAGGGCGATCTCCACGTGGACAGCCACCATCTCATCGAGGATGTCGGCCTTTGCCTGGGAGACGCGCTGCGCGAAGCCCTGGGAGATCGCAAGGGCATCGCCCGCTGGGGTGAGGCCTTTGTCCCCATGGATGAAACCCTGGCAAGGGTCTTGGTGGACTTGAGCGGGCGGCCCTTCTGCGTTTTTCAGGCCGAGCTTCCGAAGATTATTTTCGGCGACGGCTTTCAAGTTGAGATGGTGCGCGAATTCTTTTTCGCGCTCTCCATGCGCGGCGCCTTCAACCTCCACGCCGCGGTGCTATACGGCGAGAACACCCACCACAAGGTCGAAGGTCTTTTCAAAGGCTTGGCCCGCGCCCTGAAAGCCGCCGTGCGCGTGGATGGCGACTTGCTTCCCACCACCAAAGGAACCCTCACCCAATGATCACGCTGCTGGATTACGGCGCGGGAAATCTGGCCTCCTTGGAAGGCGCGCTGGACGCCATGGGCTACGCCTACCGACGCGCCGAAAGCCCCGCCGAGGCTGGGGATGAGGACCTATGGCTACTGCCCGGCGACGGTCACTATGGGGCCGCCCAGCGCAGCCTGGCGGCCAGCGGATGGTGGAGCGCATTGAAATCTCGCGTCGCTGAAGATCGGCCTCTCTTGGGAATTTGCGTGGGCCTCCAACTCCTCGCTGAAGGCAGCGAAGAGGCCCCTGAAGCCCCAGGGCTGAATGTATTCCCTGGCCAGGTCCGGCGCTTTGGCCCCGGTGTTAAAGTCCCCCACATGGGCTGGTCCATGACCGCACAAACCCGCTCCCATCCTGCGTTTGCCAAGGATGAAAAAGGCTGGCTCTACTTCGTCCACAGCTATGCCTTGGATGTGAATGACTGCACGATTTTTTCGGCAGAACATGGCCGCTCCTTCACCGCTGCCGCCGCGAAGGGCAAGGTGCTGGGTTTTCAGCCCCATCCTGAAAAATCCGGAGCCTTCGGTCGGGGCTTGCTAGACAAGGCTCTGCGCTGGCTCGGCGAACATCCCGAGGTAACAAAATGATTCAACTCATCCCTTCCCTCGATCTGCTGGGTGGCGGCGTGGTGCGGCTGCTGCATGGCGACTTCGATAAAGTCACGCACTACGAATTGAAGCCTGAAGCCTGGGTCGCCAAGCTCGTGGAAGCAGGCGCCACGCGCATTCACCTGGTGGATCTGGATGGCGCCTTCGGCTTGGCGCGGCAGCCCCACTTTCACCAATTCCCCGAACTTTTCCCCCAGGTGCGTTTCCAGTTGGGAGGCGGATTGCGCAGCCGTGCGGTTATCGAACAAGCGCTGGCCAGCGGTTTTGATCCGGTGGTCGGAACGCTTGCCGTGGAGAAGCCTCGCGAATTGGCGGGACTCCCCGCGGATCGCGTCATCGTTGCCCTGGATCTGCGTGGTGATCGCGTGGTCACCAAGGGATGGCAAGCGGAGAGTGAATGCGACTCCACGGATATCTTTGAAAGCCTGCTCACCCTCGGTTTCAAGCGGGCCTTGGTCACCGACGTGAGTCGCGATGGAACCTTGCAAGGTCCGGGTCTCGAAGCCACCACCTGGATCTCGAAAGAAGGTTTCCAAGTTCAAGCATCGGGTGGCCTGCGGAATCTGGAGGATCTGGATGCGCTCAGCGCCATTCCCGGCGTCATTGGTGCCATCAGCGGCAAGGCCTTGTTGGAGGGCCGCATCGCCTTGGATGACCCCCGAACCCGCGCCGCGCTGGGAGCTGCGTGATGCCCGCCAAGCGCGTGATTCCCTGCCTGGACGTGAAAGATGGCCGCGTAGTAAAGGGTGTGCAGTTCAAGAATCTGCGCGATCTCGGAAGCCCCGTGGACCTGGCCCGGCGCTACGACGCCGAAGGTGCGGATGAAGTCGTCTTTCTTGACATCAGCGCCAGCGAAGAAAATCGCTCGACCCAAGAGACCTGGGTGCGGCAGGTGGCGCGGGAGCTGACCATTCCTTTCGCGGTGGGCGGCGGGGTATCTAGGCCTGAGGACTTCACGCGGCTGCTGCGGAATGGCGCGGACAAAGTGGCGATGAACACCGCCGCCGTGCGGAATCCTGAGCTGGTTCGGCAGGCCGCAGCGCTGGTGGGTTCGCAGTGCGTCGTCGCCGCGGTGGATGTGAAACGCGATCCCGAGTGCGGATGGCGGGTCTTCATAAAGGGGGGCAAAGAAGCCACCGAACTTTCCGCGCTGCCCTGGTTGTTACGCCTCCAGGAACTCGGCGCGGGGGAAATTCTTCTTACTTCCATGGACCGCGATGGAACCCTTGAGGGCTTCGATCTGGAGTTACTCCGCCAGGCCGCCAAGCTGGATATTCCCGTGATCGCTTCAGGCGGCGCGGGACAGGAATCACATTTTCTTGAAGCCCTGGAAGCGGGTGCTGATGCGGTTCTGGCGGCCACGCTCTTTCACGAAGGCACCCTGCCCATTCCGCGTTTGAAACGCTATTTGAGTGAGCGCGGCCAGCTCATGCGACTGGAGGAACCATGCTCGATGTGAACACGCTCCGCTTTGATGAATTAGGCCTCATCCCCGGCGTGGCGCAGGCCTCCTCCGGCGAAGTGCGCATGGTGGGCTATCTCAATCGTGAAGCCCTGGAGAAGACCCAGGCGACCGGCTTTGTGACCTTCTGGAGCCGTTCGCGGCAGGCGCTCTGGACTAAGGGCGAGACCAGCGGAAACCGTTTGAAGCTCCTAGAAATCCGCGCCGATTGCGATCTCGATTGCCTCCTCATCATCGCCGAGCCCGAAGGCCCCACCTGTCACCGGGGTGCCGAGAGTTGCTTCGATGATGAAACAGAAACACGCACCACCCTGCCCTGGCTGGACCAATGGGAGAAATTGCTGCAAAACCGCAGAACCACTGCATCTCCAGAAGGAAGCTACACGCAAGCGCTCTTCGCTAAGGGCCTTGACCGCATCGCCAAAAAAGTCGTTGAGGAAGCGGGTGAAGTCATCCTCGCCGCCAAGAATCATCAGCGCGAGGCCAGCGAAAATAATCGGGAGGAGCTGATCGGTGAAGCCGCCGATCTGCTCTTCCATCTCGAACTTCTATT